>DASXVV010000013.1 GCA_036504035.1 Candidatus Deferrimicrobiaceae bacterium
GGAGGGCGGTCGTCACACGCCTTTCTTCAACGGTTACCGTCCGCAGTTCTACTTCCGGACGACTGACGTGACGGGTGTTGCGTCGCTTCAGGACGGCGTCGAGATGGTGATGCCGGGCGACAACGTCCAGATGAGCGTCGAACTGATCGCGCCTGTCGCCATGGAAAAGGAACTTCGTTTCGCGATCCGCGAAGGCGGCCGCACCGTGGGCGCGGGCGTCGTCGCTGAAATCCTGGAATAGCGGAAACGACAAGGGGGAGATTCAGTGTCCATCGATCACCAGAAGATTCGGATCCGGCTCAAGGCCTTTGATTACAAGCTTCTCGACAAGGCCACCGGGGAAATAGTTGAAAAGGCAAAGCAGACAGGCGCGAAGGTAGCGGGGCCCATCCCGCTGCCGACCCAGATCGAGCGGTTTACGGTCAACCGTTCACCGCACGTTGACAAGAAAAGCCGCGAGCAGTTCGAGATTCGGACGCACAAGCGTCTCCTGGATATTCATGAGCCGCCGGCCGCGACGATCGATGCGCTGATGAAACTCGACCTGCCTGCCGGGGTCGAAGTCGAAATCAAGCTTTAACGATCGACAGGAATAACGTAAACAAACGAACGAACGAATCCATAAGGTGCTAACAATGACGACCGGTATTTTGGGTAAAAAACTGGGCATGACGCAGGTATTCGACACCGAGGGGAAGATGATTCCCGTCACAGTGATCGAAGCCGGACCTTGCACGGTCATCCAGAAGAAAACCGTCCAGAACGACGGGTATGAAGCCATTCAGATCGGTTTCCAGTCGAAGAAGGCCCAGAAGGTCAACAAGGCCGACCTGGGGCACTTCCGCACGGCGGGAAAGGGTGCTTTCGCCATTCTGCAGGAAGTAGAGATTCCTGATCCCTCCATTGAAGTTGGAGCCGAGATCAAGGTCGACATTTTCAAGGAAGGCGATTTCGTAGATGTTTCCGGGCAGAGCAAGGGGCGCGGTTTCACGGGCGTCATGAAGCGGTGGAATTTTCGCGGTGGTCGTGCGACGCACGGCTCGATGTTCCATCGCGCGCCTGGGTCGATCGGCGCCTCTGCCTATCCGTCGAGAGTCATCAAGAATATGAAGATGGCGGGGCATTACGGAAACGAAAAGACCACCACCCTCAACCTCAAAGTCGTCGCCGTCCAGCCTGAGAAGAACCTGCTGCTCGTTCGGGGCGCTGTTCCCGGCTCCAAGAACGGCATGGTTTTCGTCCGGCACGCAGTGAAGAAGGCAAACTAAGGAGCGCATGATGGCATCCCTGGAAATGGTCGATAAGGACCGGCAGGTGAAGGAGTCGGTAGAATTGCCGGAGGCGATCTTCGGAACCGAGGTAAAAAACCACCTTCTTCATCACGTCGTGATAGCCCAGCTGGCTGCACGCCGTGCCGGCACAGCTTCAACGAAGACCCGGAAAGATATCACAGGCGGCGGCAAGAAGCCGTTTCGACAGAAGGGAACCGGCCGCGCGCGTCAAGGCACGTCGCGGTCTCCCATTATGCGGGGAGGCGGTACCGTTTTCGGTCCTCACCCGCGCAGCTACGAGATCAAGGTCAACAAGAAAGAAATGAAGGCGGCACTGCGTTGCGCCCTGACCGACAAGCTTCGGGAAAACAAACTCTTCCTGGTCGACTCGCTCGAGATCGAGACGCCTCGCACCAAGGATTTCCTCAAGGTTGCGGCAGCGCTCGGTCTCAACGATGCGCTTCTAGTCACCGAGGGCTTTCCTGAAAACCTTTATCTCGGAGTTCGGAATCTTCATGATTACAAGGTACTTCCGGTAGATGGTCTCAACGTTTACGATATCCTTTCCTACGACCAGCTGGTCCTGACCAAGCCGGCGTACGATCAAATCATCGAGGTGTTGGGGTAATGAATCATACCGATGTCATCAAGCGGCCCCTGATCACCGAGAAGGCCACGTTCATGAAAGAAGTCGGCAACGCGGTTGCATTCGAAGTCGATCGCCGGGCCAACAAAAACGTGATCCAGGAAGCAGTCGAAAAGCTTTTCAATGTGAAAGTGGTTGAAGTCCGGACCATGGTTGTCCCCGGAAAGACGAAGCGTCGCGGCCGCGTCGAAGGCCGCCGCCCGAGCTGGAAGAAGGCTGTCGTGACCCTCAAAGAGGGCGACACGATCGAATTTTTCGAAGGCGTATGACGGAATAGAAGGCAAGGAGAGCGATCATGGGTATCCGCAAATATAAACCGACTTCCCCGGGCGTGCGCCAGAAGTCCGTCCTGACCAACGAAGAACTGACCAAGAAGGCGCCCGAAAAGGCGTTGACCGTCAGCCTCAACCAGACGGGTGGTCGCAACAACCACGGTCACACCACGTCCTGGCTGCAGGGCGGGGGGCACAAGCGCAAGTACCGGATCATCGATTTCAAGCGTACCAAAGCCGACGTCCCTGCCAAGGTGGCGGCGATCGAATACGATCCCAACCGCTCCGCGCGTATTGCCCTGCTGCATTACGCCGACGGGGAGAAACGGTACATCCTTTGGCCGGTCGGACTTGCGGTCGGAGACACGGTGGTGGCCGGAAGCACGGCAGACATCAAGCCTGGCAATGCGCTTCCGATCCGAAATATCCCTGTCGGCACCCTGGTTCACAACGTTGAGCTGAAAGTCGGAAAGGGCGGTCAGATCGCCCGGTCCGCCGGCTCCGTCGTCCAGATCCTGGCGAAGGAAGGTCAGTACGCGCACCTTCGCCTCGCTTCCGGTGAAGTTCGCCTCGTCTTCATCGACTGCATGGCGACCATTGGACAGGTCGGCAATCTCGATCACGAAAAGGTATCCCTCGGCAAGGCGGGCCGCAATCGCTGGCTGGGTGTCCGTCCCTCTGTTCGCGGCGTAGCGATGAACCCTGTCGATCATCCCTTGGGCGGCGGTGAGGGACGTTCTTCGGGTGGCCGTCACCCCTGCACACCCTGGGGAAAACCGACCAAGGGTCACAAGACCCGCAAGAACCCGTCCACCGACCGCTACATCGTCAAGCGTCGCAGCAAGTAACGGACTAAGGAGTATACAAGTGGGACGTTCGATTAAGAAGGGACCGTACATCGAAGAAGGCCTTCAGCGGAAGGTGACCAAGGCGATTGCGACGGGCGACAAAAAGGTGATCAAGACTTGGTCGCGTCGCTCCACCATCACGCCTGAAATGGTCGGTTACACTTTCGCCGTCCACAACGGCCGCAAGTTCATGCCGGTGTTCGTGACCGAGAACATGGTCGGTCACAAGATGGGCGAATTCTCCCCGACCAGGACCTTCCATGGCCACTCGGGCGATCGCAAAGCCAAGGTCAAGAAGTAAGGGTCTTACGCCCCGACATAAGGGAGACACATCGATATGGAAGCCAAGGCAACACTTAAATTCACGCGGATCGCGCCCAGGAAGGCACGCCTGGTCGTCGATCTGATTCGCGGCAAGAAGCTTTCCGAGGCGCAGGCCATCTTGAAACTCGCCAAGAAGGCGTCCGCCGTGACCATCAAAAAGGTTCTCGACTCGGCTGTGGCCAACGCCGGCCAGACTGGGGTCATCGACGTCGACACCCTGTTCATCAAGCAGGCTTTCGTCGACGGAGGCGCCTCCTTGAAGCGATTCCGTCCCGCACCCATGGGGCGGGCGCACAAGTACAAGCGGCGTACGAGTCACATCACCATCGTCGTGGACGAAGCCTGATATAAAGGCATACGTTAAGGGAGGCGGCTTTTGGGACAGAAGACACATCCGTTCGGCTTTCGTCTTGGGGTTATCAAGACGTGGCGTTCCCGCTGGTACTCCGAAAAGGAGTACGCGCAGTACCTGCATGAGGACCTTCGGATCCGGAAGTTCGTGAAGGATCGTCTCATCCATGCAGGCGTTTCTTCCGTAGAGATCGAACGGAAGGCGAGCCGGGTCCACGTCATCATCTATACCGCCCGTCCCGGGATCGTGATCGGGAAGAAGGGCGCAGAGATCGAAAATCTCAAGAAGGACCTGAAGAAGTATTCGTCCAAAGAGGTTTCGGTCACGATTCAAGAGATTCGCCGGCCGGAAACCGACGCCCAACTGACCGCTGAAAACGTGGCCATGCAGCTCGAGCGGCGAATCGCTTTCCGCAGGGCAATGAAGAAGACGGTGCTCTCCTCCATGAAGCTCGGGGCGAAAGGGATCAAGATCCAGGTCTCCGGCCGACTCGGCGGCGCCGAGATGTCCAGGACCGAATGGTATCGCGAGGGACGTGTTCCTCTTCATACGCTGCGGGCCGATATCGACTACGGCTTTGCCCAGGCGAAGACCACATACGGCATCATCGGTGTGAAGGTCTGGATCTACAAGGGTGAAGTGCTGCCGATGGCGGCCTCCGTCTCCGCCTCGAAATCCGAATAGGAGCAGATAGATGCTTTCGCCAAAGAGAGTCAAATATCGGAAGATGATGAAGGGGCGGCGGGCCGGCAACGCCAACTCAGGGAATGCGTTGAATTTCGGCGATTTCGGGGTCAAGGCGCTTGAAGCCGGCTGGCTGACTGCGCGTCAGATCGAGGCGGCCCGAATCGCGATGACGCGCTTCATCAAGCGTGGCGGAAAGATCTGGATCCGGGTGTTCCCCGACAAACCGATCACGCGGAAAGCTGCCGAAACCCGTATGGGCAAAGGCAAGGGCAACCCCGAAGAATGGGTCTGCGTCATCAAGCCCGGGCGCGTTCTTTACGAGATCGAAGGGGTTGATGAAGCCACGGCGCGCGAGGCACTTCGTCTGGCGTCCCACAAGCTCCCGATCCAGACGAAGTTCCTGTCGAGGGAGGAGTAGATAGACATGAAAGCGAAAGAACTTCGCGAGTTGGCGGTTGAAGAACTTCGCCAGAAAGAACAGCAGCTTAGAGATGAAATCTTCCGCTTGAAGATGAAGCGTTCGGCGAACGCCCTCGATAACCGGATGCTTATCCGGAACCGTCGGCGTGACCTGGCCAGGGTTGCCACATTCCTGGGTCAGAAGGCCGAAAAGAAGGCGGAATAATATGGGAACGGAGAACGCAATGGAACCGCGCGGGATCAGAAAATCGAAAGTCGGCCTGGTGGTGAGCGACAAGATGGACAAGACCGTCGTGGTCCGCGTCGAACGCCTGGTTCCCCACCCGGTTTACAAGAAGTATGTCAAGAAACGCACGACTTACAAGGCACACGACGAAAAGAACGAATACAGCATCGGCGATCGGGTCGAGATCATCGAGACCCGCCCGATCAGCAAAGGTAAACGCTGGCGGGTGGCGCGATTGATCGAACGTCCCGCCGTCCGGTAGTAAAAATCAACAGCGGAGCAATTTTGCCATGATTCAAATGCAGACAATGCTCGATGCGGCTGACAATTCAGGGGCCAAGCGCCTCTGTTGCATCAAGGTTCTGGGCGGCAGCAAGCGCCGTTATGCCTCGGTCGGAGATATCATCGTGGTCAGCGTCAAGGAGGCCATCCCCCACGGCAAGGTCAAGAAGGGGGATGTTTACAAGGCCGTCGTTGTGCGCACCACCAAGGAGACCGGCCGGAACGACGGAAGCTATCTTCGGTTCGACCAGAATTCCGCCGTGCTGATCAACCCTCAGGGAGAGCCTGTCGGGACCCGTATCTTCGGACCGGTTGCGCGCGAACTTCGCGGCAAGAAGTTCATGAAGATCATCTCGCTTGCCCCTGAAGTGCTGTAGCCCGGAAAAGGAAAGGGATACCGATGTCCGAAATGACGACGACACAGATCCACAAGAACGATATCGTGAAGATCACGGCCGGCAAGGAAAAAGGCAAGGTTGGCCGCGTTCTCAAGGTCGATCGCGAGAAGATGAAGGTCTTCATCGAGAAGATCAACATGGTCAAGCGCCACACGAAGGCAGGGAAGACCAATCCCCAGGGCGGGATCATCGAAAAGGAAGCTCCGCTAGCTTATTCGAACGTGCTGATCATGTGCGACAAGTGCAACAAGCCCACCCGGATCAAGATGGTGGTCGAACCGAACGGGGACAAGCACCGGGCCTGCAAGCGGTGCGGTGATCCGCTCGAGACGAAGAAAAAATAAATATCCGCTCGGTTGCGGATAGGGGTGACAGGAAATGCCGAGACTGCAAGATTATTACAAGTCCGATGTCGTGCCCAAGCTCAAGGACAAATTCGGCTACAAGAACCCGATGGAGGTTCCCAAAGTCGAGAAGGTCATCGTCAACATGGGGCTGGGCGAGGCGCTCGAGAACGTCAAGATCATCGATTCGGCTGTCCAGGAGATCGGCATCATTACCGGGCAGAAGCCGATCGTTACGAAGGCGCGCAAGGCCATCTCCAACTTCAAACTTCGTGAGGGCGTGCCCATCGGTGTCAAGGTAACGCTTCGGCGCGACCGGATGTTCTTCTTCCTCGACAAGCTGATGGGGATCGCACTTCCTCGTGTCCGGGACTTCAAGGGCGTTTCTCCCAACGGGTTCGATGGGCGCGGCAACTACACCCTCGGCGTCAAGGAACAGATCATCTTTCCCGAGATCGATTACGACAAGATCGACAAGATCAAGGGCATGAACATAACGATCGTTACCTCTGCTCGCACCGATGAAGAGGGCCTGGAACTTCTCCGGCTCCTCGGCATGCCTTTCAGGGCCTAGAAGGAACAAGGAGGAGGACAGGAGTTGGCTAAGAAATCTTTGATCGCCAAGTGCAATCGGACGCCCAAGTTTTCAGTCCGGAAATATAACCGCTGCGTGCGCTGCGGGAGGCCCCGGGCCTTTTACCGCAAGTTTCAGCTGTGCCGCATCTGTCTCAGGCAGTTGGCGCTGAATGGGGAACTTCCCGGCGTCATCAAGGCCAGCTGGTAGGAGGAATCGATGCCCATTAATGACCATATTTCGAATCTGATCGCGCGAGTACGCAACGCACAGGTTGCGCGCTTCGACCAACTTGAGCTTCCTTCGACCAAGGTCCTCGAGAATATCGCCCAGATCCTCAAAGAGGAAGGTTTTATCAAGAATTATCGGGTCGCCTCCGACGGGAAGCAGCCGGTGCTCCGGATCTTCCTGAAGATCGTCCCCGATAACGGGTACGCCATCAAGGGGTTCAAGCGGACGAGCAAGCTCAGCCGCCGGGTTTATGTCGGCAAGGACCACATCCCGGTCGTCAAGAGCGGCTTCGGCATCTCGATCATCACGACGTCTCGCGGAGTCATGACGGGCGAGAAGGCACGGAAGATGGCCATCGGCGGCGAGTTGCTCTGCGAAGTCTGGTAGGCCGGTCGTCAGGTTCATAACTGGAGGAAGAAGATGTCTAGAATCGGTAAGATGCCGATCGCGATCCCTGCCGGGGTCAAAGTGTCGGTCGCAGACGGAATCGTGACTGTCACCGGGAAGAACGAGACGCTTTCCTGCGCCGTCCCCGAGCAGATCCAGATCACGATCGCCGAAGGCAGCGCCGTCGTATCCATAGCCACTCCCGAAGCCGGCAACCTTTACGGCATGTTCCGTACGATTCTCGCGAACATGGTCAAAGGCGTGACCGAAGGGTTCACGAAAGTCCTCGAGATTGTCGGCGTCGGATACAAAGCCGAAGCCAAGCCGGGAGCGCTTCACCTTGCATTGGGGTACTCCCACCCCGTGGTGTTTCCGCTCCCCACCGGGATCAAGGCCGAAGTCGAGGCGAACACGGTCATCAAGGTCAGCGGCGTCAACAAGGAACTTGTCGGCGAAACTGCCGCCAGGATTCGCCGCCTCCGGGCGCCCGATGTTTACAAGAACAAGGGGATCCGTTACCGGGGCGAACGCCTCATCAAGAAGGTCGGCAAGGCGGGCGGGAAATAACAACCGGTCACACCCGTAATTCCAAACGACGGAGTTTTTCGAGCCATGAGCCAGAACAATAAGCGTGAAGAATCAAGACTCAAGAGGAAAGTCCGGATCCGAAAGAACATCTTCGGGACTGAGGAGCGTCCGCGCCTCTCCATCTTCCGGAGCGCCAAGCACATCTATGCCCAACTGGTCATCGACGCAACCGGATCGACTGTCGCGGCTGCTTCGACACTGAGCCCGGAGCTCAAGGATTCGATCGCCGACGTCGAGAAGAGCGAGGCGGCCAAGAAGGTCGGCGAGCTGATCGGCAAGAAGGCGCTCGCAGCGAACATCAAGAAAGTCGTATTCGACCGGAACGGCTTCCTTTACCACGGCCGCGTGAAAGCGCTCGCTGAAGGCGCGCGCGAATCCGGACTCGAATTTTAAAAGATCTCAATCCGCATTAGGAATCGGGACAGGGAGGACGGTTTGAAGATAGTCAATCCTGAAGGTCTGGATCTCAAGGACCGGGTAGTTCACATCAGTCGCGTTGCCAAGGTCGTCAAGGGCGGCAGGCGTTTTTCGTTCAGTGCGGTCGTCGTCATCGGCGACGGTCTCGGTCACGTGGGTACCGGGCTCGGGAAAGCCAATGAAGTTCCCGACGCCATCCGCAAGGCCGTCCAGAACGCACGTCGCGTCCTCATCAAGGTTCCCCTCGTCAACGGAACGCTTCCCTACGAGGTGATCGGAGAATTCGGGGCAAGCCGGGTGATCATGCGGCCCGCCTCGCCCGGTACCGGCGTCATCGCGGGGGGGGGTGTCCGTGCGGTCATCGAATCGGCGGGAATCTCCAACATCCTGACCAAGTCGTTGGGCAGCAACAATCCCCACAACCTGGTCAAGGCTGCGATCAACGGGCTTTCGCAACTTCAGACGCCCGAACAAGTTCTTGCGATCCGCGGACCTCGTGAAGAGGAGGCGACCGCATGAGCGAGTTTCTCAAGATCACGCTCGTTCGTGGGCTGAGCGGTCACACCGAGCATCAACGAAAGGTGGTCAAAGGCCTTGGGTTGACCAAAGTCAACCGTGCCGTTGTTCGCCAAAATACCCCTGAAATTCGGGGGATGGTCGAAAAAGTGAAATTCCTGCTTCACGTAGAGGAAACGGGAGACGCAAAATGAAACTTTCCGATCTGCGCCCCGCGGATGGGGCCAAGACTGCAAAGAAGCGCGTCGGGCGCGGCAAGGGGTCCGGGCTCGGGAAGACCGCGGGTAAAGGACACAAGGGCTTGAAGGCTCGGAGCGGCGGCGGAGTCAAGCCGGGCTACGAAGGCGGCCAGATGCCGATGCAGCGCCGGTTGCCCAAACGCGGCTTCACAAACATCTTCCGCAAGGAATACGCGATCATCCAGGTCAAGGACCTCAACGTTTTCGAGGCCGGCACCGTGGTCGATGCCGAGTTGATCTGCGCCTGTGGTCTCGTCAAGGACTTCAAGAACGGCATCAAGCTGCTTGCGAACGGCGAGTTGACCCGCCCGTTGACCGTCAAGGTCGATAAAGCCAGCAAGGCTGCCTCCGATAAGGTGACTGCCGCCGGCGGAACCCTGGAGGTCGTCACCCCTTGTTGAACGGTTTCCAGAACATTACCCGGGTGCCGGAGCTCAAGCGTCGGCTTATCGTCACCGGGCTTCTGCTGATCGTTTATCGGATCGGTATCCACGTGCCGACTCCAGGCATCGACACCGCTGCGCTTGCCTCCGTGTTCGCCAATCAGGCCGGCACGTTGTTCGGCATGATAGACATGTTCTCGGGCGGCGCTTTGAGCCGTTTTTCGATTTTCACGCTCGGGATCATGCCTTACATCAGCTCCTCGATCATCCTGCAGTTGCTGACCGTCGTCATCCCGCAACTTGAGAAGCTTTCCAAGGAAGGGGATCTCGGCCGCAAGAAGATCACGCAATATACCCGTTACGGCACCGTCGTTCTTTCGATCATCCAGGGATTCGGCATCGCCGTGGGACTCGAAAGCGTCGCCGCCGGGGCAGGATCGGTGGTTTTCAACCCTGGTTGGAGCTTTCGGATCATGACGGTTCTGACATTAACATCCGGGACGGCCTTCCTGATGTGGCTGGGCGAGCAGATTACCGAGCGGGGCATCGGCAACGGCATTTCGCTGATCATCTTCGCCGGTATCGTGGCGCGATTCCCGAGCGGCCTGATCCGGACAGTCACGCTGGTTCGCACGGGCGAGATGAACCTGTTCGCCGGCTTGTTCCTGCTGGCGCTGATGATCGTCGTCGTTGGCGCGATCATCTATTTCGAGCGGGCGCATCGCCGTATTCCCGTCCAGTACGCACGACGGATCGTCGGGCGGAAGGTTTACGGCGGTCAGAGCACCCATCTTCCCCTCAAGGTCAATACTGCCGGCGTCATCCCCCCGATCTTCGCATCCTCCATCCTGTTGTTTCCCGCGACGATCGCCAATTTCGCGAAGAACCCGGTGACCCAGAAGATCTCCCAACTGATGACGCCGGGGAATTTCGTCTACGAATTGCTATACGTCGCCTTCATCATCTTTTTCTGCTACTTCTACACGGCAGTCTCGTTCAACCCTGTTGACGTCGCTGACAACATGAAAAAGTACGGCGGATTCGTACCCGGAATTCGCCCGGGGAAGAAGACGGCCGAGTACATCGATCGCATCCTGACCCGGATAACCTTGGGCGGCGCCATCTACCTTTGCGTGATCTGCGTGCTCCCGAGCATCCTGATCGCCCGCTTCAACGTCCCGTTCTATTTCGGTGGAACCGGTTTGCTGATCGTCGTAGGCGTTGCGATGGACACGATACAGCAGATCGAATCGCACCTGATCACTCGGCATTATGAGGGCTTCCTGAAAAAGGGGCAAATGAAGGGACGAAGGGGGTAGTTTCCCGATGAAGGGAGTCATACTCTTAGGGCCTCCCGGTGCAGGGAAGGGGACCCAAGCCAAACGGATCTCGTCCGATTTCAGGATCCCGCAGGTTTCCACGGGGGACATGCTTCGCGAGGCCGTGAAAGTCGGGACTCCGATGGGACTGATGGCCAAGGGGTTCATGGACACCGGCGGACTGGTCCCCGATGAGGTCGTCGTCGGGATCGTCAAGGATCGCCTCTCGGCGGAGGATTGCCGGGAAGGGTTCATCCTGGACGGATTTCCCCGGACGATTCCGCAAGCCGAAGCGCTCCAGGCCGCCACGGCCGAACTCGGGAAATCGATCGACCTGGTTCTCTCGCTCGAGGTCGACGAAAACGATTTGATGACTCGTCTTTGCGGCAGAAGGACTTGCAATAAATGTGGATCGATGTATCATGTCACGTTTAACCCTTCACGGATCGAAGGTAAATGCGACCAGTGCGGCGGCGACCTGATCCAGCGCGATGACGATCGCGAGGAGACCATCAAGTCGCGGCTGGTCAATTACAAGCGGTCGACCCAACCGCTGATCAATTTTTATCAAGCCGGCGGTAAGCTTCGGAATGTCAAGGCCACGGGCGATATCGACGCGATCTATGCGGAAATTGCCGGATTGATCCGGTCTTTATGATTATTCTAAAGTCGCCACGAGAAATCGAGGCGCTTCGTCGTGCAGGCGGATTTGTTGGCAGGTTCTTTGAGGAAGTAAAGCCATTGATTCGGGCCGGAAGCACAACCATGGACCTTGAGGAGTGCGCTGCGGCCTATCTAGAGCGCCAAGGGGTCAAGGGAGCATTCAAGGGATACATGGGCTATCCTGCAAACTTGTGCACCTCCGTAAACGAGCGGGTCGTTCACGGTATTCCCTCCCGAAAGCAGGTATTGCATGAGGGAGACCTCATCAGTATCGATTTCGGCGTCATGGCCAATGGATTCTGCGGCGACTCCGCGAAGACCTTTCCGGTCGGAAAGATCGCGGAAGTCCATGCCCGGCTGATATCCGTCACCGAGGCCTCTCTCCACAAGGGGATCGAGGCATGCCGGGTCGGAAACAGGCTGGGGGACATGTCGCACGCGATCCAGGAATTCGTCGAGGCCGCCGGTTTTTCCGTGGTCAGGGACTTTGTAGGGCACGGAATCGGGCGGAAGATGCACGAGGAGCCGCAGGTCCCCAATTTCGGCACTCCCGGCACAGGGCCAAAGTTCGTCGCCGGCATGGTGTTGGCCATAGAGCCGATGGTCAATGAGGGAAGCTGGGGCGTCGAGGTCCTCGCGGACGGATGGACCGTCATGACCCGCGACCGGAAACGGTCGGCCCATTTCGAGCATGTGGTCGCCATCACACCGGAAGGCCCCGAAATACTGACCCTCCCCTGAAGGGGCGGCGGCAAGGGAGAGAGCTGGAAGAATGGCGAAGGAAGAAGCCATTGAGCTGGAAGGCACCGTCATCGAGCCCCTTCCCAACGCGATGTTTCGCGTTGAACTGGAAAACAAGATGAAGGTGCTTGCCCATATCTCCGGCAAGATGCGGATGCACTTTATCAAGATTCTTCCCGGGGACCGCGTTACGGTTCAGTTGACACCGTACGATTTGTCCAGGGGCCGGATCGTTTACAGATCGAAATAAAGGGGACTAGAGATGAAGGTCAGGCCATCGGTTCGCAAGGTCTGCGCGAAGTGCAAGGTCATCCGCAGAAAAGGTGTCGTTCGGGTTATTTGCGAAAATCCAAAACACAAGCAGCGCCAGGGATAGCCTGAAAAGGCGCCTTGGGAAAGCAAGGAGGCACGTTTGGCACGTATAGCCGGAGTCGACATACCGAAGGTGAAGAAAATATCGGTCGCGCTGACCTATATTTACGGGATCGGACCGACCTCAGCCACGAAGATTCTTGAGGAAGCGCGTGTCCCCGCCGATACCAGGACCAGCGCTCTGACCGAAGATCAGGTTGCTCGCATCCGCGATGTCATCGACGGCAACTACAGGGTCGAGGGTGACCTTCGCAAAGAAATCTCGATGAACATCAAGCGCCTGATGGACCTGGGCTCTTATCGCGGTCTTCGTCACCGCAAAGGCCTTCCCGCCCGGGGCCAGCGCACCCACACGAACGCACGCACGCGTAAGGGCCCCCGCAAGGGCGCCGTTGCCGGCAAGAAGAAGGAAACCAAGAAGTAACCCGATGATATTCGCCCTGCCGACCGGCGGGCACACGGAGGAGTAATGGCAACGCCGAAGAAGAAAGGCAAGAAAAAGATCAAAAAGCACGTCCCCGTGGGGGTCGCGCACATCCGGGCGACGTTCAACAACACGCTGATCACGATCACCGATCCCGACGGCAACACGCTGGCGTGGTGCAGCTCCGGCTCCAAGGGGTTCAAGGGGTCGCGAAAAAGCACCCCGTTTGCAGCCACCGTGGCCGCGGAGGAAGTTGCCAAGAAGGCGATGGAATGTGGCGTCAGCCAGGTGACGGTTCATATAAAAGGCCCCGGCTCCGGCCGGGAGGCTGCCCTGCGGACGCTTCAGGCCGCGGGTCTGAAAATCAATTACATCAGGGACGTGACACCGATTCCGCACAATGGCTGCCGCCCTCCCAAGCGGCGCCGGGTGTGAGAATAACGTCACCAAAGTAAACAGGAGGATAGTCTTTGGCCAGGTACATAGGACCGGTATGCAGACTCTGCCGCCGCGAAGGAATAGAACTGTTCCTCAAGGGCGATCGTTGTTTCACCGACAAGTGCGCCGTCAAACGACGTGGTTACCCGCCGGGGCAGCACGGACAGCGTCGTCCCAAACACAGCGATTACGGCACCCAGCTTCGCGAGAAACAGAAGGCAAAGCGTCTTTACGGGTTGCTTGAACGGCAGTTCCGAAACTATTTCGAGAAGGCCGAAAAGATGAAGGGGAAGACCGGCGAAAACCTGCTGATCCTCCTCGAGCGTCGGCTGGACAGCGTCGTTTACAAGCTCGGCTTCGCGCAAACCCGCAGGGAAAGCCGTCAGATGGTGCGTCACGGCCATTTCCTTGTTGCCGGGAAGAAGGTGAACATCCCGTCTTTCCTCGTCAAGCCCGGGGATGTGATCGAGCTGAAGGAGAAGAGCCGCAAAGTAGTGGGTATCAACGAAGCGCTCGATGCCGTGGTCCGCAAGGGGATTCCGGCCTGGGTCGAACTCGATCGAACGAATTTTCGGGGTGTCATCAAGACGTTCCCGACGCGCGTCGATGTCCGTGAGCCGATCCAGGAACAGCTGATCGTCGAACTCTACTCCAAGTAATTCTCCGGATCTAAAGAAGGGAGCAGCATGTTCCAGCGAAATTGGAAGCAACTTATCAAGCCCCGGCGCATCGAGATCCAGGCCGGCAGCGCAACCGCGGATTACGGCAAGTTCGTTGCCGAACCGCTTGAACGCGGGTTCGGCACGACTCTCGGTAATGCGCTTCGTCGGATCCTCCTTTCCTCGCTGCAGGGCGCCGCGATCACTTCGGTCCGCATCGAGGGCGTGCAGCATGAGTTTTCCGCAATCACCGGCGTCGTCGAAGACGTGACCGACATCGTCCTCAACCTCAAGGAAGTGCGCCTTCGCATGCATTCCCCGGAGCAGCGGACGATCGTCATCGAGGAAAAAGGCCCCAAAAAAATAAAGGCGTCCGACATCAAGATGGATGCCATGGTCGAAGTGCTCAACCGGGATCACTACATTGCCGAACTTTCCGACAACGCCAATCTCCGAATGGAGATGACCGTCCGGATGGGCAAGGGATACGTCTCCGCCGAACGCAACCTCGACGAAGGCGCCCCCATCGGGACGATTCCGATCGACGCGATCTTCTCTCCCATCAAGAAGGTCAATTTCACCGTCACCAACGCCCGCGTCGGGCAGCAGACCGACTACGACAAGCTGACGCTGGAAGTCTGGACCGACGGATCGATGCTGCCGGCCGATGCTGTTGCCTACGCCGCCAAGATCCTTAAGGAACAGCTTACCGTCTTCATCAATTTCGACGAAGAAGCCGACATGCCCGACGAGCCCGCCATCGCCGCAGAGGCGGACGGCAACGAAAATCTCTACAAGCCCGTCGAGGAACTCGAGCTGTCCGTCCGTGCCTACAATTGCCTTAAGAATGCCGAGATCAAGTATATCGGCGAGCTCGTCCAGCGTTCCGAATCCGAGATGCTCAAGACCAAGAATTTCGGGAAGAAGAGCCTGAACGAGATCAAGGACGTGCTGGTCAGCATGGGATTGTCGCTCGGCATGAAAGTCGACGGCTTCTCCCCCGACAAGTACAGCCCGCCGCACGAAGAAGAATAAACACACAAAAGACAAAGAGGATAGCATTATGCGTCATGCTGTCGACCACCGGAAACTAGGCCGTAACCCGTCCCATCGAAAGGCGCTTCTGAAGAATCTCATGAACGCGCTGGTCTTGTCCGAACGGATCGAGACCACCGTTCCGAAAGCCAAGGAACTGCGTCGCCTCGCCGATCGCTTGATCACGCTCGGCAAGAAGGACACTCTCCACGCCCGACGCATGGTCTTCACGCTCCTGAGCGACAAGACCACGACCGACAAGTTGTTTTCCGGTCTTGCCGGGCGCTTCGCTGAACGGGCAGGCGGTTATACCCGTATCATCCGGACCGGTTACCGGGTCGGGGACGGCGCCGAGATGGCCATCATCGAATATCTGCCTTCCGAAGAGAAGGAAGCCGCACCTGCGAAGGGCAAGAAGGCGCCCTCGAAGGGCGCCGCGAAGCCGGCAGTGAAGTCGGCAAAGGCCGCAACCAGGAAGCCGGCTTCCAAAGGGGCCGGCACCGCCAAGGAACCAGGCGCCCAGAAGGTCGCCCGCAAGAAGACCGTCTCTGCGCCCATCAAACGCGGGAGCTGAACCGGGATTCGCGAAAGCACAAGAAACTCTCATCAAAGGCGGCCCTTCGGGGTCGCCTTTTTTTATGCCCTGACGGCGGAAATCGCTTGACCGGAAGCGCTTCTCGTCCATATAATGAAAATGAAATTCATGATCATGTCAGGCGGTGAAGCCCATTGCAAAAGCTCCTGGAAAAGGTAGAAGAGCGGATACTTGCTTCCGGAGGAAAGCGGAGCAGAAGCCGCTCCGCGGTCATCGAGAGATTTTTTCGCTGCGGGAGGCACGTGTCGGCAGAGGAGTTGACGCGTCTCGTGAAGGATAGTTTTCCCGCCATAGGGTCCGTGACCGTCTACCGGACACTCAAGCTTCTCCTGAAGCTCGGATACGCCAACGAGGTCGGCTTCGGGGAAGGGGTCACGCGATACGAGAGCAACCTGTCTTCGCATCATGACCACTTGGTCTGCCGGGCCTGCGGTGTCGTGACCGAGTTTATCGATCCGAGGATCGAGGAATTGCAGACCGAGGTTGCGAAGGCGCATCGATTCAAGCCGACCATGCACCGGCTGGACATCTACGGATATTGCCGAAAATGCGAGCGCAAGCAGCGGACGGCCGGACCGGTGCTATGAGCAATACAAGCCTCGCACAGGCCCCCATCGCCGAGAAGGTCATCCTGGTCGGCAATCCGAACGTGGGGAAGAGCGTCGTTTTCGGTCGTTTGACCGGCAGATATGTGAATGTTTCGAACTATCCTGGTACCACAGTCGAGATTACAAGAGGAGAGATACGCGATCGGGGACGAGTCATCGAGATCATCGATACCCCCGGGGTCTACTCCCTCCACCCGATGTCCGAGGATGAACGCGTCACACGCGACATTCTCATGAATGAACCCGGGGCGAAGATCCTCCAGGTTTGCGATGCCAAAAATCTGAGACGTTCCCTCATGATCACGGCCCAACTCTCCGAGATGCGCGTGCCCATGGCGGTCGTGGTCAACATGGTCGACGAAGCGCGGGAGCGGGGTGTCATGCCGCGGATCGACAGCCTGGGAGAGGACGTCGGCGTCCCAGTGCTCGGGATCGTCGCCGTTAGAGGGAAAGGCACCGACCGGCTGACGGGACTCATAGCGGGGGCCAGCGTCTCACGGGTCCGGATCGATTACGGGGAAATCATCGAGGCCGCCATTTCGGAGATGGAGCCGTTGATCCCAGAAGATGCGCCGATCGGGCGGCGCGCCCTTTCCCTGATGCTGCTTTCGGGGGACGATTCGCTTGCGGCATGGCTTCGGGCTTCTGTCACCGAAGACCGGGTCCGCGCGATGAACGAGATCCGGAACCGGCTCGTCGCGCGGGTCGGGGACGACGTGGGCTACATCGTCAACCAGAGGCGCGCCCAATGGACGGATCGCCTGGTGGAGCGGCTGGGGATCGAGCCGTCCGAACGACCGGCTCACGGTTATGCCCAGCGGCTCGGCCAATGGGCCATGGATCCCGTCTACGGCATCCCGGTGCTGCTCGGAGTTCTTCTGGTCGCCTACGGATTCGTGGGGGCCTTCGGCGCCGGCACCTTGGTCGATCTCCTGCAGAACCGGCTGTTCGGGGAATTGGTGATTCCCGCGGTTACCCGGCTAGCCGATGCGGTCATCCCCTGGGAGATCCTTCGGTCATTCCTGGTCGGCCCATACGGGGTCATCTCGATGGCGCTATCGTATGCCGTCGCCATCGTGCTGCCGATCGTCGGGACCTTCTTCTTCTTCTTCGGAATCCTCGAGGATTCGGGCTATCTACCCCG
Organism: Candidatus Deferrimicrobiaceae bacterium; assembly: GCA_036504035.1. NCBI lineage: Bacteria > Candidatus Deferrimicrobiota > Candidatus Deferrimicrobia > Candidatus Deferrimicrobiales > Candidatus Deferrimicrobiaceae > Candidatus Deferrimicrobiaceae bacterium. Next base: position 17,404 of record DASXVV010000013.1, read on the forward strand.
TCTCGCGGTGATGGTCGATCGCTTGTTCAAACGGATCGGCTGCAACGGAAAGGCCGTTCTGCCGCTCGTGCTCGGCCTCGGGTGCGACACCATGGCCACGCTGACGGCCCGGATTCTCGAATCCCGGAAAGAGCGGCTGATCGTCACGCTTTTACTCGCGCTCGGCATTCCATGCTCGGCACAGCTCGGGGTGATCCTAGGGATGCTGGGCGGCGTCGGCCTGCACGCGGCGCTCATCTGGACCGCAATCGTCGTCGGCGTCATCATCCTGGTGGGCTGGCTTGCCGCGAAAGTCATCCCGGGCCACTCGTCGGATTTCATCATGGAGATTCCGCCGATCCGGATGCCGCAGCTGGGCAACCTGGCAGTCAAGACGATGGCCCGCATCGAGTGGTATTTGCGGGAGGCGGTCCCGCTATTCGTGGTGGGAACCGTGATCCTTTTCGTTGCGGACAGGACCGGGGCGCTGGCTTTCATCGAACGGGTTTCCCAGCCTCTGATCGTGCGACTGCTCGATCTGCCTCCCAGCACCGCGGGCGTGTTCCTGATCGGGTTCCTTCGCAGGGACTACGGAGCGGCCGGGCTCTACCGCATGGCGCAGGCCGGTTTGCTGGACCACGTTCAGGTGCTCGTGAGCCTGGTTACGATGACGCTTTTCATCCCTTGCCTCGCGAATTTCCTGGTCATCATCAAGGAGCACGGGATGAAGATCGCCGTAGGCATGGCGGTGTTCATCTTCCCGTTCGCGATCCTGGTCGGGGCCGCACTCAACTATGCGATCCGACATTTGGGAATTGTCCTGTAGGAGAATCGACGTGGAAAAGTTAAAGTGTCCACTTTGCCAGCATGAGATCGATCCGTCGTCGAGGGCATGCCGGACCGGTTGTCCGATGGGGAAGGATTGCTCGCTGGTCTGTTGCCCCAATTGCCACTATTCGTTTCCGATTCCTGAATCGCGCGTGATCAATTTCCTGAAGAAAATCTTTTCGAAAGGGAGCGGTCGATGACCGAATACGGACAGGACGAGATCCTTGAACTGATCTGGACGCTGAGGGAAAGCGGCCGACCGACGATGGAGACGCTGCTTCGCCATACGGAAGAAGAAAGCCCCGAAACGCTCCTCGACGACCTGGCGATGGGAGGATACATCGACGTCTCGCCGGAAGAGATCCGGATGACGAAATCGGGCGAGGAACGGGCACGCGGGATCATCCGGCGCCACCGGCTGGCCGAGGTCCTGCTCGCCAATCTATTCGACCTCGAGGACTCGCAGATCGAGAACAGTGCCTGCAAGTTCGAGCACGTCCTTTCCGAGGCCGTGACCGAGAGCGTGTGCACCTTCCTGGGACACCCGCCGGTCTGTCCCCACGGGAAGACGATCCCCCGGGGAGAATGCTGCGACCGGATCCGGACCGAGATCCTTCCGCTCGTCACGCGCCTGACGGACGCCGGCCTCGGGGATACCGTGCGGATCGTCTTCATCACCCCCAAGTCCCGAAAAAGGCTCGAAAAGCTCAGCTCCCTCGGCATCGTACCGGGAAGCCGGATCCGGCTCCTTCAGAGAAACCCGTCCTATGTCCTTCAAATCGGGGAAACGACCGTGGCGGTCGATCGGGACATCACCGATGAAATATTCGTCAAGCGCGCTTAGGGCGCTCTGCGCCTCCCTTGCGGCGGTTCTCTTCCTCGAATGGAGCGGGTTGGCCGTTCCTTGCCGCGCGGAGGGGCGGGAACCGGTGCTCCTGCTGAAATACTCCGCCGCCTCGATTTCCGACGAGGACGCCCGGAAACGCTTTTCCCCGGTTCTCGCCGAGATCGAGAAAAGGCTCGATGTCCACGCGGCCTTGACAGCCAGGGGACGGGGCGATCTCGGGCCCGTGCTGGCTGAAATCGATGATTCCACGCTGAAAGATATTTCGATCCGCGTTTCCGAGGCAAGCCGCAGGATGGATCGTCTCGAGAACAGGGAAGCGGAACGCGCGCTCTCGGGCATAGAGAAAGAGATGCGGAAGTATCGCTTCGGGGATGCGACCCGACCGATCCTTGCGGATGTTTGCCTGAAGTTGGGCACCTTGTCGATCTGGAACGGGAACAAGGAAGCGGCGCTCGCAAGTTTCCGGAAAGCCCGGTCCCTTGAGCCAGGCTTCGAACCGGACCCGGCCCTTCACTCCCCCCAGTTCCGCCAGCTTTGGGCCGAGACCGGAAAAGGCGCTGCGGCCGAAGCCGAAATCCTGTTCGAATCCGTTCCGCAAGGGGCGCGCGTCTTCATCGATAATGCCGACCAGGGCGTGACGCCACGACGCATCCGGGTCCCGGCCTCCCGGCCCGTGCGGGTTCGGCTCGAGCATCCGGGGTACCAGGCCTCCGTCGGGACGCGACAGTGGCTCGTGGGAGACACTGAGCGGGTCGAGGTTCTCCTTTCGGGCGATCGCGAATCGAGGCTCGCCGGATTTTTCGAAGCGAACGGTTCCGAAATCCGGGAGGCGGGTCCGATCGTTTCCGAAATGGCGAAGGAGGCGGGGGTCGAAAAGCTCGCGTTCCTGATGCTCGGCCGTAGAGACGGCGTGCCCGAACTACGAGTTCTTTCAGCCTCGGCATCCTCTCCGGAGCCTCGGCTCCTCGGAACGGTCCGCTTCCCGGAGGACGAGAAGGGGTATTCCTCGAATGCCTCCCGCATTACGGCCTTGCTGGCGGAAGCAGGGTGGCCATCGAAGACCGCCGGGAAGAAAGCCCAGGAAAGGCCATGGTATTATAGTTGGTGGTTGTTGACGGGGGTCGGATTGCTGGCGGCCGGTGCTGCCGCGGCCTTGAGTGGGGGGGGAGGCGGCGGTGGGGGCGGCGGGACGTCAACCAGCCCGACCAGCGTCAGCTTCTGATCATCCGCCGAAAGGACGTTCGAATCCAAGTGCATCCCCTCCTACTCGCGTTGCTGATCCTGATCCAGTCTTCCCTGGCCGTCGCTGCCGGTACGCCCGCGGGCGAGACCGTCATCAAGGATCTGAAGAACACGAAGATCATCCGTTCCAACGAACAACCGCACCAGATCCTCAACGAAGCGTGCCTCGCGTGCCACCCCAAGGACAAGTTCAATTTCTGGCTGCTCATCTACAAGGGCAAGCAACCGAGTGTCCTCGTCGAATCACAGGACGGAAAGCCGGGCCTCCAGGCGGACGGCACCGGTTCGAAACAGGCGCCGGTCAATAAGTACAATTCACATGAAACACTCGCCTGCAGCTTCTGCCATTTCGACAATCCGACCGCAACAACCGCAAAATTCATCATGGAAATCCCGGACCTGTGCCGGCTTTGCCACCCGGGGATGGAAACTCACAACATGCCCGAAGGAGAGCAGGCGAAGAGCGTCGCCGCGGGAATCGAAGCCGGCAAGCTGCCCGGACGCGAAGGGAAGATCCTTTGCACGACCTGCCACAAGCTCCATGATTCGATCTACGGCATGCGTGAGGCCTACGCCAGAATCGTGTATGAGGGGAAGATTCCGAATCCCCACGGAAATCGCTTCCTCTGTTTCGCCTGTCATCCAGGCAAGATCAAGGAAGGGACCGAAGTTCCGCTTGGCGAGGGGCGCGACATCGAAAAACTGTGCAACAGCTGCCACGGGCGCCCGGGCGTGCCCAAGGCCCCCCACGTGGTCGGGGTGACCTCCTCCTCCGAAAGCACATGGCGAATGGATTACCTGGGCTATCCGCTCGAACAGGGGAAGCTGATCTGCACGACCTGCCATGACGAGGTTTCGCATCGCAAGCCCGATCCGGCGAATCCACGGTTCCTCCGTGGCGGCCCTTACGCGGAGCAGGACCAGTTCTGCTACCGGTGCCATCTCGAGGACAAGGATCAACTGAGCAATCCCCACCGCCAGATCGATCCTTTCGGCCGGATACGCATCGAATCCTGCCGTTTCTGCCACAAGAAGGATCCCGATCTCGCGAAGCCGCGGAATCCCAAAAATCTCGAGATGGTGGGCGAAGAGGTCAGCATCTGCTCCAATTGCCACCCCGACCGGCCCCATCCCGACAGGGACCACAACGTCGCGATGAGCGGTGAGAAGCTTGCAAGAAAGGTCGCCTACGAACAGAGGCACCAGGTCACGTTGCCGCTCGGCGATGGCGACATGGTTCGGTGCAGCACGTGCCACAACCCCCACGCAAAGGGCGTGCTCAAGGGCGAGTCCGGCGTCGGGGCCGGGTCAAAATGGCGCGTCCCGGATTTCCGGGAAGTTTGTGCTCCCTGTCACGGTCGTTTCTAGACGGTCTGGACGTATCATCCCATGGAGGCTTGAATGATCGAAATATTCAGAGCGGGCGGATTTGTCATGTACCCGATGGTGCTGCTGTCGATTCTCACTGTAGCCATCGGGATCGAACGCGTTATCTACCTTCGCAGGGCGCGCATGGACGCAGATTCGTTCATGGGGGTGATCAACGGGTTCCTGGAGCGCAATTCGCTCGACGAAGCCAACAAGCATTGCGAGTCGACTTCGGGGCCAGTAGCCACGATCATCAAGGCGGGACTCAAGAACCAGCGTCGGGGGCGCGCCGAGGTCATCCGGTCGATCGAGGACGCGGGCGCACTGGAAGTCGCCCAACTCGAAAAGGGCATCCTGATCCTCCAGACCATCTCGAAGATCGCCCCGCTGATCGGCCTGTTCGGCACGGTCACCGGCATGATCGCCTCCTTCCGGGCGATCGGGGCCACCGCCGGCGGCGGGAATCCCGCCAGCGTCGCGACCGGCATCTCCGAAGCGTTGATCGCCACCGCTTCAGGCCTCGTCGTCGCCATCCCGGCCTACTTCCTGTCGTTCTATTTCCTCGACCGGGTCAACAGGTTCATGCTCGACATGCAGAAGAGCTCCATCCGCTTCCTGGATGCATTGGGCGACCTCGAGGAAAACGTCGCGGAGCGCTCGCAGCGCTTCGATACGATCGGGGGGGACTACCTTGAAGTTTAAGAGGACGGTGCCCAACGACGACGAAGGGATCCCGATCGTCAACCTGGTCGACGTCCTGTTCCTCCTGATCGTCTTCTTCATGGTGTCCACCGTCCTGAGCTACGACAAGGGGATGGGCGTGAAGCTGCCCGAGACCGCCGCCGGCGCCGGGCGAATCTCGAACAAGGGGGTTAGCGTGCTTATCGACCGCGATGGGCGCGTCTTCGTCGATGGCGCCAAGGTGACGATCGATCAGGTAGGCGCCAAGGTCAAGGAGCGCCAGAAGATCGGGGGGACGAACGTGATCCTCAAGTCCGATCGCGACACCCGCTACCAGTCGATTGCGTCGGTGATGGATCGACTCCTCGAAGTCGGTATCAGCGACCTTTCCCTTCCCGTGATCGAGAAGGGGGGAGGTCAGTAATATTTTGCCTGGCCGTCGGTTGCGCTCCATCCTGGAACCCGTCTTGTACGTCGGGATTGCAGCGCTGCTCCATTCAGCGCTGTTCCTGATCCCGGGCGTGGCGCCCGCCAAGAAAGAGGCAGTGACGACGCAGCGGGGAGTGCGCGTGCGCGCTTTCGTCGAGAGGCCTGTGCTTCCTCCGCCTCCCGCCGTCGTTCCGGCGTCGGCGTCGGTTCCAGCCAGGTTTGCGCCGCCACCCATCGCCACGGCAAACCTGCCTTATTCCATTCCCGGGGCCTCTAAGGCGGGGGTCGTGAACCCCGCCGGCGGGGGAGGGAATCCCGGGGGAGGCGCCCCGGCGACCGGCGTCACGACTTCCGGACCCGGAGGGCCGGCCCCTGCACCGTCGGTCGCAAGGCCGGGCCCGTCGGAACCATCGAAATTCGCCAATTTCCTGGCGGGTCTGCAATCCTCCGGGATTCGAGGCGCGGCCCGGGATGCAGCCGAAAAGAACCAGCGCGCCTACAAGGGGACCGGCAGCGGCACGGGAAACGAGGGCTGGGGCAGCGGATCAGGGGGGCGGGGCGGGGGGACCGGCGGCGGATCGGGGACGGGGTCGGGGACCGGGAGCGGAAGCGGGAGTGGGAGAGGCAGCGCCGGCTACATGGACCCTCGGGTCAAGATGGTCGTGACGAGCTACCCGTCGACAGACATCGAGCGGCACTACACCCAGGTTCCATACCCGAACCTCAAGATCAAGCAGAGCAAGTTTACGGCGGGATGGATGAACGTCTACTTGAAGCTGAGGACAAACTCCGAGGGGGCAATCGTATCGACCGAAGTCCTCAGGCCCGAAACAGAAGGTGTCCTGGAAAAGCAGTTCCTAGACCAGGTCAAGCGCGAAGTCTCCAAGTGGGACTTCGACCCGAAAGAGGCGGAAATCCACGTCGACGTGAGGTTCTATGTTGAGTAGGGGAATGGCTTTGGTGCCTATCCTGGCGTTGACGGCCTTGTTGTCTTCCGCCCATGCGGCAGACCAGGAAGGTTGCCTGTTCTGCCATCGGCTGGAACTTGCGCGCACAGGAGCGAGGGTTTCCGATCTTCGGGTCACCGAACCCCCCGGCAAGTTCCACGACGGGGTTTACTGCTCCGACTGCCACCCTGACGCGAAAATGGCCCCGCACACCGTCACGCCGGGCGCCGCCCGCTGCATCGACGAGTGTCATGCCAACGGCGCGGGGAACGTCCCTGAGAGCCACCGTCGTGCCGCATTCGGGGGAACGACCGAATCGCACAGGCACGCGGCGATGCCCTCGTCTCCGTGCCTGTTCTGTCACAGGGCAGATGACCCCCCTTCGGCCGCGTTTCCCGCCTCCGCCCGTTGCAAGGGGTGTCACGCGGGAGAAGCGCTGTCGGTTGCCGAAGGCGTTCACGGGGGCCTCGCGACCAACCGCCCCGGCGGCGCCTGCCCCGCTTGCCACGTCCCGCATCCATCGGGGATGGCCGGCAGTCGCACGGACAATGTTGCGACCTGCCGGGGAGCCGGCTGCCATGAACAAGTGACCGATCGGATGAAGGCGCTGGGAGGCCACGGGAAGGGGGCGCCCGGCGAACGCCCGAAACGCATCGGGGCGCTCCTGTTGTTCTTGGTTGCCTGCCTGGCCGGCCTTATCCCCGGTCGATGGCTTTGCGGGAACGGGCCGCTGCCCGAGGGGGATGAACGATGAACTGGATCAACCCGCCCCAAACCGTCAAAAGGTATTCGCTGCAGCAAATCCTTCAGCATGTCGCGGCGTTGCTGCTGGCGCTGCTCCTGATCCTTTCCGCACTGGCCCCGGGGTTCTGGCGCGGAATCCACGGTACCATCGGGCTGGCCTCGACCGTTTTGTTCCTCGCCCACCTCTTTTCGTTGCTCGTGATCGGAGTCCGCCACGACGTGGCGATCGACCATATCGCCTTTCTTCCGACCGGGACGCGCGAGACTACACCCGAGGCAAGGGCCGCTGCGGGGAAATTCACGCTTCCCGAAAAGCAAGATTACTGCCTGATCCTGTGCTGGAGCTTCCTCGCCATCACGAGCGGGATTGTACTCCACTGGCCCGGGCGTTTCGGCGTCCCGGGGCCGACGGAATACGCGTGGCTCCGAATAACCCACACAGCCATGGGAGCCGGCTGGGCTCTTCACATTATCGGATGCCATGTTCCATTCCGGTTCATCCACGCCCGGGCCGGATTCCGTTGGTCGATTTTCACGGGGAAAGTGCCGCTGGAATCGGCCGAATCCCGCGGAGGATGGGTCGCTTCTCTCGTGGAAACAGGGATTCTCGTCCCGGTCCCGACGGTGCAGCATGGGGCGGCTGAACGCGAAACCGTCCAGGTCAGGGAAATGCTCGACGAAGGAAACCGTCGGACCCGGGAAGGGCGTTATGAGGAGGCGGCGTCCATCTTCGAGGAAGCCTTGCGCCTTTACCCGGAATATTCGCAGGCGCGTTTCAACCTCGCCGTGTCCCGGATCCGGCAGGGGCGACCGGACCTGGCTTCCGAACAGCTAAGGGTCTTTCTTGAATCCGACCCGTTCAACCCGATGGCCGGGAAGGCACGGGAACTCCTCGACGGCATCTCCAGGCCGGATGAAGGAGGCACGCCATGAGACAGGTGGCCGACCTTCTTGCGGTGATCCTCGCCGTCGCCATCTTCGTCCTGATAGCCCGGGGTGCCGTCCCGGGGATTTCCTCGGCCCCGCTCGTTCCTGCGACCGACGACGGCTCGTATTACCATCCCGGGAAAAACCGCCGCACCCTCACGGACCAGAAGGCCTGCATCGCCGAAGGCTGCCACGGCGATGCCCCCCACAAGCGGGATAAGGCGCTGGCCCCGTTCCGGAACCTCCACGCGAACTACGTCGCCTGCCCGGTCTGCCATGCTCCCGACGGTTCGACGCGGTTTACCGGCAGCCGGGACGGGAACGGACGCGTGCACCTGCGATACACGGGGAGCGTGCCTGCGACCGGTCCCAAGGGCCACCCGCCTCTCGGCAACCCGGGGGGGTGCAGGCGCTGCCACTCCGAGCCGGGGATGCGCTCCCTGAAGGAGCACGGTCTCTCCACGCTACCGCCCGGATATGCCGATCCGATCGCTTTGCGCATGCACGAAGGAGGCGCCAGGCAGTGGAATCCTTGACGCTTCGCCGCATCGGCGCTGCGCTCATCGGCGGGCTATTGCTCCTAATCCATGTGGGGTCGGCTCCGGCCGCGGAGGCCATCCGGAAGCCGCACGCGCTGTCGCTGCGCAAAGCCGGTGGCAGGACGCTTTCCTTTCCATCAGACGTCGCGATCGATCGAAGGGGCGTCGTATTCCTTCTCGACAGCGGAAACCGGTCGATCGCGATCTACTCCCCCAAAGGCGAATTCATACGCGAGATTCAGGGGCGCGGGATCTGGAAAGACCCGTTGGGCGTAGGCGTCACTTCGGATGGCAACATCCTGATTGCCGACGGGGAAGGAGGCAGGGTGTTCGAGATCGACCTCGCCGGGCGTCTGAAAAAAGAGTATGTCGCTGGGAAAGGCGCGCGCCTGACGGGCGTCTGCGCCTACGGCGATTCGATCTACGTCGTCGATAACCGGAATCACAGGATCGTCATGTTCAAGCGAAAAGGGGGCGGACAGGAAAGCTGGGGGAGGAAGGGGGATCACGCCGGGGAATTCGACACGCCTTTCCGGATTGCGGCCGATGCGAGCGGGCGCATCTTCGTGACCGATGTCATGAATGCCAGGATCCAGTGGTTCTCGGCCTTCGGGCAGTACCTCGGAACCCTGAAGCGATTCGGCGCCGGGGCAGGCAGGATCTTCCGGCCGACCGGGCTGGCAATCGATAATCGCGGCCGGATCTGGGTCGGGGACAGCTATACCGGTCTCGTACAAGCCTTCGACGAAAAAGGCAATTTCGCACAGGCAGTCTCTGCCGATTCCAGGCCATCGATCTTCGGAGACCCGTCCGGTCTTGCCGATGGGGCCGAAGGGATCTGGATCGCGGACCAGCGTGACGGCGTGCTCGCATTGTCCAGGCAATAATCACCCATGGAAGAAGAGGTGTCGATGGAACCGAGAAAGTGGGAATACGGGCAGATCTTCGTCAAGCGGCCCGAGATCTTCGGCGGGCTTCCCAAGACGGGGCTTGAGATGGACAAGCTGAACCGGGCCGGTTCGGAGGGATGGGAGATGGTCGGAACGGTTCCCTTCACCCTCCCCACAGGCGAGGTCCGCGGGGCTTTCATCCTGTTTAAACGGGAAATCGCAGGGTAGCCGGACGCCGTGCCTGCCGCAAGGACCATCGCTATCCTGCTTCTGATGGGGGTGTTGGCGACCATGGCGCCAGGCGCCCGGGCCGCAGATGTTTACGACCAGGAAAAGTGCTCGCTTTGCCACATCCGGCAAAGCGTCTTTTTCGACGGCCGGTTCCTCTCCCCCGGACACGCGAAGGAGTTCGGCGAGGAACGGATCTGCTCCAGCTGCCACAACGGGGTCGTCTCCGACCAGCGGGGCATTCTCTGGCGGGGAGCCCAGCACCCCGCCCCGGGCGGAGGTGAGCAGAGGCGCTGCTCCCGCTGCCATTCCCCTCACACGAAGGGAGGCGGGTGGGGCGTTCTCGCAGGGACCTCCGCCTCGATCCGTCGCAATTCAGAAGCCCAGTGCGTCGGGTGCCACCAGGCGTATTCCACCCGGCAGGGCGCCATCCACATGAATCGCTTTCCCGAGGGTGGTTGCAAGGAATGCCACCGTGCCCATGGGGGAGTGGGGAAATCGCTGCTTCGGGAGGGCAGGGAAACGCTCTGCCTGAGATGCCACCCAACGAAGGATGCCGGCGGCAAGGGGGGACATCCGACCGCCTTGGCCGGGGAGGAATCCGGGCGAGGGCGCCCGTTTCCGGAATGCATATCCTGTCATCCCGTCCACCCCCGCCCCGGCGCCGTCGTGAAGGGGGGAGCGTCCTTGTGCGCTACCTGTCATCCTGCCCTGAAGGAGGGGGATGGCAAGCCGAATCATCCGGGTGTCGGGGATTGCCTATCGTGCCACGTGTTCCATTCCCGGACGGGGGAAGGCGGGCGCGCGTTCCGCGGACGCGAGATCCGTCCCGAGATCCTTTGCGCGCGATGTCACGCATCCTACAAGAGCGACACCCCGAAACAGGCGCGCGAGAAGGGGATGCACGTCACCAAGGTCGGCGAACGACAAGACCTCTGCTTCCGCTGCCACACGATCCACAAGGCTGCGGCCGGCACGGCGCTTTTGCTCTCGGCCAAGGGTTATTCCTGCTTCGAGTGCCACGATCAGCAGAACAGCATCAGCGAAACCCGCGGGATCGTGTTGTCGCACCCCGTCTTCGAGCGGGTCGAGAAGAACCGGTTCGAATCCGCCTTCGGAAAGGGAAAACGCCTTGTCCTGGGGCCCAAGGGGGAGATCGTCTGCCGGACCTGCCATTCCGTCCACAAGGCGGCGCCCGGAACGGCGTTGATCGTCGGGGGCGTGGGGGAGAGCGCCATCTGTTTCTCCTGCCATGAGGGAATGCGGGGGAAGGCGCACGTCGATCCCAAGATCGCCAAGGCCGGTGCGGGAAAGGATTTCGGCTGCGACATCTGCCACCCGGTGCACGGAAGGAACACGCTCGTGGATCCCGGCAAGGGGGAATCCCCGGATGATCCATGGAAAAAACTCTGCTCCGATTGCCACCCTCGCGTGTCGATGCACCTCGAAGGTGATGCCGACCGGTCCACGCGCCGCCCTGCCGACCTGCCGGCATTCGATACTCGCGGCCGTGCCGTCCGGATCGGGACGATATCGTGTCCGACCTGCCATCAGCCGCACGGGATGCTCGACAGCCCCCGTCGGCTCAGGAAGGACTATCGTCCATCCGGCTTCTTGTGCACATCCTGCCACCCTGACAGGGAAAAACTCGCGCTGACGCCCCACGACCTGCGAGGGATTGCAGGGGAAGGGTTCTGCGAACCCTGCCATGTCCCGCACGGCGGGACATCGCCCTGGATGCTCGGGATCACGCCGGATCCGGCAGCCAGCGGGCCGGGAGAGGCGATATGCAGATCGTGCCACAGGGAAAAAGGGTTGGCTTCGCCGGTGGCCAAGGCGGGGCACCCCATGAACATCATGGTTGGGCGACCGATTCCGACGGTCTATCCTCTTTCGAATGTCAAAGACGGGGGCGTGGCCGGGATGCTCGTCTGCTCCTCCTGCCATGACGTCCACGGAACGGGATTCGTCCCGGTCGGGACCGGGACAGGGAAGCTTCTCCGGATTCCCGCCGACCGACCCGAGGAGACATTGACGCGGAACGGCGAATGCGTCCCCTGCCATGTGAAGATCTCCTCGCATGCGAAAGCCGATTGCATCTCGTGTCATCCTCCGCACCAGGACACGAAACCGGATTCGGGATGCGCCGGATGCCACGAAAGGAAGGAGGCCGGGACGGCCGCCCGGCACATCGGCAAGGGAACGGGATGTGTCGCCTGCCACCGGGTACACCCAAAGGAAGGGGGAGGCGAAAAGAAGCCGGAGCGTGTCTGCATCGGATGTCACCCGAAGACCGAACGGATCGTCGGGACCCCGCATGGGGATATCGAAGGGGGGCCGTGCGGAAGCTGTCATCCCGCCCACAAGGACCTGCCCCCGCCCGAGGTCCGGCGAAAGCCTTCCGATGAACTGTTCCTTCCGAACCTGCCTTGCCTTCGCTGTCACCAGGAGGGAGGGATTGCGCCGTTGCCGCCTCTGTCCGAGCATCCCAGCCGCAAGAGGAAGGTTCCGACCAATTACGGGGGTTCCGTCATCCTCGAGACGTTAATCCCGATGGTCGGTCGTTTCCTGGAAGCGGGAAAACCAATGTTTCCGCTCTACGACGAAGGTCTAACGCCTGGGAACAACGGACGGATCGCTTGTCTGACCTGCCACGATCCCCACGCCGGCATCGGTATGTCCCCGGACGGCAAGGACCGGGCCGCGGGGGCTTATCTGCGCGACCCGTCCGACAATTTCATCGCTGAAATCTGCGAGGGATGCCACCGCGGGGAAGCCTCGGAGCATGTCCGAAAATTCCACACGCTCCCGCGCAAGGAGATCGATTAAACTGGCACCCATGGGAAACAACGAGATCAGGCCCCGATCCGGGATGCGCCGCTATTTCCGGATCGCGCTTTATATTGTCGGTATCGCCGTCGTCGTCATTACGCTGGTACGGGACCAGGGCGTCATCGGCACATGGCGGCTTTCCCGGACAGAGAAGCAGCTCCTGGCCGAAAACGAAAAGCTGCGACAGGAAACGGCGCGCCTGCAGAACGAGGTCCACAAACTGCGGACCAGCTGGGACATCATCGAAAAGCGGGCACGCGAGATGGGGCTCATCTATCCCGGTGAAGTCGTGATCGACACGCGCGGCGACAACAATGCGCTCTCCGGCCAACCCAGGGGCAAGGGAGGGCCGGGCCGTCCCTAGATACCTTCGGCAAGCCGGGGCGCTGGCGCACCTGCTGCTCTCGCTTACGCTCATCATCTCAAATCCATGGTCGACTGCTTACCGACACGCCGCTGCCTGGTGGGCACTGCTCGCGCTTGCGGTCGGCGCGATCCTTCTCCTGCATGGCGCCCAGGCCTCGCGGCGGGCATATTCCCTTCCGGACGTATCGGGGATTCTATGCTGGTTCGCCGCAGGCATCCTCGAATTGCACGGGGTCTTTCCTGTGATCTCGGGGGCTCGGGTGGTGGCCGCTCCGCTATTCCTCCTTTTCGCATGGTTCGCCCCCTCGACGGAACGGCTGATCGCGCTCGGCGTCATTGCAGCCTGGGGGATCGCCTTCAATGCCGGGGATCTATCCAATGCCCTGGTCGGAACCGTCATCGACGCTGCCGTCTTCTTTCCGGCCGGCCGTCTGCTCGGTCGATGGCTCCCCTGGCCGCAAGGCTTTCTCCAGATCGAGAACCGGCGGCGTTCGGCCGGGGAGACGAAGTTCGATCAGCTTCCCGAACCGATCGGCGGCCGGCCGCCCTCCCGCGGGAGCGAGGAGCCGTTTCCGACCGATCGCCTCGACCGGTTGCGGAAATTTGCGAATCCCCTGGAGGGAGTCCGGCGCGTGGTCGAGGGCGTCCTCCCGCTTTGCGGATCCGATGTCGTCTTCTTCGCGCAGGGAAATCCATTGCGCATCGTCTTTTCGCAGCCCCCCGGGCGAGGGTTCGCTCCCGGCGACGCGCTCCCCGATCCACTGAAGAACCTCGTGGCCGAGGCGCTCGAGACGCGCCGGACGATCCGGTACGACGGGCGGAAGGAGGCCCCGATGCTCCTGTCGCTTGTTTCTGGAAAAGTCCGGCCGACTGCCCTTGCCCTGGTCCCCGTACAGAACGAGACCGGGGTCGCCGGAATTCTCGGCGCGGTCCGGCTCTCGGACGAAGCATGGGAAGAGCCCGTCGTTCCGATGCTGGAACAGGGCGCCTTCTTCATCGGCCGGGAACTCGAGCTGAAGTCCAGGATCGAATCCGTCTATTGGGAGGTTGACCGGGCCGACGGCATCTATCACCTGGTGCGGCGGATCGCGGAAGCGGCCGACCTGTCCCGTGAGGGGATTGGCGAAGGGCCGGATCGCCGCACCGCGCTCTACCGGATCACCTGCGAATGCGTCGGGAACCACCTGGATGCCGGGCGCGTGATGCTGGTCCAGGTCGAAAGAGGTGGGAAGACGGGTTCCATCGCGTGGGAAACCGGTGACGGGAGTCACGTCGAACCCCGGCGGGAGAACGTCGACCTCGGCACGACTTACATCGAGTGGGTTGCCCGGAAGGGGGAGCGGCGCCTGGTCAAGTCGTCCACGCCCATCCCGGTTCTTCCCGAAGAATGGCGGGAGGCGGGCGACGGGAGCGCCATACTTCTTCCCGTATCGCTTCCCGACGGTTTTCAAGGCGTCATGGCCTGTTTTTCACGGGACGGCGAGGATGCCTTCGATTTGCGCGACATTCTCCGGGGGGAGCAGTTCCTGAACGTCATGCGGATGGGCATCTCCCACACGGAGGAAGTCGAGCGGCTTGCGAACGAAGCCCAGACCGACGGGTTGACCGGCCTTCTCAATCGGAAAACATTTTGCGCCCGGCTTGATAAAGTTCTTGAGCGACTGGACCGTCGCCGTCCCTGTGCCGTCATCATGCTCGACATCGACCATTTCAAGCGGATCAACGACGGATACGGCCACCCGGCCGGCGACGAGGTTATCCGCACGTTTGCCGGCGTCATCGAAAGGACGGTCCGGAAAGGCGATTTCGCCGGTCGCTATGGCGGCGAGGAGTTCGTCCTCTACATGGAGGACGTCGATGGGGCGAAGGCGATGCAGGCGGCGGAACGTCTTCGACTGCTGATCCGGAACATCAAATACAACTTTTCAGGCAAGGAGATCATCGTGACCGCCTCGATGGGACTGGCCTGCTACCCCGATCACGGGATCCTTGGGGAAGAATTGATCAAGAATGCCGACGAGGCGCTTTATCGGTCCAAGGCCGGGGGACGCGACCGCGTCACGGCTCACGGACCGAGCGAGTCGAACCCGGTCGATTTGGCGTTGACGCCCTCGGGGCACAAGGGATAAACTACCCACTTTATTAAATAAATTTGTATTCGGGGCCTGAATTGGACGTCCGCATGTTGACCGGGGCGCTTGTGCGCTCTGCGGTCAGGAAGAAGCTCGACGAATGGGGGGTGGAAGACGATATCCCCGTCCTCCTGGAACTCCCACGGCAGGAAGAGCACGGCGACTACGCAATCAATATCGCCATGCAGATTGCCCGCCAACTGAAACGGAATCCGCGCGAAGTCGCCGCCGACCTGCTTTCCGCCATTCGTGAACAAGATACCGGCGGCTGGATTCGCGACCTTTCCGTCGCGGGGCCCGGCTTCATCAATCTGTTCCTTTCCGACTCCGCGTGGCGCGCGGTGACGGCCGCCGTACTTGTCGAACGGGAGCACTTCGGTGCATCGAAGGCAGGGCAAGGCAAGAAGGTCCTGCTCGAGTTCGTCTCCGCGAACCCTACCGGCCCGCTCCACGTGGGGCACGGGCGCGGGGCGGCGGTCGGCGATGCGCTGGGGCGTCTGCTTGCGTTCGCCGGCTATGAGGTCTACCGGGAATACTACGTCAACGACGTGGGCAACCAGATGGACAACCTGGGGCGGTCGCTTTTCGCGCGCTATCTCCAGGCATCCGGCAAGGCGGCCGAGCTGCCCGAGGCGGGTTACAAAGGTCAGTACATGATGGAACTCGCCGAGGAATTCCGGGCCGAAGTCGGGGACCGATATGTCGGGGTGCCAGAAGAGGAGGCTCTTCCTGTTTTCAGGAGGGTCGCCAACGAGCGGATCCTGGCCGGGATCGCGTCCGATCTTGAACGGTTCCGGGTCCACTACGACAACTGGTTCAGCGAAGCCACGCTGCACGACAGCGGCGTCGTCGAGGATTCGATCCGGGAGCTTCGTCACCGCGGCGAGCTCTACGAGAACGAGGGCGCGCTCTATTTCAAAAGCCTGGCGCACGGAGACGAAAAAGACCGGGTCCTGGTTCGCGCCGACGGACGAACCACCTACTTCGCCGCCGATGTCGCCTATCACCTCGACAAGTACAGGCGCGGATTCGATACGATGCTCGACCTCTGGGGCGCCGATCATCACGGCTATGCTCCCCGGCTGCGCGCCTCGCTAGAAGGGCTCGGAGAAGATCCGTCCCGACTCGAGATCCTCCTGATCCAGTTCGTATCGTTGCTGCGGGACGGTGTCTCCGTCCAGATGTCGACCCGTTCCGGGGAGTTCACGACGCTTCGGGAAGTGCTCGACGAGGTCGGCGTCGATGCTGCTCGCTTCTTCTACCTGCTTCGCAGCCACCACACGCACCTCGAATTCGACCTGACGCTCGCGAAGACGCATTCGAGCGACAACCCGGTCTACTACATCCAGTACGTCCATGCCCGGATCTGCAGCATCTTCCGCGAGGCCGAAAGCCGGGGTATCCCTAAACCCGACGTGACGGCGCTCGACGCCCTGACGCTGCCGGCCGAGCTGGCCGTCATGAAGATGATCGCCCGGTTTCCCGACGTCATCTCCGAAACCATTCGACAGCGGGAGCCCCACCGGATCCCGTTCTACCTTCTCGATCTTTCGAAGGCGTTCCACGGGTTCTACAACCAGTACCGCTTCCTGGGCGAGGCGGCCGAGCGGACCGCCGGCCGGTTGGCGCTTGCGGACGCCGTACGCATCATCGTCTCGAACGGCCTTTCGCTGATCGGCGTCACGGCACCGGAGCAGATGTGAAGGCCCTCTACAACAAGAAAAGCTTCCGTTCCGAAGGGGGCCGACAATCCTTCGCGTTCTTTATCGTCGGCGCCGTGGTCGTCCTGGTCGCGGTTTTCCTCGTCGGGATCTATTTCGGCCGGGAGCTCGAAAAGGGGGGTGCTCCCTTCTCGGACAATCACGCATTCAAGACGGCCGGGGAAGGTCCTCGGGCCGAATGGGCGGTGCAGGGAGCGAATGGCCCCGTTCGCGCCGGCGACAATATCCAACGCGAGATGGGCAAATTTTCGGAGGAGGCAGTCCGGGTTCCCGTCGTCCCCCCCGGACGGCCGGATTACGTGCCGCCCGAACAGGATAACGCGCTGACCTTCCAGGACTCTCTCTCGAAGGAAGACCCCGAGCCAGTTCCCGTCGATAAGCCGCGTGAAAAATCGGGTCCGGCGAAGGGCGTCCCGCCTCCGGCTAAAAAGAGCACAGGAACGCTGATTCAGGCGGGGGCCTTCAAGGACAAGGAAAAAGCCGACGTTCGGCTCAAGAAGGTCGAGCAGGCGGGCTGCAAGGCGCACCTGGGCCGAAGCGGCAAGGACGGAAAGAGCGGCCTCTATGTCGTCCTCGCCGGACCCTACGCTGAAAAGGATGCCGCGCGCAAGGCCATCTCAAAACTCAAGGCGGAGCAAAAGATCGATGCGATCATCGCCAAGTGACGAACGTTCCCTGACCGTCACCCCGTCGAGGGCGCAATTCGCGGCGAACGCGAAGGGCGGAGGCATCATTCCCGTCTGGCACGAGTTCTACGCCGATCTCGAGACTCCGGTATCCGCTTACCTCAAGATTTCCCGCCGGTTCCCGACCGACCACTTCCTGCTCGAGAGCGTCGAGGGGGGAGAGAAATGGGCGCGATATTCTTTCATCGGATTCGACCCCCTGATTCGCTTCCGGGCCGAGGCCGATTCCCTGACCATCGAGCGTGGTTCCCGGACCGAACGCCTTCCCGCATCGGACGATCCGCTCGCCTCGCTGCAGCAGCTGCTCGGACGTCTCAATTACCGGCACGCCGAAGGACTCCCGCGTTTGTCGGGCGGCGCGGTCGGCTTCATCGGGTACGATTACGTACGTCGACTTGAACGGATCCCCGACCTGCATCCGGCGGCAGACATGCCCGAGGCCCTTTTCCTCTTCCCCTCGCGTCTGCTGGTGTTCGACAACGTCCGCCACAGCATTCTGATCGTCGTGCACGGCGAGGTGGCCGAAGGGGAGGATCCCGGCCCGGTCCACGACCGTTGCCTGCAGGGCATCGAGGAGGTCCGCACGCTGTTGCGCGATCCGCTCGTCTGGTCCGATATCCCGGTCGATTCCAAAGAAGCAGAGTTCCCGTTCGAGACGACGCGGGAGGAATTCGCAGAGTCGATCCGGAAGACCAAGGAATACATTCTCGAGGGCGACATCATCCAGGCGGTGCTTTCCAACCGGGCCGTCGTCCGGACCGATCGCACCCCCGAGGACGTCTATCGCGTATTGCGGGCGATGAATCCCTCCCCTTACATGTACCTGCTCAAGATGGGGGAAAACGCCGTGGTCGGATCCTCTCCCGAGGTTCTCGTCCGGCTGGAAGGTGATGTCATCCAGCTTCGCCCGATCGCCGGGACCCGTCCGCGAGGGACGACCCCCGACGAGGACCGCCTGCTCGAGACCGAGCTGCTGTCCGACCCGAAGGAGACCGCCGAGCACGTCATGCTGGTCGACCTGGGCAGGAACGACGTGGGCCGCGTCGCGGCCGCCGGGACAGTCAAGGTCGACGAACTCATGGTGATCGAGCGCTATTCCCACGTCATGCACATCGTTTCCAACGTGGTCGGTAAGCTCCGGGAGGGATTGACTGCGTTCGATGTCCTCCGGGCGGCGTTCCCGGCCGGGACCGTCAGCGGCGCCCCGAAAGTCCGCGCCATGCAGATCATCGAGGAGCTCGAGCCCTCGCGCCGGGGAATCTATGCGGGCGCCGTCGGCTATTTCGATTCCAAGGGAAGCATGGACTTCTGCATCGCGATCCGGACCATCGTGATGCGGCCGGGAGAGGCCATTATCCAGGCGGGGGCGGGCATCGTGGCCGATTCCGATCCCGACCGCGAATGGGAAGAGATCTGCAACAAGGCAAGCATCCTTTTCCGGGCGGTCGGCGTTCGCCGTCCGGAAGGGAGGCTTTCTTGATCGCGCTGATCGACAACTACGATTCCTTCACCTACAACCTGGTCCAATATTTCCTCGAGCTGGGCGCGGACGTTCGCGTCTTCCGCAACGACGACGTCACGGTCGGGGAGATCGAGGCGATGCGTCCCGATGGGTTGGTCATTTCGCCGGGGCCCTGCAATCCCGACCGCGCAGGCATCTCTGTTGCCGCGATCCGGGCCTTCGCCGACCGGATACCGATCCTGGGCGTCTGCCTCGGACACCAGTGCATCGGGCAGGCCTTCGGCGGCAAAATCGTCCACGCCCAGATGCTCATGCACGGGAAGACGTCGCGCATTCGCCACGATGGCAGCGGTATTTTCTCGATGGTCGAGAATCCCGTCACCGCGACCCGGTACCACTCCCTGGCGATCGAGCGGGCGACGCTTCCGGCAGAGCTCGAAGTCACGGCCCAATCCGAGGATGGCGAGATCATGGGGATACGCCACGTGTCCCGCCCGATCTACGGCGTCCAGTTTCACCCCGAGTCGGTGCTCACGCAGTTCGGCATGCGGATGCTCGAGAACTTCCTTGCCATCATCGACCCCCGGCAGCCGGTCCTCCACGTCTTCGGAAACATCCGGGAGGCCATCGCCTCCGTCGCAGCCGGCAAGAACCTGACCGCCGACGGGATGCGCGATGCGATGCGGATGATCATGGGAGGCGAGGCGACGCCGGCCCAGGTCGCGGCGTTCCTGTCCTGCCTGTCGATGAAGGGCGAGACGCCGACCGAGATCGCGGCAGCCGCCGAAGTCATGCGCCAGAAGGCGTCACGGATCACGGGCCCTCCCGGGGAGCCGCTTCTTGACACCTGCGGCACGGGAGGCGATCGGGCGGGTACCTTCAATATATCAACGACGGTCGCTTTCGTGGCGGCGGGCGCCGGCATCCGAGTGGCCAAGCACGGCAACCGGTCCGTAACCAGCAAGTCGGGAAGCGCCGACGTCCTCGAAGCACTCGGCATGGACCTCGGCTCCCCGATCGCGCAGGTCCAGCGGGCGCTCGACGAGGCGGGCATCTCGTTTCTCTTTGCCCCCAAGTTCCACTCCGCCATGAAATATTCGATCGGTCCTCGCAGGGAGATCGCCATCAGGACGATCTTCAATATGCTCGGCCCCCTGAGCAACCCGGCGGGCGCCGATTGCCAGGTGGTCGGGGTCTACAGCGAAGAGCTGGGTGAAACCTATGCGCGCGTCCTGGCCGAGACCGGCGTGCGGCGGGCGTTCGTCGTCCACGGGACCGACGGCCTCGACGAGGTCAGCCTCACGGGCACGTCGATCGTTTGGGACGTCAAGGGTTCCTCCTTCAAGCGATACCTGTTCGACCCCCGTTCCGTCGGGATCGAGTACGCACCGGCTCATTCGCTCAAGGGCGGGGACGCTCACGAGAACGCCAGAATCCTGCGCGACATACTCTCGGGAAACAAGGGCGCGGCGCGCGATGCGGTCCTCGTCAACGCCGCCTTCGCAATCGTCGCCGGCGGGAAGGCCGACGACCTCAAGGAAGGGCTGCGGGTTGCCGAGCGGTCGATCGACTCCGGCGCCGCCCTGGCCCGCCTCGAGGCGTTTCTCTCGATCCTCGGCCGGAAGGATCCGGCTTGAACGTGTCCACGCACCTCGACGCCATTGTCGCCGGTGTCCTCGAGGATCTCGAGGGTCGCAAGGCGGCCGTCTCGTTCGAGGCCGTATCGGCCAGGGCGATGGCCAGCACCCGGCGCAACCGGTTGCGCGAACGGCTTTCGGCCGGGCGCGCCGGAATCATCGCCGAGATCAAGCGCGCGTCGCCTTCCCGGGGCTGGATACGGCCGGATCTCGACGCGGTGGCCACCGGTCGCGCCTACGCGGAGGCGGGCGCCAGCGCGATCTCGGTCCTGACCGAGGGGCGGCGGTTCGGCGGCTCCCTTTCCGACCTCGAGACCGTGAGCGCGGCGGTACCGGATACCCCCGTGCTCCGGAAAGATTTCATGCTCGACGAGTACATGGTCGCCGAGGCGCGTGCCTATGGCGCCGATCTCGTGTTGCTGATGGTGAGCGTGCTTCGGGAGAGGACCCGCGAGTTGCTGGCGGCGGCATCCCGATACGGCCTCGACGCGCTGGTCGAGGTCCACGACGAGGACGAACTCTCGGTCGCCATCGCGGCGGGCGCCGGCATCATCGGGATCAACAACCGGAACCTCAAGACGCTGTCGGTCGATCTCGCGACTTCCGAACGAATGCTGCCTCTGATTCCGGAGGGCGTCGTCAAAATCGTCGAGAGCGGCATCGCAACGCCCGAGGAGGTTCGGCGCCTGTCCTCGCTCGGGGCGGATTGCTTCCTGGTCGGAGAGACGCTGGTGCGATCCGGCGACCCCCGGGAAGGAATCCGGCGGCTGCTGTCGTTGCAGACTCGCTGACCGATCGAAAACCAGCACGCATCCCGTCAAGGAGCCGCCCCATGCAGACGAAATTCCTACTGAGCGATTCCCAGATTCCGAAGGCGTGGTACAACGTCGTCGCCGACATGCCCAATCCGCCTGCGCCCGTCCTCCACCCGGGAACCGGGGCGCCGGTCGGCCCGCAGGACCTGGCCCCCATCTTCCCGATGTCGCTGATCGAGCAGGAAGTGGCCAGGCAAAGATTCATCCCGATTCCCGATGAAGTTCTGGAACTTTACGCGCTTCACCGTCCATCGCCTCTCTACCGGGCCTATCGTCTCGAAAAGGCGATCGGCACCCGGTCCCGCATCTTCTACAAGTACGAGGGGAACAACTCTTCCGGCTCCCACAAACTGAACACCGCTATCCCGCAGGCCTATTACAACAAGAAGGCGGGGCGCACCCGCATTGCGACCGAGACGGGAGCGGGGCAGTGGGGAAGCGCCATATCGATCGCGGGCGCCTTCTTCGGCCTCGAGGTCAAGGTCTACATGGTCAAGGTCAGCTACGGCCAGAAGCCCTACCGCCGGATGCTGATGGAAACCTACGGGGCCACCGTCGTTCCTTCTCCCTCCATGGATACGAATACGGGCCGGTCGATCCTCGCCGAGGATCCCGACTGCAACGGGTCGCTGGGCATCGCCATCTCCGAGGCGGTCGAGGATGCGGCCATGCGGGAAGATACGAGCTACGCTCTCGGCTCGGTGCTGAATCACGTCATCCTGCACCAGACCGTCATCGGTCTGGAGGCGAAAGAACAGATGGCGATGACCGGGTACTACCCCGACATTGTCATCGGGTGCCATGGCGGGGGCAGCAACTTCGGCGGGATCGCGTTCCCGTTCTATGCCGACAAGGCGTCCGGCAAGAATATCCGGCTCGTGGCTGCGGAACCGGCGTCCTGCCCCACGCTTTCCAAGGGGGTCTACGCGTTCGACTACGGGGATACGGCCAAGCTGACCCCGATCGTCAAGATGTACACCCTGGGCCACAATTTCATGCCGGCCGGTATCCACGCCGGCGGTCTCCGGTATCACGGCGCCTCCCCGCTGGTCAGCCAGCTTGTCCACGAAGGGGCGATCGAGGCGCAGGCCTACCTTCAGAATGCCGTCTTCGCAAGCGCGCTCACTTTCGCCCGATCCGAAGGGCTGCTTCCGGCACCCGAATCTTCCCACGCCATCCATGCCGCGGTCGTCGAGGCCAAACGCGCCGACGAGGAAGGGAAGGAAAAGACGATCCTGTTCAACTTGAGCGGGCACGGCTTTCTCGACCTCTCGGCTTATGACGACTACAACAACGGCCGACTGGTCGATCACGAGCATTCCGAGGAGAACATTCAGGCCGTGCTCGGGAACCTGCCCGTGGTCAATCTGTAGGCGGAAGCTGCTCATCGGTGGAGGGTCCCATGTTTCGCGTCAAGATCTGCGGCGTCATGACGCCGGAAGATGCGCGAATGGCCGTCGGTTTCGGGGCTGACGCGATCGGGATCAATTTCTGCCGGCAATCTCCCCGCTACCTCGATCCCTCCCGGGCCGGAGAGGTCGTCGATACCGTCGGGGACCAGGCGCTCGTGGTCGGGGTCTTCGCCGACGAGAAGCCCGAAACGGTCGGCAGCATCGCGAAGGCGTTGGGGCTGGGCGCCGTCCAGCTTTGCGGCGACGAGTCGCCCGAGGATGCGGCCCGGGTGCCGGTCCGGGTGCTGAAAGTCGCGCGCTTCGTGCCCGGGGTCGACCTGGCGGCTGCTTACGGCGGGTACCCGTGCGAGGCGTTGTTGTTCGATGCTCACCGGCCGGGGACCTTCGGGGGAACCGGGTTGACGCTCGACTGGCCTGCGCTGGGCATGCGTGTCGGGACGTTGCGCCGACCCGACGGAACGCCGATCTGCTGGATGCTGGCCGGTGGTCTGACGCCCGAGAACGTTCGTGAGGCGATCGTCGCGGCGCGCCCCTTCGGGGTCGACGTGGCCTCCGGCGTCGAGAGTGCCCCGGGGAAGAAAGACCCAGGCAAAGTCCGGGAATTCATCACGAGAGCCAAGGAAGGATTATTCATTGCCGGGACATGACACGAGCAAATGGCCGGACTCCATGGGCCACTTCGGGCCCTTCGGGGGCCGTTACGTCGCCGAGACGCTGATGACCGCGTTGGTCGAACTCGAAGCCGGTTACCGGAAGGCCATGCGCGACAAGGGGTTCAAGGCCGAACTGGCGCAACTCTCGCGCGATTACGCCGGGCGTCCCACGCCGCTCTATTTCGCCGGCCGCCTTTCCGAGAAGGGGAAGGGCGCCCGGATATTCCTCAAGCGGGAAGATCTCGCCCACACCGGCTCCCACAAGATCAACAACACGCTCGGGCAAGGCCTGCTCGCCGTACGGATGGGCAAGAAGCGCATCATTGCCGAGACTGGGGCTGGGCAGCACGGGGTCGCCACCGCCACGATCTGCGCCAAGCTCGGGCTGTCGTGCGTGGTCTACATGGGCGAGGAGGATGTCCGCCGCCAGGCGCTCAACGTCTTCCGGATGAAGCTCCTCGGGGCCGAGGTGGTTCCTGTATCCTCCGGAAGCCGGACGCTCAAGGATGCGATGAACGAGGCGCTGCGCGACTGGGTGACCAACGTCCGCAACACCTATTACATGATCGGGACCACGGCAGGGCCTCACCCCTACCCGGTGATGGTCCGGGAGTTCCAGTCGGTCATCGGCAAGGAGGCGATCGTCCAGTTCCGCAAGGCGTGCGGCGGACTCCCGTCCGCGATCGTGGCCTGCATCGGCGGCGGCAGCAATGCGATGGGCATCTTCCATGCCTTCGTTCCCTACGAAAAAGTCCGGCTCATCGGGGTCGAGGCGGGCGGGTTCGGACTGTCGACCGGTCGTCACGGCGCATCGCTTTGCAAAGGAAAGGTGGGCGTGCTCCACGGGACAAAGTCTTACCTCCTGCAGGACGAAGACGGACAGATAGCAGAGGCCCATTCCATCTCGGCCGGGCTCGATTACCCCGGGGTCGGACCGGAGCATGCCTTCCTGAAGAGCACGGGGCGCGCGGAATATCATGCGATCACCGACGCACAGGCGCTCGAAGGATTCGACCTGCTCACCCGGTACGAAGGGATCATCCCTGCGCTCGAATCCTCCCACGCGGTGGCCTACGGCTACGCGCTGGCCCGGAAGATGCGCAAGGACGAGACGGTCATCATCAACGTCTCGGGCCGCGGCGACAAGGACACCTCCACCATTCTCGAAGACCGGAAGGGGGTGGTCCGTTGAGCAGCCGGATTTCCGAAACGTTTGCTAGGCTCAAGGCGGGCGGGGAGAAGGGCCTTGTCGTCTACCTGACCGCGGGCGACCCGACGCCGGCGGCTTCCCTCGAATACCTGAAGGCCGCAGCGGACGCCGGCGCCGACATCCTCGAGGTGGGCGTCCCCTTCTCCGATCCGACCGCGGACGGGCCGACCATCCAGGCCGCCTCCCAGCGCGCTCTCGAGGGGGGAATGACCGTGCACAGGGTGCTGGATCTCGTCGCCGGCTTCCGGAAGACCCACAAGACGCCCATCGTGCTGTTCGGTTATTACAACCCGCTGTTCAGGTACGGTATCCCGGCCCTCTGCCGGGATGCACGGAAGGTCGGCGTCGACGGGATTCTGGTGGTCGACCTCCCGGTCGAGGAGTGGGGCGAGATGGCCCCGCAGGTCAGGGAAGCCGGGCTCGACTGGATCCCATTGGCGGCCCCGACGAGCGGAGCGGAGCGGATCCGCCGCATCGCGGAGGCCGGAAGCGGGTTCCTCTACCTCATCAGCGTCACCGGAATCACGGGAACGCGCACCGCGCTTCCGCCCGAAGTCGCCTCCTGGACCCGCCAGGTGCGCAGGACAATCCGTCTTCCGTTGGCGGTGGGTTTCGGGATATCCTCTCCCCAGATGGCGAAGGGCGCCGTCGCGCACGCCGACGCAGCCATCGTCGGCAGCGCGTGCGTGAAAATCGTCGAACGACACGGCGCCAAAGCCGAAGGGCCTCGGGAACTCCACCGCTTCGTCGCATCGATCAAGAAGGCATTGAGGTAACCGCCATGGGATTCCTGTTCGGGAAGAAGAAAGTTCAGAACGAAGAGACCACCGAAAAGCAGCGTCCCGGAATCCGGTTTCCCGAGGGAATCTGGATCAAGTGCCAGGCCTGCCTTGAAATCATCTATAAGCCAGAAGTCGAGCGCAACCTGAACGTCTGTCCCAAGTGCAATTACCATTTCCGCGTTCCCGTGATGGAGCGGATCAAGTCGGTGGCGGACCCCGGCACGTTTTCCGAGTTCGGGGACGATTTCGAGTCGGTCGACATGCTCGGGTTTTCAGACAGCAAGAAATACTCCGACCGGCTGAAAGACGCTCGCAAAAAGACCGGTCGCAAGGACGCCGCGGTTATCGGCACGGCTACCGTGGGCAGCGTCCCCGTGGTGCTGGCGGTCATGGATTTTGAATTCCTGGGCGGATCGATGGGGTCGGTGGTCGGCGAGAAGATCGCGGTGGCGGCCGAGAAGGCGCTCGAGCTCGCATGCCCCCTGATCATCTTCAGCGCATCCGGCGGCGCGCGCATGCAGGAAGGCACCCTGTCTCTCATGCAGATGGCCAAGTCCAGCGCCGCCTTGGCGCGTCTGGGTGACGCAGGACATCCCTTCATCAGCGTATTGACCGATCCCACGACCGGTGGCGTGGCCGCCAGCTTTTCCATGCTGGGCGACATCATTATCGCGGAGCCAGGCGCCCTGATCGGCTTCGCCGGGCCCCGGGTGATCGAGCAGACCATCAAGCAGAAGCTCCCCGAAGGATTCCAGCGGGCCGAGTTCCTGCTCGAGCACGGCATGGTCGACATGATCGTCGAACGGACGCGGCTCAACGGCGTCCTTGCCCAAATTCTCAAGACTCTGACGGCGCACGCCGGATAATGACCCGGCACCGGAGACCTCCGGCGCCCGTCGAACGGATTGTCCCGGGACTCGAACGGATTCGCGCCGCGCTGGCCGAGGCGGGAAATCCCGAACGGACGTTCCAGGCCATTCACGTGGCGGGTACCAACGGCAAGGGCTCCACATCCGTCGTGGCCGCTTCCATCCTCGGGCAGCTGCCCGGAGCCAGAGTCGGCCTCTATACATCGCCGCACCTTTTATCTCCTACGGAGCGTATCCGGATCGACGGCCACCCGATTCCCGGCCGTGAGCTTGATCGCCTGATTCGACGTGCGGGCGCGCTATCCGTCGAAACGGGTCCGGGGACAGGGGAGCCGCTTTCCTGGTTCGAACAGATGACCTACGCCGCATTCTGCTGGTTCGGAAAGAAAAAGGTCCCCCTGGCCGTCCTCGAGACGGGGCTGGGCGGCCGGTGGGATGCGACAACGGCGTGCCGGCCCGTCGTCACGGTCGTCACGACGATCGGGATCGACCACGTGGCCTGGCTGGGGCATACGATCAAGGCGATCGCCGCCGAAAAAGCGGGCATCTTCAAGCCGGGAGTCCCGGTCGTTCTGGGGCGGATCGGAAGAGCGGCCCGCGCGGTCCTTTCGGCCAGGGCGCAAGATACCGGCTCTCCCGTTTGGGAGCTTGGTCGCGATTTCGGCCACGAGCCCGCCGGGCATCGAAAGATTCGCATCCGTCTTCCCGGCCTGTCGATTCCTCCAATATGGCTCAAGCTCGCCGGCGCGTTCCAGTACGACAACGCCGCCGTCGGATGTGCGGCCGCATGGTGGTACGCCGTGATCGCCGGAATCTCCCCGGACCGGTTTTCGACAGCCGCAGTCAAGGGGCTATCCGAGGTCTCATGGCCAGGCCGCCTATCGCCGTTGCCCGGAAAAGGCAACCGCGGGACATGGGTCGACGGCGCGCACAACCCCGATGGCGCACGGATGCTCGCCAACGAAATCGTTTCGGGCGAGGCATTTGCCGGAAAGCGGCCGGTCGTCGCCCTTTGGAGCATGCTGTCCGACAAGGATATCGCCGGGTTCATCCGGCAGATGTCTCCTGCAGTCGACCACTGGGTCGCCTACCCGCTTCAGCATGACCGCGCTGCGCCACTGACGACGCTCACGGGCGCATGCAGGAGGGTGAGGGCTTCCTTCGAATCGGCTGTCGATTTCGGCGAGGCATGGCAACTCGCCCGGGCGCGGGCAGGGTCGGAAGGCGTCGTGATCGTATGCGGCTCGCTGGTCGCCGTCGCCGATGCTTATAGCGAAAGGGTCGGACACCTCTGATGCGTTCCGGATTCATCCTGCGAATCCTCGTTGCCTTCCTTTCCGCCTGGATTGCGATCGGCAGCCCTCTCGCGTTTGCTGCGGGGGGCGACGGAGCCGCGTCATCCGGGCTCTCCGGCTTGAAAGGGATGCTTCTTCCGGGCGCCTCTGGCACGAAGCTGCCGGTGCTGCTCGATGCCGACACGATGACGTTCGACGAGGATACGGGCGTCGCGATGGCCGAAGGGCACGTCGTCGTGACGATGGGAGACCGGACGATCCGGGCCGACCGGATCCGATACGACTCGCGGACCCAGGAGGCCGAGCTCCAGGGAAACGTCAATTTCAAGAGCGAAGGCGACGAATTCTCTTTCCAGCGAATCGTGATCGGCATCGATACCGAGCAGGGCATCCTGTACAACGGATCGATCCACCTTGCGACCAACAACTATCGCGTTTCGAGCGAACGCATCGAAAAGACGGGGCCGCGCACTTATTTCGTCCGGAAGGGATCGCTGACGACGTGCGATTGCGACCCGACGCCCGACTGGCGGTTCGAGATCGGGCGCTCGAGCGTGACCATCGACGGGTATGCGGTCGGGAAGGACGTCACATTCAAGATCCGGGACCTCCCCGTGCTCTGGCTTCCCTGGGCCGCGTTCCCGGTCAAGCTGACGCGCCAGACCGGATTCCTGATGCCCGGCTACGTCCACAGCCGGAAGATCGGCAACGGGATAACGATCCCCTGGTACCAGGTCATCAACCGGTGGAGTGACGCGACGCTCACGATCGACGCCATGGACCGCCGCGGGGTGAAGACCGACGGGGAATATCGCTTCGTCCTGAACAAGGCCTCGGAAGGCAAAATCAGGGGGGCGTTCCTCCACGACCGGGAAACGGGCAAGGACCTCACCCGGGCGTACGGCGAAAACATCTTCCGGGAAGGAAAATGGACCGCGAACGGGAAGTGGGACATCGCCTCTGATGCCGTCTACTATCGCGATTTCGTCGAGGAAGATCTGTTACGGACCGCGCGCCACGTTCCTTCGCGGGGGTTCGTGGGGCGGGACGGGGAATCCTCGAATATATCCTTGTCGTCGAGTTGGGGGAAGGATATCCAGGAAGTCCAGGGGATCGACAATACCGTCCAGCGGATCCCCGAGCTGTCGGCCACCCTTCTTCCCGAGCGATGGGGGGGGGCGCTCGCCCTCGACGGGTGGGGAAAAGGGGAGACCGCCTGGCTGTACCGGGCCGGGGGGGAGCGCGAGGGGCGCTTTCACGGATATGGCGAGATCTCGCGGACCTTCACGCTGCTCCCGTCCGTCTACCTGACCCCCTTCGCAGGGGTGGATACGCTCGAATCGCTTCGATCCGGAGGCGATCCGGGCCCCTCGGGAGGAAGCGGCGGTCGCGTGCTGCCCACGGCGGGCGCCCAGTTGTCCGTCACGGGCTGGCGTTATTTCGATCGCCCGTCCGGCGCCGCTTTCGTCCACTCGGTGAACCCTTCCGTGAGATACCGGTGGGTGCCGGCCATATCGCAGTCGGACATCCCGCTGACCGACCAGTGGTCGCGGATCGATGCTCGAAACCAGGCCACTTTTTCGATCTCTCAGGGTTTGCACCGTCTCGGGGAAGACGGGTCCCCGGCGGAAATTGCCACGCTCGACCTCGAATGGGCATACGATTTCGACTCGATGAAGAGTTCACAATCCCCTTATGTCGATCCCCTGGCTCCCTTCGTCCGGACGCTTCGCGACCAGATCGACCTTAATTCCGGTCGTTCGCGGGATACCAGCAACGCTTCCGATATCCTCGCGCGGCTTCGCATCACGCCCGACGTGCGCTGGAAGGCCACCGGGGAAGTCCTCTTCGATCCGAAAGACCGCCGCCTGACGTCCATGTCGCTGGGCGGCGAATGGCGGGTGGATGCGGCCAACCGGGCTTCTCTCAATTACCGGATCTCACGCGATCTGTCCGAGGATGTGCAGGGAGAATACGCTTGGCGGATGAGCCGCCTGCTGGGCCTTTCCGGGATGGCGAACTATTCCATCAGGAACAAGGAGATGACCGAGGGGGCAGCGACCATCAACGTGTACCCCCGCAGCGACTGCTGGAACATCGGACTCAGCGTCCATCGGACAACGCGTCCCGCCGATACCAGCATCCGCTTCGGCTTTGCGCTCAAGGGAATCGGAGGGATCGGAAAATGAAGACTCGCATCCTCGTGACGGGCGCTCACGGGCTTCTCGGTTCGGAGATCGTTCCCGTGTTCGCGAACGAATTCGACGTGGTCCCGATCGATCTCGCGCATTGCGACATCACAGTCGCGCCGGAGGTCGAAAAGGTCTTCCGGGATGTCCGGCCGGCCATTGCGATCCATTGCGCGGCCTACACGGCCGTCGATCGGGCAGAGCACGAACGCGAGAAGGCGTTCCTCGTCAACGAGCACGGCACCCGCAACGTGGCCGATGCGTGCGCACGCGCCGATTGCCTGCTCGTCACTTACAGCACGGATTACGTGTTCGACGGCCTCGCGGGGCGCGCTTATCGCGAGGACGATGCCACCCGGCCCCTGTCGGCCTACGGCGAGAGCAAGCTGGCGGCCGAGAAGGCCTGTGTCGAGTCGGGGGCGAATTTTCTCGCGATCCGCACGCAGTGGCTTTATGGCGCCCACGGGAAGAACTTCATCTTTGCCATCCTTGACCGTGCCGGGAAAGGGGAGCCGCTGCGGGTCGTGAACGACCAGACCGGCTGCCCGACCTGGGCGCGAGACCTGGCCGGGGCGACGCGCCACCTGATCGATGCCGGCGCCAGAGGCATCGTCCATTTCTCCAATGCGGGGCAGACCACCTGGTTCGATTTCGCGCGGCTGATCGTCGGGGAGGGGATTCCCGGACCGGTCGAGATCAGTTCCGTGACGACCGCGAGCCTCTCGCTGGCCGCCTCACGCCCGACATTCTCACCGCTCGACAAGGGCCACTATCACGCCCTGACCGGAAGAACGCCCCGTCCGTGGGACGTGGCAGCGCGCGAATTCATCCGCGGTTGTCGATCCAACAAATCTTGAGTTCGACCCACCCGAAGGAGGTCGTCATGCGGATTCTGGTCACCGGCGGCGCCGGATTCATCGGCTCGCACGTCGCGGATGCTTATCTTGCCGAAGGGCACGACGTCATGGTGCTCGACAACCTTTCGACAGGGAAGCAGGAGAACGTGCCCGCCGGGGCGAAATTCGTCCTCGGCGACATCTGTTCGGATGTCGCCGAGGAGGCGATCCGGACATTCCGCCCCGAGATCCTCAACCACCACGCCGCACAGATGGACGTCCGTCGTTCCGTCGCCGATCCCATATTCGATGCCCAGGTGAACCTTCTGGGATTGCTCCGCCTCCTCGAGGCGTCGCGCCGATCCGGGGTGCGGAAGGTCGTCTTCGCTTCCTCGGGAGGGGCGGGGTACGGGGAGCAGGATTATTTCCCGGCGGACGAGAAGCATCCGATCCGCCCGGTCAGCCCCTACGGCGTCGCCAAGATGGCGACCGAAATGTATTTGCATTATTACCGGGTGCAATACGGGCTCGATTACACGGCGCTCCGGTACGCAAATGTCTACGGCCCCCGGCAGAATTCCCACGGGGAGGCGGGCGTCGTCGCGATCTTTGCGTTGCGGCTTCTCCAGGGGCAGCTCGCCGTCATCAACGGCGATGGCACGCAGACGCGCGATTTCGTCTACGTGAGAGACATCGTCCGCGCAAACCTGATCGCGCTCGAGAAAGGCAGCGGGCTCGGGATCAACATCGGGACGGGGATCGAAACCGACATCAACGGGATCTTCCGGCAGCTTCGGGAACTGACCGGAAGCCGCCAGAAGGAGATCCACGGCGACGGCGCGGCTGGTGAGCAGCGGCGCTCGGTTCTCGAAAACAGGTTGGCGTTCGATGAGCTCGGATGGTATCCTGAAAAATCACTCGAAGAAGGGCTTGCAGAGACAGTGGCCTTCTTCCGCGACAAAAATCAAAACCCCGATCAGTGGTAGGCATGCGCATAGAGAACATCCGCAATTTTTCCATCATCGCCCATATCGACCACGGGAAATCCACGCTCGCCGACAGGCTGCTCGAGATCACGGGTACGCTGACCGATCGCGAAAAGGTCGACCAGTTCCTCGACAAAATGGACATCGAGCGCGAGCGGGGCATCACGATCAAGGCGCAGACCGTCCGCATGTCCTACAAGGCGAAGGACGGGAAGAGCTACATCCTCAACCTGATCGATACTCCCGGACACGTCGACTTCTCCTACGAAGTATCCCGCAGCCTTTCCGCGTGCGAAGGGGCGGTGCTCGTCGTCGACGCATCCCAGGGGGTCGAAGCGCAGACGCTGGCCAACGTCTACATGGCTCTCGATCTCAACCTCGAGATCATCCCGGTCCTCAACAAGATCGATCTGCCAAATGCCGAACCCGACCGCGTCAAGAAAGAGGTCGAGGATGTGATCGGCCTCGACACCAGCGAGATGATTGCGGCCAGCGCCAAGAAGGGCACGGGCGTTCCCGAGATTCTCGAGGAAATCGTCAAGAAGATCCCTCCGCCGATCGGTGATCCCGCGGCTCCCACGAAAGCGCTGATCATCGACTCGTGGTTCGATAACTACGCCGGCGTCGTCATCCTCGTCCGGATGATCGACGGCTCGCTGACGCCGGGTCAAAAAATCCTCTCGATGCAGACCGGCAACATCAACGAGGTCCAGAAAGTGGGCGTCTTCTGCCCGCATCCGGCCGAAGTCGCCTCGCTGGGCCCCGGCGAGGTCGGCTTCCTGATCGCCAACATCAAGGAACTTCGCGAGACGAAGGTCGGCGACACCATCACCGATGCCCGGCGTCCCGCGACTGTTGCCATGCACGGATTCAAGGAAGTCCGCCCGATGGTGTTCGCGGGCGTTTACCCCATCTCCTCCGAGAATTATCCGCAGCTCCGCACCGCGATCGAAAAGCTTCAGCTCAACGACGCATCGCTTACTGCCGAGCCCGAGACCTCGGTCGCGCTGGGCTTCGGCTTCCGCTGCGGTTTTCTCGGTCTGCTCCACATGGAGATCGTGCAGGAACGGCTCGAGCGCGAATATGGCGTCGAACTCATCACGACGGCGCCGACCGTCGGGTATCACGCAATCCTGCGGGACGGCTCGGTCCAGGAAGTCGACAGCCCGGCCCGGCTCCCCGACCCGATCGCCCTCGATCACATCGAAGAGCCGTTCATCCTCGCCACCATCCACATGCCCTCCGAATATCTCGGGAGCGTGCTCAAGCTTTGCGAAGATCGGCGCGGCATCCAGCGGCAGCTCAAGTTCGCTTCCCCGACGCGCGTCATCCTCGAGTACGAGCTGCCGCTCAACGAAGTCGTCCTCGATTTCTACGACCGCCTCAAGACCGCTTCGCGCGGCTATGCCTCGATGGACTACGAGCTGATCGATTTTCGCCGGTCCGATCTCGTCAGGCTCGACCTGCTCCTCAATAACGAGCAGGTCGACGCATTGTCGCTGATCGTCCATCGCGACGCGGCCTACGTCAAGGGGCGCGACGTCGCCGAGCGACTGCGCGCACTTATCCCGCGGCAGATGTTCGAGGTCATCATCCAGGCGACCATCGGTTCCAAGGTTATCGCCCGCGAGACCGTCAAGGCCATCCGGAAAAATGTCCTCGCCAAGTGCTACGGCGGCGACATCACGCGAAAGCGCAAGCTGCTCGAGAAGCAGAAAGAGGGGAAGAAGCGGATGAAGCAGGTCGGGTCCGTCGAAATACCGCAGGAAGCCTTCCTCTCCATCCTAAAGGTCAAGGACTGATAAGCCGATGAAAACGAGCTCCCCCGATAGCATCTTCCCCGGAACGATCCGCACGGGCTCCCCAAAAGGCAAGGTCCGCGAATACGTCGAAGCCTTTGCCGTCGCGCTCGTCATCGCGCTGATCGTCCGGACGCTCCTGTTGCAGGCGTTCCGGATCCCTTCGAGCTCGATGGAGAACACGCTCCTCATCGGCGACCACATCTTCGTCAACAAATTCCTCTACGGCTATCACATCCCCTTTACCAAGGGGCGCGTGATGGAGTTCAGCCATCCAAAGCGGGGAGACATCGTCGTGTTCGTCTTCCCCGAGGACAAGAGCAAGGACTTCATCAAGCGCGTCGTCGGGACGCCGGGCGACACGGTCGAAGTGCGAGACAAGAACGTCTACGTCAACGGGCAGGCGCAGGTCGAGCCCTACACCTGTTATGCCGACGGGAAATCGATCGACACCATCGCGCCCCAACGCGACAACATGGCTCTGATCACCGTTCCGCCGGGAAAATATTTCATGATGGGCGACAACCGCGATCGTTCTTACGACTCGCGCTTCTGGGGATTCGTCGAGGAGGACGCGCTCATCGGGAAGGCGCTTTTCATTTATTTCTCGATCGACCTGTCGGCACTGCCGCACTGGTACGAGGTGTGGAACTACCCTTCGGTCATCCGCTGGAACCGGATCGGACACCTTCTGCATTGACGATTTGAATCGCCCGGAATCACCGCTTGATTCTTCGGGGTGAAACGGGTATTCTCGACGCCAACCTTTTAAGCCGGTTCCGTGAGATCGGCAAAGGACGTGTACATGCACCCGCAACGATCAAAGATATCCCGCGACCTCTCCGACTAGACGCCGGCAGAGGTTTTTTTTTGGCCGAAAGGACCCTAATTGATATGAGAAAGAAGGACATGAAAGAGTTGCTTGACGGACAGGCGATGGACCGGGTTCTTTCGCGGTTGACGCACGAGATCCTCGAGCGCAACAAGGGGGCGGACGACCTGGTTCTGGTCGGCGTCTGTTCGGGCGGCGTCCCGCTGGCTCGCTGTCTCCGCGAGAAGATCCAGGCCATCGAGGGCGTCGACGTGCCGGTCGGCAGCGTCGACATCACGCTCTACCGGGACGATCTTTCGAAGACGATCTTCCAACCGCAGCTCAAGCGAACCGACATATCATTCTCGATCGATGGCCGAAAGGTCGTGCTGGTCGACGACGTCCTTTACACCGGGCGGACTATCCGCGCGGCAATGGATGCGCTGATCGATTTCGGCCGCCCGAGCTGCATCCAGCTTGCGGTGCTGATCGACCGGGGGCATCGGGAGCTTCCGATCCGGGCCGATTTCGTCGGGCGAAACCTGCCCACATCAAGCGAAGAGATGGTCGAAGTCGACGTCCTCGGGGAAAAGTCCGACTGGAAGGTGCTCCTCAAGCAACCGATTCCTCCCGGGAAAGGGGAATAGTCGCGATGGAATGGAAACGGAAGCACGTACTGGGGCTTTCCGATTTCAGCCCCGAAGAGATGGAATTCGTCGTCGACACCGCGAGATCCATGGAAGAGGTGCTGACCCGCGACATCAAGAAGGTACCCGCGCTTCGCGGCAAGACCGTGGTCAATCTGTTCTTCGAGGCAAGCACCCGCACCCGCACCTCTTTCGAGATCGCCGGAAAGCGTCTTTCCGCCGACGTGGTCAATTTTACCTCGTCGTCGTCCAGCACGACCAAAGGGGAGACGCTGCTCGATACTGCGCGGAACATCGAGGCGATGAAGCCCAGCGTTTTGGTCGTCCGCCACTCGGCCTCGGGCGCGGCGCAGTTCCTTTCGAGGAACGTCTCATGCTCGGTCGTCAACGCGGGGGACGGCGCCAACGAACATCCCTCACAAGGGCTGCTCGACCTCTACACGATCCTCAAGGCCAAGGGGAAGATCGCAGGGCTCAAGATCGCGATCGTGGGCGACATCCTCCACAGCCGCGTGGTGGGATCCGACCTCCACTCACTCGGGCGGATGGGAGCCGACCTGTGGCTCTGCGGTCCCGCGACCATGGTCCCCCGATCGCTCGAGAAAACGGGGGCGCACGTCACCTGGAACATGCGCGAGGCGGTCAAGGATGCCGACGTCGTCATCATGTTGCGCATCCAGCTCGAACGCCAGAAAAGTCCCTGGTTCCCGTCGTTGAGAGAATATTCCCGCAACTTCGGGCTCAACCGGGCCATCTTTTCCCTGGCGAAGGACGACGCGATCATCATGCATCCGGGGCCCATTAACCGCGGGGTCGAGTTGACCGATGAGCTGGCCGACTGCCCGCAGTCCTCGGTACTCGACCAGGTGGCTTCCGGCGTGGCCGTCCGGATGGCGCTTCTTTATCTTCTGGCCGGAGGAAGCCATGCTGCTCATTAAAGGGGGGCGGGTCATCGATCCCGCGAACGGCCGCGACGAGATCGGCAGCATCCTGGTCGACGGCGGATCCGTTTCCGCCTTCTATCCCGCGGGCACCGAGCCGTCGAAATTTGACGGGCGGGTTGTCGACGCCGCGGGGAAATGGATCGTCCCCGGCCTCGTCGACATGCACGTCCACCTGCGCGACCCGGGATTCGAGTGGAAAGAGGACATCCGCACCGGTACAGCCGCCGCGATCGCCGGAGGCTTCACTTCGGTCGCCTGCATGGCCAACACCAGCCCGGTCAACGACCACCCCGAGGTGACCCGGAGCATCCTCGATCGGGCGTGCGAAAGCGGGTCGGCCGATGTTTTCCCCGTTGCGGCGGTCACGCACGGCCTCGAAGGCAAGGAGATGGTCAATTTCTCCGAGCTGGCCGAGGCGGGTGCCGTGGCCTTTTCCGACGACGGCAGGCCGGTCGAGAATGCGCTCATGATGCGCCGCGCGCTCGAATACGCCAAGGGATTCGACTACCTGATCCTGTCCCACAGCGAAGACAAGTCGCTCTGCGAGAACGGCGCCGCCAACGAGGGCGACATGGCGCTGCGGCTCGGGCTGCCCGGCATTCCGGCCGAGGCCGAGGAGGTCGCCATCGCGCGCGACATCCTGCTGTCCAAGCTTACCGGGGCTCGGCTGCACATCCAGCACATCAGCACCAAGACCGGCGTCTGGCTCCTCCGGATGGCCAAGAATCAGGGGCTGCGCGTGACGGGTGAGAGCGCGCCGCACTACTTCACGTTGACCGACGCGGCCATCGACGGCTACAACACCGATGCCAAGATGAATCCCCCCCTTCGGGGCGAAGAAGACCGCCTGGCCATCGTCGAGGGGCTCGCCGACGGCACGATCGACGCCATCGCGACCGACCATGCCCCGCACGACGCATACGTCAAGCGGTGCCAGTTCATCGAAGCCGCCAACGGCATCATCGGGCTCCAGACGGCGCTCCCGCTCTCGCTGGCGCTGGTGCGCGACGGGAAGCTGTCGCCGTCGCAGCTTGTGGGGCTCCTGAGCGCCAATCCCGCCGCTATTCTTCGTCTCGACGGGAAGGGCACGCTTTCCGAGGGGGCCGACGCCGACGTGACGCTGGTCGATCCGGAGGCCGAGTGGGAATTTACGGCGGAAGAGATTCTTTCGAAGTCGAAGAACAGCCCGTTCCTGGGCTGGAGGCTCAAGGGGCGCGCGGCGCTGGTGGTCAGGGCCGGGCGCGTCGCATATTCGAACATGACGGGGGTTTCGGTTGATGTCTGAACGCAAGGCGATTCTGGCTCTGGCCGACGGCACGGTGTTCCGCGGCACGGGCTTCGGATATGAAGGCATGGCCGGGGGCGAGGTGGTCTTCAACACCGCGATGTCGGGCTACCAGGAAGTGCTGACCGATCCGTCCTATAAAGGGCAGATGGTCACGATGACCTATCCCGAGATCGGCAACACGGGGATCAATCCCGATGACGTCGAATCCACGCGGCCCTGGATCGAGGGATTCATCGTCCGGGAAGCGTGGGGGACTCCCTCCAGCTGGCGGCACGTCGAATCACTCGACGGCTACCTGCGCCGTTACCATGTCTGCGGGATCTCTGGGATCGACACGCGCATGCTGACGCGTTTGCTCCGCGACAAGGGATCGCAGATGGCGGTCATCTCGATGACCGATCTCGACGAGGCCCGGATGGTCGCGAAGGCGCAGTCGCTGCCCTCCATCGTGGGGCGCGACCTGGTGAGCGAAGTGTCCACCGATGTCGAGCACCACTGGCAGATCGGCGACTGGGAGCTCGACAAGGGATACCTGCCGGCCTCGGTCTATCACGCCCGATTCGGCCGCGTGCCCAAGATCGTCGCGATCGACTGCGGCATCAAGCAGAACATCCTCCGGATGCTCGTGACGCACGGGTTCGACGTCACCGTGGTTCCCGCCTCGACCTCCGCCGAATCGATCCTTTCCCGCAATTTCGATGGCGTTTTCCTGTCCAACGGGCCCGGCGATCCCGAAGGGGTGCCGGCCACGGTCGAGACCGTCCGCAGGCTGGTGGGCAAGCTGCCGATGTTCGGAATCTGCCTCGGCCACCAGATCATGGGACTCGCGCTCGGCGCCCGCACCTACAAACTCAAGTTCGGCCATCACGGCAGCAACCAGCCGGTCAAGGACCTGGCCACGGGCAAGGTCGAGATCACGAGCCAGAACCACAACTTCGCGGTAGACGCGGCCTCGCTGGGCGATCGCGCCAAGGTCACGCACCTCAACCTCAACGACCAGACGGTCGAAGGGTTCTCGGTCCCTTCGATGCGCTGCTTCTCGGTGCAGTATCATCCGGAAGCGTCTCCCGGGCCGCACGATTCGCGCTACCTGTTCGACCGCTTCTACCGGTTCCTGCTGGGCGAGGGAACGATCTGACGGAGCAGTGCTGCAAGTGTTGACGGCGATGGAACTTTGGGAACGGCACCGCCGCGCAAGGTTGTCGTATTCGGCGTGCGACCTTTGTCCCCGCGAATGCGGGGTCGACCGCACCCAAGGCGCGGAAGGTTTCTGCCGGCAGGGCGCGCTGGCGAAGGTCGCCGCGGTTTCGATCCATCACGGCGAGGAGCCTCCGATCTCCGGACGCGGCGGGTCGGGAACGGTCTTTTACAGCGGCTGCAACATGGGCTGCCTCTTTTGCCAGAACTTTCCGATCAGCCAACTCGGCGCCGGGCGGGAGACGACGGTGGGAGAGCTCGGCGACCGTCTTTTGGGACTTCAGCGGAAAGGGGCGCACAACGTCAACTTCGTGACCCCGACGCCCCATGTGCCGCACCTGATCGGCGCCGTGGCGCATGCGCGCGACAACGGATTCGGGCTGCCGGTGGTCTACAACACCAACGGCTACGATTCGCTCAGAGGGCTGGCGCTGCTCGACGGGGTAGTCGACATCTACCTGCCCGATGTCAAGTACCGGTCAGAAGCGCTGGCCGCAGAGGCGTCAGGCACCGGCGATTACGCGGTCCACAACGAGGCGGCCGTCCGTGAGATGGTTCGCCAGGTGGGGATGCTCGAAACCGGGCCCGAAGGCATCGCGACCCGCGGGGTGCTCATCCGTCACCTCGTCCTGCCGGGCCGGATCGAGGAAACCGAATCGGTGCTCGCGTTCATTCGCGAGGCGTTCGGTCCCGATATGCCGCTGTCGCTGATGGGACAATATTTCCCGGCCTGGAAGGCGCACGAGCGCGCCGGCTACAACCGGAAGCTGACCGAAGCGGAATACGAACAGGCCGTCGGCTTCGCCGAACGGCTCGAAATGATCAACGTCTTCATACAGGAGCTCTAGTTGCCAAAGCGTACCGACATCCAGAAGATCATGCTTATCGGCTCCGGCCCGATCATCATCGGGCAGGGTTGCGAGTTCGACTACTCGGGCACCCAGGCGTGCAAGGCGCTGAAAGAGGAGGGCTACACGGTCATCCTCGTCAACAGCAACCCGGCGACGATCATGACCGACACCGATTTCGCCGACCGGACCTACGTCGAGCCGATCACGCCCGAGATGGTCGCGAAGATCATCGAGCGCGAACGCCCCGATGCGCTGCTCCCCACGATCGGCGGGCAGACCGGCCTCAACATCGCCGTCGCTCTCTACGAGATGGGCGTCCTCCAAAAGTACGGCGTCGAGCTGATCGGCGCAAACTTCGAGGCCATCCAGAAGGCAGAGGATCGCAACCTGTTCCGCATCGCGATGGAGAAGCTCGGCCTCAAGGTCCCCCGGTCGTCCTACATCACGACGCTCGAAGAGGCGCTCGCCGCGATCGGACAGATCGGCTACCCGGCCATCATCCGGCCGTCGTTCACGCTGGGCGGCACCGGCGCCGGAATCGCCTATAACCGAGAAGAGTACGAAGAAGGCGTTCGTTGGGCGCTCGACGCCTCGCCCAAGCGCACCGTGCTCATCGAGCAGTCGGTCATCGGCTGGAAGGAATTCGAGCTCGAGGTGATGCGCGATCTCAAGGACAACGTCGTCATCATCTGCTCGATCGAGAACCTCGACCCGATGGGCGTGCACACGGGAGACTCGATCACCGTGGCGCCTGCGCAGACGCTGACCGACAAGGAATACCAGATCCTTCGAAACGCTTCGCTTCGGATCATCCGCGAGATCGGCGTCGACACGGGCGGCAGCAACATCCAGTTTGCGATCAATCCCGACAATGGCGAACTCGTCGTCATCGAGATGAACCCGCGCGTCTCGCGTTCCTCGGCGCTCGCCTCGAAAGCCACCGGCTTCCCGATCGCCAAGATCGCAGCCAAGCTGGCGGTCGGATACACGCTCGACGAGATCCCAAACGACATCACGCGCGTGACGCCGGCTTCCTTCGAGCCGACGATCGACTACGTCGTCACCAAGATCCCGCGCTTCACGTTCGAGAAATTTCCGCAGACCGAGGACGCGCTCGGCACCCAGATGAAGTCGGTCGGCGAAGTCATGGCCATCGGCCGCACGTTCAAGGAATCGGTCCAGAAGGCGCTCCGCTCGCTCGAGATCGGGATCAACGGCTTCGACGAGCTGCTCCCCGCCGGAACCCCCGAGGCCCGCAAAAAACTGCTCAACGAGAAGATCCGGAAGCCCAACTCCCAGCGGCTGCTTTACGTCGCGGAGGCGATGCGGGAAGGATGGACGATCGGCGACATATACCGAGCGTCGTGGATCGATCCCTGGTTCCTCGAGAACATCCGGCAGATCCTCGATGAGGAGACGTCGATCCGGGCGCTTGCGCCCGCTTTCAACGCCGAATCCGCTGCCGGCGCGCTTACCGGCGAGACGGCCGCGCGGCTTCGCCACGCCAAGGAATACGGGTTCGGCGACCGGCGGCTGGCGATATTGATGGGGACCGACGAGGATACGGTGCGCAAGTCACGGCTCGCCGCAGGGATCCGCCCGGCCTACAAGCGGGTCGACACCTGCGGGGCCGAGTTCGAGGCGCAGACCCCCTACATGTATTCGACCTACGATCAGGAAGACGAGTGCGCGCCGACCGACCGGAAGAAGATCATCATCCTGGGCGGCGGTCCCAACCGGATCGGGCAGGGGATCGAGTTCGACTACTGTTGCGTCCACGGCGTTTTCGCCCTTGAAGAGGAAGGGTTCGAGACGATCATGGTCAACTGCAACCCAGAGACGGTCTCGACCGACTATGACACCTCCGACCGGCTCTACTTCGAACCGCTCACCAAGGAGGATGTGCTGTCGATCATCGCGGCCGAAAACCCGGTGGGCGTCATCGTCCAGTTCGGCGGGCAGACCCCGCTCAAGCTGGCGGTGCCGCTTGAACAGGCCGGTGTGAACATCCTTGGCACCAGCCCGGACAGCATCGACCGTGCCGAGGACCGCGAGCGATTCACCGAATTGCTCGATAAGCTCGGTCTTCGCCAGCCTCCGAACGGAACGGCCCGGTCCATCGAGGAGGCCGTCGCCATCGCCAACCGGATCACATACCCGGTGCTGCTGCGCCCTTCCTACGTGCTCGGCGGTCGGGCGATGGAGATCGTCAACGACGAGGAGGGGCTCGTTCGCTACCTCACGAGTGCGGTGCAGGCCTCCGAGAAGCGCCCTGTCCTGGTCGACAAGTTCCTTGACGATGCGATCGAGATCGACGTCGACGCGATCTCCGACGGGAAAGACGTCGTGATCGGCGGCATCATGGAGCACATCGAGGAAGCGGGGGTCCATTCGGGCGATTCGGCCTGCTCGCTCCCGCCGCATTCGATCTCCGACGCGCTCGTCGCCGAGATCGCGCGGCAGACGAAGGCGATGGCGATGGAGCTTTCCGTCGTCGGTCTGATGAACGTCCAGTTCGCCATCCGGAAGGGCG
This sequence comes from Candidatus Deferrimicrobiaceae bacterium, assembly GCA_036504035.1. Classification (NCBI taxonomy): domain Bacteria; phylum Candidatus Deferrimicrobiota; class Candidatus Deferrimicrobia; order Candidatus Deferrimicrobiales; family Candidatus Deferrimicrobiaceae; species Candidatus Deferrimicrobiaceae bacterium. The sequence goes on from DASXVV010000013.1 coordinate 59,006, forward strand.
AGATCTACATCCTCGAGGTCAACCCGCGCGCTTCCCGCACCGTGCCCTTCGTCAGCAAGGCGATCGGCGTTCCGCTCGCGAAGATCGCAGCGAAAGTCATGTCCGGCCGGAAATTGCGCGACCTCGGGTTCACCGAGACCGTGGTCCCGAGTCACATCAGCGTCAAGGAAGCCGTGTTCCCCTTCATTAAATTCCCGGGCGTGGACACGCTGCTGGGGCCCGAGATGAAGTCGACCGGCGAGGTCATGGGGATCGATCTGACCTTCGGGGCGGCGTTCGCCAAGGCGCAGATGGCAGCGGGCATGGTCCTCCCGACCGCAGGAACGGTTTTCGTCAGCGTCCGGGACGAAGACAAGGAAGGCGTGCTGTCCGCCGCCCGGACGCTGCACGACTCCGGGTTCCGCATCGTCGCCACGGGCGGGACGGCCGAGTTCCTTGATCGCAACGGGATTCCCGCGCAGACGGTGCTCAAGATCACCGAAGGCCGCCCCCACGTCGCCGACCTCATCAAGAACGGCGAAATCGCACTCGTGATCAACACACCCGTCGGTGCGCAGTCGAAGGCCGACTCCTACTACATTCGTCGGACGGCGCTGGTCTACGGCATCCCGTATTTCACGACGATGGCCGCGGCCAAGGCCGCATCGCAGGCGATTCTCGACCTGATCCGGGCGGATCTGACGGTCCGGAGCCTGCAGGAGTACCACGCGAAGTAGTCGCGGCCATGGACTCCCCTTCGATACAGTTCATCAAGGGGGTCGGGCCGAAGATCGCCGAGCGCCTGGCGGAACGGGGGATCGCCTCCGTCCGCGAGGCGCTCTTCTTTTTTCCGAGATCCTACGAGGATCGTCGCCGTGTCGTGCCCCTCTTTTCCCTGTCGGCCGGCATGTCCGCCTGTGTGAAGGGCCGCGTCGTCGACGTGCGGGGCGGCAAGGGCGGGTTCGGACGGAACCGTGTGCTCGACGTCATGATCGCCGACGGAACGGGTCGCCTGTCGCTCAAGTGGTTCCGCTACAATCCCGCGCTCGTCGACCGGTTTCCGATCGGCGCCGAGCTGCTCCTGTGCGGAACCGTTCGTGCATTCGCCGCGCACATCGAGATGCACCATCCCGAGATCCTGGGGCACGACGTCACGGCCGATCCGTTCGGGTTCGGCCGGATCGTTCCTGTATATCCAGAGATCGACGGGGTTCCCGTCCGGCTGCTCCGGAAAATCATGTGGGAAATCGTCCAGCATCACGCGAAGGATGTGCGGGAATTCTTCCCCCGGTGGATCCTCGACGAGGCCGGCGTGCCCTCCATCCAGGAATCGGTCGCCACGCTGCACTTTCCGCCCGCCGAAGCCGATATCGGTCAACTCCTGTCCTTTTCCTCCCCCGCTCAGCAGCGCCTCGTCTTTGGCGAACTCTTCTTCATCCAGTGGGTCATGGCGCGTCGCCGGTCCGGCCTGGCGCGCGAGAACGCCCCGCCGCTCCCGTGGGATCGCGAGATCGTCTCCGAGATCAAGCGTCGGCTTCCCTTCGAGCTGACCAACGCCCAGCGCCGCGTGGTCAACGAGATCCTGAAGGACATGACGCAAGCGCACCCGATGCATCGGCTGCTCCAGGGCGACGTCGGCAGCGGGAAAACGATCGTCGCGTGGATCGCCGCGATGGTCGCCTGGAAGAACGGGGCCCAAGCCGCGCTGATGGCCCCGACCGAGATCCTGGCCGAGCAGCATTACCAGCGCTTCGTCCAGCTCTGCGAGGGGCTGCCTCTCGAAATCGTGCTGCTGACCTCCTCGGTCTCGGGAAAGGCACGCGAACGTGCCAGGGCGGCGATCCGGGAAGGGCGGGCGAACATCGTGGTGGGGACGCACGCCATCATCCAGGAGGGCGTCGACTTCCAGAATCTCGCGCTGGGGATCATCGACGAGCAGCATCGATTCGGGGTGATGCAGCGGGCGGCGTTGCGCGGGAAGGCCGTCGCGTCCCCCCACCTTCTGGTGATGACGGCGACTCCGATTCCGCGAACGCTCGCGATGACGCTGTATGGGGACCTCGACGTTTCCGTCATCGACGAGATGCCGCCGGGACGTACGCCGATCCGGACTCGCGTGCTCGCCGAGTCCGAGCGGCGGATCGCGTGGGACGCCGTGCGGCGGGAGATCGATGAAGGAGGCCGCATTTACGTCGTCCTTCCGCTGGTGGAGGAATCCGAAAAAATGGCGTTGCGCGACGCGGTCAAGACCGCCGAGTCGGTTCGCGTCGCTTTTCCCGCGATCGGGGTCGGGCTTCTGCACGGACGAATGAAGCCGGACGAGAAAGAGGCCGTCATGCGGAGGTTCAAGCAGGGGGACGATCGCATCCTCGTCTCGACCACGGTGGTCGAGGTCGGCGTCGACGTCCCCGAGGCCACGATGATGATCGTCGAGCATGCCGACCGGTTCGGGCTGTCGCAGCTTCACCAGTTGCGCGGGCGCGTCGGCCGCGGACAAAAGGCGTCGTCTTGCTACCTGATGGTTTCCGAAGGAGGCGGTGGCGCCGACACCCGTGCGCGTCTTTCGGTGATGGAAAAGACGCAGGACGGCTTCCGGATCGCCGAGGAAGACCTCAAGATCCGAGGCCCCGGCGATTTCTCGGGGATCCGTCAGTCGGGCATCCCCGACCTCGTCTTCTCCGACATCGTGCGTGATGCCAGGATGCTGATCCGCTCCCGGGAGATCGCAGCGAAGGTCGCCGAACGCGATCCAGGGCTGGACGACCCGTCCCATTCCTCCCTACGGGCCTGGATCGCCGGGAAGGAAGCGGCGCAATCGCCGACGGATTGACGGGTCGTCGCATTCCCCTCTGAAATTGACGGATCAGCCGAGAGACATTAGGATAAATCTCTTACCCAATCGAAAAAACGAGAAGGAATCATCATGGCAGAAACTGCGCAGGGAAGCAGCACGCGCACAAGCGAAATAGGGGTCGGAATCGTCGGCTGCGGAACCGTCGGAACCGGGACGGCCAAGCTCCTGCTCGACAATGCCGAGCTCATCCGCCGGCGAATCGGCCTCCCTGTCCGCATCGTCCGGATCGCAGACGTCGACCTCGACCGGGACCGTGGGCTCGACCTTCCACCCGGCGTGTTCACCCGAGATGCGATGTCCGTCGTGCGCGACCCCGCCATCCAGATCGTCGTTGAGCTGATCGGCGGAACCGGCATCGCGAAGGAAGTCATCCTCGAAGCGGTTCGCAACGGTAAATCGGTCGTGACGGCCAACAAGGCGCTGCTTGCCCAGCACGGGCCCGAGATTTGCGCCGCCGTTTCAGCCGCCGGCGTCGACCTTGGTTTCGAGGCCAGCGTCGGAGGCGGAATCCCGATCATCCGCGCCATGCGCGAAGGGCTGGCCGCCAACAACATCCAGGGCATCTTCGGCATCATCAACGGCACCTGCAACTACATCCTCACGAGGATGAGCGAAGAGGGCAAGGAATTCGCCGATGTCCTCGCCGACGCACAGAAGATCGGGCTCGCAGAGGCGGACCCGTCCTTCGACGTCGACGGGATCGATTCCGCCCACAAGCTGGCCATCCTGGTCTGGCTCGCCACCGGGCGCACGGTTCCGCTCAAGGAGATCTATGTCGAAGGCATCCGCGACATCTCGGCGGTCGACATCGCGTTCGCAAAGGAATTCGGGTACACGATCAAGCTGCTCGCGATCGCCAAGGAGAACGGGAGCGGCATCGAGGTGCGCGTCCATCCGACGATGATCCCGTCGCACTATCTGCTGGCCACCGTCGGGGGCGCCAACAACGCCATCTACGTCAAGGGAGACTTCGTCGGGTCGTCCATGTTCTACGGGCAGGGCGCCGGCATGCTCCCCACGGCGTCGGCCGTGGTCAGCGACATCCTCGACATCGGCCGAAACCTGTGCAACGGCACGCTCGGCCGTATTCCCCCGAGCGGATTCCGGGAGCCAGACCCCTCCGCAGCGGTCGGGCTTGCGCCGTTTTCCGAGGTGAAGTCCGAGTACTATCTTCGGTTCCAGGTGGTCGACAAGCCCGGTGTCCTGTCCCGGATCGCCGGCATCCTCGGGGACCACGCGATCAGCATCTCCACCGTTCTCCAGAAGGGCCGCGAGGAAGAGAATTCGGTCCCGATCTTCATCGTGACGCATCACGCGAAAGAGAGCGATATGCGCGCCGCGCTCGACGAGACCGACCGCCTGCCGTTCGTACTCGATCGCACCCGCATGATCCGGATCGAAAACAACCTTTAATCCGAAAGAGGTAGCCATACGATGCATTGGGAAGGGGTCATCCGCCATTACCAGGAATTCCTGTCGCCGGTTCCCGACGACTGCGTGGTCACACTGCTCGAGGGCAACACGCCGCTCGTCCCCGCGCCTTCGCTGGCCAAGGCGATCGCACCCGGCACCGCGATCTTCCTGAAGTACGAGGGGCTCAACCCCACGGGGTCGTTCAAGGACCGCGGCATGACGATGGCCGTCTCGATGGCCAAGGCGTCCGGTTCCAACTCGGTCATCTGCGCTTCAACCGGCAACACGTCGGCCGCCGCCTCGGCCTACGCGGCGCGCGCCGGCATGAAGGCATTCGTGCTGATTCCCGAAGGCAAGATCGCGCTAGGGAAGCTCTCACAGGCGATGATCCACGGCGCCCAGGTGCTCCAGATCCTCGGCAACTTCGACGATGCGCTGACGTTGGTGCGGGAAGTCTCAGAGAAATATCCGGTCACGCTGGTCAACTCGGTCAACCCGTACAGGATCGAAGGACAGAAGAGCGGCGCCTTCGAAGTCTGCGACGCGCTGGGCGACGCCCCCACTTTCCATGTGTTGCCGGTCGGGAACGCCGGGAACATCACCGCCTACTGGGCCGGCTACAAGGCCTACCATGCCGCCGGGAAATCGGCGCATCTGCCGCGCATGCTCGGATGGCAGGCCGAGGGTTCCGCCCCGATCGTCCGCGGTCATGCGATCGCCAAGCCCGAGACCGTGGCCACCGCCATCCGGATCGGGAATCCGGCCTCCTGGAAGAGCGCCGAAGCCGCGCGCGACGAATCGGGCGGCTCGATCGGCATGGTCAGCGACGCCGAGATCCTCGAAGCCTACAAGATGGTGGCAGAGACCGAAGGCGTCTTCTGCGAGCCCGCTTCCGCCGCCTCGATCGCCGGCGTGATAAAATCGTCTAAACAGGGTGTTTTTTCGAAAGGCGACGTGATCGTCTGCACCCTGACCGGCCACGGCCTCAAGGATCCCGACAACGCGATCGCGCAGTCCGTTCCCCCGGTGACGCTGCCGCCCAACATGGCCGACGTCGTCCGCGTGCTCGGTTTCTAAACAGAGGAGAGGCCCATATTGACGCGAAAATATCTCATCCTGATCGGCGACGGCATGGCCGACTGGCCCATCGAGTCGCTCGGGGGCAAGACCCCGCTCGAGGCGGCCAGCAAGCCGAACATGGACTTCATGGCGCAGCAGGGAGCGCTCGGCATGGTCCAGGTGGTTCCGGTCGACATGTACCCGGGGAGCGACGTCTCCAACCTCAGCATCATCGGGTACGACCCTCGCGAGGTCTACACGGGCCGGTCGCCGCTCGAGGCCGCCTCCATCGGCGTCAAGCTGGCAGCCGACGACGTGGCGGTCCGTTGCAACATCGTCACGATCGAGGGCGAGGGGGCCGACTCCGAGATGTACGATTTCTCGGGGGGGCACATCAGCACGTCCGACGCCGCCGAGCTGCTGCTTGCGCTCAAGGAAGCCGCCAGGGAGAAGGGCGTTTCCTTTTACACGGGCGTCAGTTACCGACACCTGATGGTCTGGCCCGGCGGAAGCGATGCCATGACCACCACGCCGCCGCACGACATCCACGGGAAGAAGATCACCGAGTATCTTCCCACGGGGGAAGGCGCTGATCTTTTTCTCGAGCTGATGGCCATCTCGCGGGAAATCTTCCCGTCCCACCCGATCAATGTCCGGCGGCGCGCCGAAGGGAAAAAGGAAGCCAACGCCATCTGGCTCTGGGGGCAGGGCAAGGCGCCCCGCATGCCGACCTTCCAGGAAAAATTCGGGTTGACGGGCGCGGTGGTCGCGGCGGTCGACCTCATCAAGGGCATCGGCATCTACGCCGGTCTCGATGTCATCGAGGTCCCCGGCGCCACCGGCTATATAGACACGAATTTCCGCGGCAAGGCCGAATACGCCCTCAAGGCACTCGAGACGAAGGACTTCGTGCTGATCCACGTCGAGGCGCCCGACGAGGCCGGCCACAACGGAAGCGCTCCCGATAAGGTGCGTTCCATCGAGCGGATCGACGCCGAGATGCTCACGCCCATCCTCGAACGCGCCAAGGTGGGCGACCTTTGCGTGCTCGTCCTGCCCGATCACCCCACACCCGTCAAGATCCGCACGCACGCCCAGGAGCCCGTTCCCTTCGTGTATTACCCGGCGCCGCCGTCGATGCAGGAAGCCAGGGGCGCGCGTTACACCGAGGCCGAGGCGAAGGCGACCGGCTTGTTTGTCGAGACCGGCACGGGGCTGATCGGCCACCTGCTCTCGTCTCTCTAGGATCCTTGCGGCCATGGAAAAAGTCGCCACGGTCCGGGTCATCTTCGGAGATACCGATGCGATGGGAATCGTGTATTACGGTCATTATCTGCGCTGGTTCGAGGTCGGCCGCGCGGAGCTGATGCGCCGCAAAGGGTTCGCCTACCGGGAGATGACCGAAGCCGACGTGCATCTGCCCGTGATCGAATCCCATGCCGTCTATCGGTCTCCTGCCCGCTACGACGACATCCTCGACATTTATGCCGAGGTTCGGGAAGTGCGAGGGGTCCGTCTTTGTTTCGGCTACCGTATCGCCCGTGGCGATGACGGGAAGACGATGGTCGAAGGGTACACCGTCCACGCCTTCACGGATTCGAGTGGGAGGGTCGTGCGACCCTCCGAACGGTACCGATCGATGTTCATCGAAAACGATGTGACCCGTCATGGGGGAGGGGATACGCTTGGATCGCAATCTGGCGCTTGAGGTTGTCCGAGTGACCGAGGCTGCGGCACTTGCCGCGGCCCGCTGCATGGGGCGCGGCGACAACGTCGCGGCAGACCAGGCCGCCGTGACCGCGATGCGCAAGGCGCTGGGGGACGTCCAGTTCAAGGGGCGCGTCGTCATCGGGGAGGGCGAGCGCGACGAGGCGCCGATGCTCTACATCGGCGAAGAGGTTGGGGCCGCCGAGAACCCGCGCGTCGACATCGCCGTCGATCCGCTCGAAGGTACCTCAATCGTCGCGACCGGCGGAAACAACGCGCTGGCCGTCATCGCCATCGCCGAGGAGGGCGGGTTCCTGCACGCGCCCGACACCTACATGCAGAAGATCGCGGTGGGGCCCGATGCCAAGGGCGTGATCGACATCACGGCAACCCCCACCGAGAATCTTCGCCGGATCGCGAAGGCCAAGAACAAGTACGTCGAGGACCTTTGCGTCGTCATTCTCGATCGTCCCCGCCACAAGGATCTGATCGAGGAGGTTCGCGCGGCCGGCGCCCGCATCAAGCTGATCGGCGACGGGGATGTCGCCGGCGCCATCGCCACGTCGACGCCCGACACCGGCGTCGACGTCCTCATGGGACTCGGCGGGGCGCCCGAAGGCGTGCTCGCCGCGGCAGCCCTCAAGTGCCTGGGCGGCGACTTCCAGGGCATCCTCAAGTTCCGCAACCGGGAAGAGGCCGAGCGGGCCAAGGCGATGGGGATCGACGATCCCTCGAAGATCTACGCGCTCGACGACCTGGCCCGCAGCCACGTGATGTTTGCGGCGACCGGCGTCACCTTCGGCGACTTTCTGCGCGGGGTCCGATTTTCGAGCGGCGGCGCCAAGACGGAATCGATCGTCATGCGCTCCCGGTCCCGGACGGTCCGTTTCATCGAAACGGCCCACCATTTCGAATTCAAGCCTAATTACGACTAAGGGGGGTCGCGTCATCGCTACCGGCAGGATCGAGATCGACTTCGAGCGGTGCAAGGCGTGCGAACTTTGCGTTCCCGCCTGCCCGAAAAATTGCATCGAGACAGGCAAGTCATTCAACAAGCAGGGTTATCAGGTCGTCGTGTTCGCCCGTCCCGACGACTGCACGGGGTGCGCCGTCTGCGCCGAGACCTGCCCCGATGTCGCCATCCGGGTGTGGCGATGAGCGACATGGCCAACGTCGACGTCCAACGCGAATTCGTCAAGGGGAACGAGGCGATCTGTCACGGCGCGATTGCCGCGGGTTGCCGCCACTACTTCGGCTACCCGATCACCCCCCAGAACGACATCCCCGAATACATGGCCGCCCATATGGGCCCGCTCGGGGGCGTCTTCCTGCAGGCCGAGAGCGAAGTCGCGACCATCAACATGCTGCTCGGAACCGCGGCAACCGGCAAGCGTGTGATGACCTCCTCCTCCGGCCCGGGAATATCGCTGATGCAGGAAGGAATTTCCTACATGGCGGGCTCCGAGCTCCCCGCAGTCATCGTCAATATCTCTCGCTCCGGGCCCGGTCTCGGCGGGATCGCACCTTCCCAGGGAGACTATTTTCAGGCGGTCAAGGGGGGCGGACACGGCGGCTGTCGCATCCCGGTCCTCGCGCCCCATTCCGTCCAGGAGATGTATGAGCTGACGATGCTGGCCTTCGACATTGCAGACCGGTACCGGACGCCGGTCATGATCCTGGGCGATGCGATCATCGGTCAGATGAAGGAGCCCTACACACCCGCCCCGTCCAAATACCCGCCTCCGGCCCCAAAGAGCTGGGCTACCGTCGGGTGCGCGGGCCGTTCCCGGCAGCACGTCAAGTCGCTTTTCCTGAAGGACGACGACATCGAGCGCCACAATTGGAAACTCGACGAAAAGATCCATGCGATCGAGGCCGCCGAGACCCGCGCCGAATCTTATCGGCTCGACGATGCCCGGATCGTGCTCGTCGCGTTCGGCACCGCCGCCCGCGTCTGCAAGACTGTGATCCAGTGGGCCCGGAAGGAGGGGATTCCCGTCGGGATGATCCGTCCGATCACGCTGTTTCCCTTCCCGAAGCAGCTGGTCCACGAGGCGGCCGGAAAGGCCGATGTCGTCGTCGTCATCGAGATGAACACGGGGCAGATGGTCGAGGATGTGCGGATCGCCACCAGCCACCACGAAAAGATCCGGTTCATCGGGAAGCCGTGCGCCATGCCGACGCCCGACGACCTCCTGGCCGACATCCGCCGGATCGCGGGGGAATTGTCATGAGCGGCAACGAAAAGCGCGCGTTCGACAGGCCGGTGTTCGAGCGCCCCAAGAGCCTGGTCGACGTCAAGACGCACTTCTGCCCGGGATGTCACCACGGCATCGCGCACCGGATCGTCGCAGAAGCCATCGACCACTTCGACCTGCGGGAAAAGACCGTCGGAGTCGCCTGCGTCGGTTGCTCGGTGTTCCTCTATGACTATATCGACGTCGACGTCGTCGAGGCGCCGCACGGCCGGGCCCCGGCCGTCGCCACGGGCGTAAAAAGGGCGCTGCCCGACCGGTTCGTGTTCACCTACCAGGGCGACGGCGACCTTGCGGCCATCGGCACCTCCGAGATCATTCACGCTGCCAACCGCGGAGAGAACATCACCGTCATCTTCATCAACAACACAACCTACGGCATGACGGGGGGGCAGATGGCCCCGACGACCATGCTGGGCCAGCGGACCTCGACGACCCCGTACGGCCGGGAATTCAGCACCGCCGGCTACCCGATCAAGATGGCCGAGCTGCTCGCCCAGCTCGAAGGGGTCGCATTCTCCGCACGCGTTGCGACTTCCAGCCCGGCCCAGATCCGAAAGGCGAAGGAGGCCGTCCGGACCGCATTCGACATGCAGATAAGGCGCATGGGGCTGTCCGTGGTCGAGTTCCTCTCGACCTGCCCCACCAACTGGGGGATGAAGCCCAACGACGCGCGCAAGCGCGTCCTCGGCGAGATGATCGACTTCTTCCCGCTGGGCACCTTCAAGGAACGCAAACAGGCGGATTTCGTATGAGCCATACCGATGTGATCTTTTCCGGTTTCGGAGGGCAGGGCATCCTGATGGTGGGGAACCTGCTGTCGATCGCCGCCATGGAAGAGGGGCGGCAGGTCACCTACTTCCCCGCGTACGGCGTCGAGATGCGCGGCGGCACCGCCAACTGTACGGTGGTCATCTCCGATCACGAGATCGGCTCGCCCGTGGTCGGGCACCCGGCCTCGTGCGTCGTCATGAACGCGCCGTCGCTCGACAAGTACCAGGGGCTGATGGTCCCTGGGGGCGCGCTCGTCGTCAACAGTTCCCTCGTCGAAAAGAACGCCGTCACCAGAACCGACCTGTCGGTCCTGTTCGTCGACGCTAACGAGGTCGCACGCCAGGCGGGCAGTCTTCAGCTCGCCTCGATGGTCGCGCTGGGGGCCTACGCCGCGAAGACCGGCGTGGTCAAGATCGAGACGCTATGCGAATGCCTGCCGAAGGTCGTCTCCCGGAAATACGAGAAGTTCATTCCCCTCAACATCAAAGCGCTGAAAGAGGGTGCCTCCTTTGCGTGACATCACCGACGACGAATCGATCGACAGCGTTCTCGAACGGGTCGCAGGAGAGGCGGGCGAACCCGAGCCCTCCCCCGATGCGGGAAACCTTCCGGTGGGCGAGCACATCCACGCCCTCCGGGTCTCCCGGGGCGAGACGCTTCAGCAAGTCGCCGAAAAGACCGGCTTCTCGGCCGCGCTTCTTTCACAGATCGAAAACCGGATGACCTCGCCGCCGCTGGGCATGCTGGTCAAGATCGCCAATGCTTTCGATACCACCGTGTCGGCGCTGGTCGGTGGACGGGCAGAGACTGCTTTTTCGATCGTCCGGAAGGAGGATCGTAGCACCGTCTCCCGCGTCGGGCTCAAGGGGGGCGGCAAGACCGAGTACAATTACGAAGCGCTCGGAGGCGGGAAGGCGGGCCGTCGGATGGAGCCTTTCCTCGTCCGGCTTTCTCCCGACGCGGATCGTAATGCGCCTCGCAGCGTCCACGAAGGTGAAGAATTCCTTTACGTATTGTCGGGTCGGGTCGAGGTCGTTTTGGGCGCCTTTTCCGATGTCCTCGATGAGGGCGACTGCATCTATTACGACTCGACGACGCCGCATCACGTCCGTTCGCACGACGACAGGGAAGCCATCCTCCTTGCCGTGATCCATTCCGGAAAGTGAGCTTCACTTGAACGCTCCGGGGATCGGCAAGGGGTACATCCAGCTTTATACCGGGAACGGGAAGGGCAAGACCACGGCAGCCCTCGGGCTGTCGTTGCGGGCCGCCGGTCATGGACTCAAGGTCCAGATCGTCCAGTTCATGAAAGGCTGGATCGATTACGGAGAGCTCAACGGGGTCCGCATGCTGGGCGACAACGTCCGGATCTACCAAGCCGGCCGGGACACCTTCGTCAATCGGGAGTCACCCGACCCCGAAGATGTGCGGATGGCTCGGGATGGATGGGAACTGGCGAAGCGGATCATCCTTGACCGCCAGGCCGACGTCGTCGTGCTCGACGAGATCAATTGCGCAGTCGATTTCGGGTTGCTCCCGGAAAAAGAGGTGCTCGACGTGCTTCGCCGGAAGCCTGAAGGGATGGAGCTGATTTTGACGGGGCGGGGGGCGACCGCCGGACTGATCGAAATCGCCGACCTCGTCACCGAGATGCGCGAGATCAAGCACTACTATTCCAGGGGCGTCGATGCCCGCGTCGGCATCGAGCGATAAAAGAGGGGGGAGAGCACATGGCGACAGCGACGGCTACACGGAAAAAGCCCGCAGCTTCGAGGAAGATCGAACGGAAGGTCCGCATCCTGATCGGGAAGCCCGGGCTCGACGGCCACGACCGGGGCGCGAAGATTATCGCGCGCGCGCTGCGCGACGCCGGCTTCGAGGTGATTTACACAGGATTGCACCAGACGCCAGAGATGATCGTGACGGCTGCGCTCCAGGAAGATGTCGACGGCATCGGGCTTTCCATTCTTTCCGGGGCGCACAACCATCTGCTGCCCCGCATCGTCGAGCTGCTGAAAGAAAAAAAGCTCGACGATGTCGTCGTCTTCGGCGGAGGGATCATCCCCGACGACGATATCCCCAAGCTCAAGCGCAAGGGCGTCGATCGTGTTTTCACCCCGGGGACGACGCTCAAGGAAATCGTCGACTACGTTCGGGAAAACATCCACCCGCGTGCCTGAAAAGGGACGGTCGACACTGAAATCGGTCGTCGAATCGGTGCGCGCCGGCGATGTCCGCGCGGCCGCCCGGCTGATGCGCGACCTGGACGACGGGCTGCCGGCCGCCAAGCGTGTTCTGCGCGGTTTGTACAAGCATACCGGCCGCGCGTTCATCCTTGGGATCACGGGGGCGCCCGGCGCCGGGAAATCCACGCTCGTCGACGCCGTGACCAGCGAGCTGCGCAAGCAGGGCAAGACCGTCGGTGTTGTCGCGATCGATCCCACCAGCCCCTATTCCGGCGGCGCCATCCTGGGCGACCGCATCCGGATGCAAAAGCACTGCCTTGACGACGGAGTCTTTATCAAGAGCCTGGCGACGCGGGGGCACCTCGGAGGACTCTCGGGATCGACGCTCGATGTCGTCAACGTGATGGATGCGATGGGCAAGGACGTCGTCATCATCGAGACGGTCGGCGTCGGCCAGGACGAGGTCGAGATCGTCAAGGTGGCGCACACCAATCTTGTGGTCGTCGTGCCGGGCCTGGGCGACGACATCCAGGCGATCAAGGCCGGCATCCTCGAGATCGCCGATATCTTCGTCGTCAACAAGGCCGATCGCGAGGGGGCCGACCGCACGCGCCGCGATCTCGAGACGATGGTGTCGCTCAACGATTATGATGAAGGCGAATGGGTACCCCCGGTGCTTCCGACCCAGGCCAGCACGGGGGAGGGAGTCGTCGATCTTGTCGAATCGATTGCTTGCCATCGTGCCCACATCTTCGACGCAGAGAACATCGATCGATTCCGACGTGAAAAGGCCACTGTCGAGTTGCACGAGATGCTGAAGGTGCGCCTTCTCGAAAAAGCGATCGGGGACCTCGAACGTCACGGTCTGATGGATTCGCTGATCGACGACATCGCCAATCGCCGGAAGGATCCCTACGGGATCGTCGAGAAAATCGTCAATCACCGGTTCGAGACCCACTTGATCAGCTAGTGATATAATCGTCGGTCTATGGTTCGCCGCGTATTCATCGAGACCTTCGGTTGCCAGATGAACGAAGTCGATTCGGGTCGGATGCTTTCCCTTCTCGGCGAGCTTTCTTATCAGCCGACCTCTTCACGCGATGAGGCCGATCTTATCCTCCTCAACACCTGCAGCATTCGAGAGAAAGCGGCCCACAAGGTCTACAGCACGCTAGGCGCCTTGCGAGGCTGGAAATATGGCCGGAAGGGGCGTCTCCTGGCGGTCGGTGGCTGCCTCGCGCAACAGGCGGGGGAAGAAATCCGGAAACGCGCCCCGCACGTCGACATCGTCTTCGGAACCCACAACATCGCATCGCTACCCGAGATGGTCCGGAACGCCGAACTGCGTCGGAAAAAGACGGTGTCCGTCGAGATGACGGGAGAAACGGGGCACTGGGATATCTTGCCCTACGTCCCCGAAGGCGCCGTCAGCGCGATGGTCACGATCATGCAGGGGTGTGACAACTATTGCGCCTATTGCGTCGTCCCGTACGTTCGCGGACCCGAGATCAGCCGGCCGGCCGAAGAGATCGTCACCGAAATTCGCGGACTGGCCGAGCGGGGCGTCCACGAAGTGGTGCTGCTGGGCCAGAACGTCAACTCCTACGGCAAGAAAGAAGGGGAGATCGCATTTCCCCAGTTGCTTCTCCGGATCGCGGCGATCGACGGCATCGACCGGATCCGCTTCATCACCTCCCACCCGCGTGACCTGGATTCCCGCACCATCGGGATGTTCAACGAGATCGAGAAGCTTTGCCCGCACATTCACCTCCCCATGCAGTCCGGGTCCGACCGGATCCTCGAATCGATGGGGCGCGGGTACACGCGTGCCGACTATCTGTCGAAGGTCGATGCCTTGAAGCGGGCCCGCCCCGGGATCGCATTCTCGACGGATTTCATCGTCGGATTCCCTGGGGAAACGGAAGACGATTTCCTGCGGACCCTTGAGGTCATGGATGTGGTTCGATACGACTATTGCTTCTCCTTCAAATATTCTCCGAGGGCCGGGACCGCTGCCGCGTCGATGACCGGCATGGTGCCGACACCGGTAGCCGACGATCGCCTGCAACGCCTTCTGACGCTGCAGGCCACGCACACCGCCGCGCGCCTTCAGGATATGGTCGGGAAAACCGTCGACCTGCTCATCGAAAAGAGAAGCTCACGCGACGCCTCCCGCTTTTTCGGTCGAACCGGCTGCTACAAGGCGGTCAACTTTTCCTCGATCGACGGAAAGGGCGAAAGCCTTTTCGGGAGAATCCGGATCGAGAAGGCCGGCACCCATTCCCTTTCGGGCGTTGAGGTCTAGACCCGCCATGGTCAATATCGCCAGAATCCTCGTTCTCCAGGAAGAGGACGAGTCGTCGCGCGAATTCCAGATGATGGTCTACGATCGGCCGATAGAATTCGAATTTCGCCCGACGGGCCAGATGGGGCGTGGCGAGGGAATCGACATCTCCCGTTATTGCGCCGTGATCGCGCCCGTCGAATGCGCCGAAAGAAAAATTCTCGATGCCCTCGGAACCGATCCCAAGAACGGGCCGATGATCTTTCTCTATCGCGGCGAACCCCCCTTGCGCGAGGCGGCACGCTGGGTAGCCTGGACCAACCCGGCCGGCGAAGGGGAAAACCCGGCGCTGACCGATCGCCTGCTTTCGGAGAGCCTCGAGTACTATTCGCTGGCCTCGCTATACCAACAATGCCTCAAGATCATGACGTCGCAGGACGACGACAAGGTGCTGGCCCAGATCACCGATACGTTCGTCCACGAGCTCGGGGCGGAAAGCTGCGTCATCTGGATGGTCTCCCCGGCCGATCCCGACGAGATGATGATCGCCTCGGTACGCGGCGCCATCAATATCGACAAGGAAGGGTCGCGCTTTTTCCTGTCGCAGTCCGACATTTCCGACCCGGTCTTGAGCGGGAAGCCTTTCCTCCACGCGTCGTCCGTTTACGTCCCGCTGATCCACCAGGAAAAGCCGATCGGCCTCGTCAAGCTCGGAGAGCGCCTCGACCGGAAGCCTTTCGAGGATCGGGATCTCTACGTGGCCCGCATCATCTCCGACTACGCCGCCTCCGCGCTCAAGATGGTCGAACGGCTTTTCCGGATGGAAAAGATCTCCCTGCGCGATCCCGAAACCCGCGCTTATTCCGCCGCATTCCTCGAGGATTACCTGGAGAAGGAACGGTACAAGGCCGGCCGCTTCAGACGGCCGCTGTCCGTGATCTTCCTGGTGATCGACAATTTCCACTTCCTGATGGAAAAGACCCGCGAGAGTCTTCTGGTCGGGGCGCTGGGCGCCATCGTCGAGTCCATCCGAAAGGCGTTGCGCGATTCCGACCTGATCGCCCGCATCGAGCCCAACCGCTTCTGCATCGTGCTGCCGGAAACCGACGCCTTCGGGGCCGTCCTGACCGTTCGACGTCTTCGGAAAGCCGTTCGGGAACAAAGCCGGATCCAGTACCTGGGGACCGAATTCAGGCTCCAGACGCTATTCCTCTCGGCCACCTATCCCCAGGAAGGCCGGGATTTCCCGGAGCTTCTCCAGGTCGTCGATGAGAAATACGGCCGCCTCCAGAAAAGCCCCCTCCATCGCCTTCACCTCAGCGACAAATCTTTCTGGGACGCGTTCGACGTTCTTGTCGGAAAGCCCGAGTACTACGATCAGCTTCGCAGGGGGGAGGAAGTCCCCTACTTCTCGCGGATCCGCAAGGACCTTGGGCGAAGCAGCCATTTTTGCATGCCGAGGGAATCTTTCTTGCGGATGGTCGAAGCGGTCGCGCAGGATGTCGTTTCCGCCCCCGCCGAGCGCGGCCTCGTGATCGCCGCCGGTCCGACGCCCGAGATCTACAAGCAGATATTCCTTTCGTTCGGCCCCGATGCGCCTTCGGGACGCAATATCTACCTCGTCGGCCAGTCGGGGTCCACCCGGTTCGATGCCCGCAATCTTCTTTATGTCACCACCGATGACGACCACCTGCGCGACCGGGAGTTCCTGTTCTATCTCAAGGAAAACGGGGCGTATGGCTTGTTTGCATCGAATCGGAAAGACGAGGTTTGCGGTTTCAACACCGCCGACGAGTGGCTGGTCGAGGCCATGATGGAAAAGGTCCAGGACATGTATCTGTTGCAGGGGAATTTCTAGAGATGACCGGCCCGCAGGCATCCAAGCGTGTGTTGATTGCCGATCCCGTCGATGCGACCAGGCAGTCGCTGGCGCATTTCATGCGCGAGAAGGGTCTCGAAGTCTTCGAGTCGGCGGACGGCAGCAAGGCGCTGGCCGATACGTTGTTGCACCATCCCGACATCCTGATGCTCGACCTGTCCATCACCATCCTCGGGGCCGACCGCCTGGTCCAGATCCTGCGCAGCAACCCCAACACGAAGGGGATGCCCATCTTCTTTTTCAGCGACATGGAAAAGAGCGTCTCCGGCTTCCGGCCGGGGATAGACGAATTCATCCGTAAGCCGTATCACGAAGACGAGGTGCTGCTGAGGTTGCAGCGATCGCTGTTCCAGGACCCGCTGTCCGAGGCGCTGACAGGCGATTCCGAGATCAGCGGGAATCTTGCCCAGATATACCTGCCCGATCTATGGCAGATGCTTTCGATGAACGGGAAGAGCGGGGTCATCCAGGTGGAAGGAGACCCCACCTCCGGTTCGATCTACATCGAGAAGGGCGAGATCGTCTCGGCTTCCACCCAGAATATCGTCGGCGAGAAAGCGCTGTTCCGCCTGGTCCCGTTGCGGGTAGGCAAGTTCCGGTTCATCCCGGGAAACATCGGTATCCGTCGGACCATATTCACGCCCAGCCAGCATGCGGTCCTCGAGGGGATGCGGCAGTACGACGAGCTCCAGAAGCTCGACCGCCCGAAGCCCGGAGACACCGTCGTCGTCTCCAAGGAGGCTCGCGAGATAGCTTCCGCCGGGGGCGCGGTCCGGGAAATCCTGCTGTTGGCCGAATTCTGCAACCGCGTCGAGGATATCGTCAACAACTGCAACCTTCCCGATCTCGCCGTCTACGAGACGCTGCTCAATCTGAAGGCGCGGGGCGTACTCAAGATCGGTAATTTCCAGGCCAAGGCCAGCAAGAGCGAGTTCCTTCCCCCCGAAGACATGGCGCGCCTCCGCAACCGGCTCGAAGAGAAAGGGTCTTTCTCCGGTGGGGCCAACGGGCGCATCGTCCTGTTTCTCCCCGATCCCCAGATGCTTGAATCGGTCGTCATGGCCTTGGGGAAATACCAGGAATTCGAAATCGACAATGTGTTTTTCTCCCTTCGGCGCAAGGAAGGCGATCCGATCGGCATGTTCGGGAAGATCCGCCTCAGCGAGGAAAGCGCGATATTCCTTTACGTGTTCCCGTACCTCCGGGCGACTTCGCCGCTCTGGTATTCCCTGGCGCCCAACCCGATCGGCATCGTCGCCTTCCTCAAGGACGAAGTGAGCAGCTCGCTCGAGGGCCTCATGGCCGTTTCCGACTACACACGGGGGGCCAAGGCCCGCGTCGTCATGGCGGTGATGGGCAAGACCTTCACGAATTTCGGTCTCGGGGAAAACACCTTGCGCCTGTTCCAGAACCGGATCGAAAAACTCGGATGCGCGCTCAAGGTCCAGGAGATGAAGCAGCTTTCCTCCGAGGAGATCCGGGAATCGCTCTCCGTCGTCGTGCAGCAATATCTCGAGCGGGAGGGGAAAAAATGATCGATCTGCATATGCATTCCACGTTCAGCGATGGCGTGTTGATCCCGTCCGAGGTCGTTTCGCGGGCTCTTGCCGCCGGATATACGCATTTGGCGATCACCGACCATGCCGATCCGTCGAATATCGAGTTCCTGCTCGAGAGGATGTGCGATTTCTGCGCGCAGATCCGGGGAAAGGTGCGCGCCGAGGTCTATCCCGGCGTCGAAATTACCCATGTCCCGCCCGAGCAGATCGCCCCCCTGACCCTTCTCGCCCGACGAAAGGGAGCCCGCGTCGTCATCGTCCACGGCGAGACGATCGTCGAGCCGGTTCCGCCGGGGACCAACCTTGCGGCGATCAAGGCCGGTGTCGACATCCTGGCGCATCCGGGCCTGATCACCGAGCCCGAGGTCCGGCTTGCCGGGAAAAAGGGGGTTCTCCTCGAGATCACGGCGCGAAAAGGACACGCGCTCGCCAACGGGCACGTCGCGCGTTTGGCGATGAAAATGGGGGCCCCCCTGGTGTACAATACCGATTCCCACGCACCCGGAGACTTTACGCCGTGGGAAACCGCACTCCGGATCGTCCGCGGGGCAGGCCTGTCCGAGCGCGATGCGGTCCGCATGCAGAAAAATGCGCTCGACCTGTTGGCCCGAGCCGCCAAACACGATTCGAATTGAATGGAGCGATAATGACCGACAACAGCAGGCTGTCCAGAAAAGACCTCAGGGGCCCCGACGAATTCATCACCGCGTTCAACAAGGCCGTATTCTGGCTGCGGGCGAACCAGACGCAAGTGATTTCGGCGATCGGCGTGGTTATCGTCCTGGTCGCCGCGATCTCTGGAGGACGTGCCTACTTCGCCTGGCAGGAGGCCAAGGCCACCAAGGATCTCTGGCCGCATCTCAACCGCGCGCGCGAGATCCTGCAGACGCCGGGCAAGGCCGAAGACGGCAAGCTGGCCGAAATCGAACAGCTCCTGACCGCTTACGTCAACCTTCATCCCAAGTCGGACGCCTCCGTGTATGCCCACTATTATCTCGGCAGCATTGCCTTCACCCGGAAAAACTACGACGTCAGCGTCGCCCAGTTCAAGTCGGTTCTCGACCTTGGAAAAGCCCGCGGTATCATGCGCTTTCTCCCACGGCAGGGGCTCGCTCAGGCGCTTGAAGCCAAGGGCGATATCGCCGGCGCCTCCGCTGCCTATCGGGATGCTGCCTCCGTCGCTCCAGGTGCTCTCAGGTTTCAGGCAAAGCTTGGCGAGGCGCGCACGCTGTCGATGCTTGGGCGGGGGGCCGATGCCATCACCATCTACCGGGAAATCGTCGCATCGAATCCCGATTCCGGCACGAAGGAATTCGCCGAAATCAAACTGGCGCGGCTCCAGTAAGGGCTCAACCATTAGACGAGTTGCCGGATGAGATTAAAGGTCTGTTTTCTCTGGCACATGCACCAACCGTCCTATAAGGATCCTGAGTCCGGGAACTATATCCTGCCCTGGGTCCGGCTTCACGCCATCAAGGATTACGTCGCGCTGCCGCGGATATTCAGCAGGTTCCCGAAGGTCCGGCACACGTTCAACCTGGTGCCGTCCCTGCTGCTCCAGATCCGTGACTATGTCGAAAACGGGGCAGTGGATACTTTTCTGACCGTTTCCCGAAAAGACGCGCTCGACCTGTCTGGCGACGAAGAAGCGTTTATCCTCCGCAATTTTTTCTCGGCGTTTCCTCCGACGATGATCTTTCCCCAGCCGCGATACGAAGAACTCTACACCCGCCGGGAAGACGCGCTATCCGCAACCGGGAAGAACGGTGCGGTGGGCGGTTTCGGCGCATCCGATTTCATCGACCTCGTCACGCTGTTCAACCTGACCTGGTTCCACCCCCTTCATCGGGAAGAAGACGCAGAGCTGTCCCGCCTTTGGCAGAAAGGGAGAGATTACACCGAAAAGGAAAAGAACTACGTTCTCGATCGGCAACTGGATGTCATGGCGACGCTGATTCCCGAGTATCGAAAATACGCCGAAGAGTGCGGGGGAGAGCTGTCGACGACTCCAATGTACCATCCGATTCTCCCGCTGCTTATCGACAATCGATCCGCGCGCGATGCGGTCCCCAATGCCCCGCTGCCAACCCAACCCTTTTCCTATCCGATCGATGCGAGAATTCAGCTCGAAAAGGGGAGGGCGTTCTTCAAGGATTCGTTCGGTCGCATTCCGGACGGTCTCTGGCCTTCCGAAGGCTCGATAAGCCCGGCGATGGTCGATCTCGCTGTAAAAACCGGTTTCAAATGGGCGGCGACCGATGAGATGCTGTTATCCCGTTCGCTCGGCAGGTCGATCGTCCGCGATGCGGATGGCGTCCCCTCGGAACCCGATTGGCTCTACCGGCCCTATCAAGCCGAAACGCCCTCAGGCAGCATGGCTTTTTTCTTCCGCGATCACCACCTTTCCGATCTGATCGGTTTTGAGTACTCCCGATGGAATGCCGTAGATGCCGCAAACAATTTCATTCATAAATTGGAGATGATAAAGTCGAAATTGTCATCCGTTACATCAGATATTTCCGAATGCGTGGTCCCCGTCATCCTTGATGGCGAAAACGCTTGGGAATATTATTACGACTCCGGTCGTTTATTTTTAGAAACATTAATGAGTAAACTCAATGACATGTCTGACCAATTCGAATGCACAACATTCACTGAGGCGCTGACAAGCCATGGCGAGTTGAGAAAACTTCCATCGATTCCGACCGGTTCTTGGATAGACGGGACCTTTTATATCTGGATCGGGCACGACGAAGACCGGGCAGCGTGGGACATGCTGTCGCGCGCCAGGACTGCATGGCAGGCCAAGTCCGACGGGGGGAATCCTCAGGACCAGGCGCCTGCGATGGTCGAGGCGTTCGAGCATCTTCTGGTGGCCGAGGGATCGGATTGGTGCTGGTGGTATGGGGACGACCATTATACGCCGCACGGCCAGGAATTCGACGCCATCTTCCGGCATCATATTAAGGCTATGTATTATCTAATTGGTATTAAACCACCGGAAAACATAGATATCCCCATCCTAAAGGAATCGAAAATTCCGTCCGTAAAGAATTTTTTGGCCAGCCCCAGATCTTACATCAGCCCGCGGATCACGGGCTTTGCGGGTTCATATTTCGACTGGAACGGCGCCACGCGTTATATTCCGATGCCCGAGTTCGGCGCTATGCATCGCGCGGGGTTTGGGTTGCTTTCCGTCCTTTTCTACGGTTTCAGCAGGTCAGACCTGTTTCTGCGGGTTGACTTGCATGCATCCATGGTCGAACGGGACGATCATTTTTCTGTAGAGTATGTTTTTCCGGGCAAAAACCGGAAAATCGTCATCGAGGTGGATCCCGGGTCGAAGTCCGTCGTCGGACGGGTCGAAATTCTCAAGAATCGCGATGAAAGCGATATTGCCCTGGAGTCCGAATTGAATGCGCGCGGTGACCTGAAATTCGGTTTCGGGAGGGTTCTCGAGGCCGGAATCCCTTTTGCGGCGCTCGATTGCGAAGGCGAAGACCGGATCGAGTTCTTTGTGTCGATCCATGCGCAAGGAAATATCGGCGAGCGGTGGCCGATGTACGGAACCTTCACGGCCGATCTGCCGGGAGCCGACTTCGAAGAGCGCATGTGGCAGATTTAAACTGATTTTTCTCCCTGCACGAAATCCATCTAAAACCATAATCGTCGAAAGATTGATCCGGGCTGAAACGCCGCAGGGGGGTTGATGCGCGCTATATTGTCCACAGCTTTTGGCCAGATGTGCATAAACAACGTCTGATAATGTATATTATGTCAAATCACAATTGGAGCGAAAGTTGGGGCTGTGGACAACCCCCGCTCCCGTTCGATGATCGGCGCAGGACCGACCCCGCCATAAAAAAATACACAATCGATTTTTATCGCTGAATTTTTCCCGTGCTTTGTGCCGATTAAATACTGGTGTCCGAGACGAATCCGAAACGGAGCCCCAACCAATGAAGGGTCAGCCGAAGCGCCGATACCTGATCGATATCCGGACCCAGATCCCGTTCCTCCTGAAGATCGGGTCTGTCTGGGCCGGCGGCATTGTCCTGCTCTGCGGGTTGCTCTATTACCTGGCCGACGAGCAACTTGGACAAAGCTTTTACAGCATCCACCAGCGGCTCCGGAACACGTGGCAGATCCTGCTTCCGGCCGTCCTTGTCAGCGGAGGGCTTTCCTTCCTGGTGACGATCGGGACGACGGTCTTCCTGGCGCTCCGGGAATCGCACCGGCTGGGGGGGCCGATCTTCAAGTTCAACAAACTGTTCAAGGAACTTGAATCCGGAATATTGCACACCGATTTCCGGTTCAGGAACGGAGACCTCCTCTTCGACATGGGGGAAAATTATCGGGCTGCGCTGCAAGCGAACCGGGAACGGATGCGTGCGTTGCGGCACGCAACCGTTGATGCCGAGCGCGCCGTCAAGGAGATGGAACTTTCGATTCTGGCTCACAATCTTCCCGCTGAAGAAGCCGAGCTGGTCCGGGATGTCGCACGGAAGGTGCTCCTCGCCCGCGAAGAGGCTCAACGGTTCGACCTAGGCGCCGAATCTTGAGCAATCGGTTCAAAACCATCTCGATCGGCATCCTTATCCTGGTCTACGGATCGGTCTATGGAGGGCTGGCCCTATGGAGGCAGTATGCCGCGTACAGCAACCCGCACGCCTTCATGAAAGACCCGGCCCGATGTTCCGGATGCCACCTCGAATCGAAGCCCGAGAAGGGCCGGCCGTACCAAGTGATGAATTTCCGCCGAGACATCTATTCGCTTTGCGAACAATGCCACATGCTCAAAGTGACCCATCCGGTCGACGTGGCTCCGGGACGGATGACCGGGAACAAGCTGCCGCTCGACGCCGACGGCACGATGACCTGCGTGACATGCCACGCTCCCCACTCCGCCCCGTTTTCAAACCGGATGTTCACCGGGCGGACGACGTGGGAGAAAGTCCGCGACACGCTTTTTCCGATGCTTCCCGGCCGGTTCCGAACTCACTTCCTGCGGATGGCGACGCCCAGGGGAGAGCTGTGCGAACGCTGCCATGCGGGACGTTCGATCGCAACCCGGCGCGGAGAGATCAAGCCGACCGATCCCGCAACCTATGCCGGATCGAAAAGCTGCGAAAAGTGCCATCCTTCCGAATATGCGCAGTGGGGCAAAACGGCCCATGCCCGAATGCTGCGGAGCCCGCGCAAAGACCCGGGCGCACTCGTCGCGGTTTTCGGCGCCACTCCCCCCTTCCCTCCCTCGGAGATCGCCTACGTGTTGGGAAGTCGCAACGTCCAGCGCTTCATCAGCCGGCGGGGCGACTCCATGGTGGTGCGTACCCCGATCTGGCTGATCCGGGCCAAAAAATGGAATCTGTCTTATTGGCGCGAACTGGACTGGATCAGGCTTTGTTCGGGCTGTCACACTACAGGGATGGACCCGACGCAGGCTGCGTTCGCGGAGGAAGGGATCGGGTGCGAAGCGTGCCACGGACCCGGCAGGAAGCACGCGGCATCGACCGCCAAAAGCGACATCGTGAATCCGCGGAGGCTGCCCCCGGACCGGCGGGACATGATCTGCGAGGCGTGCCACACCGCCGGTCACGACAGCACGGGCGAATTCCGCTTTCCCGCCGGATTCGTACCCGGGGCCGACCTCACCCGGCATTTTTTCGGCCTGACGCCGAAGCCGGGGCAGGACGACCTCTCCTTCAAGGGAGACGGGAGCTACGAGGACCGGCACCGGCAATTCCTGTTCTGGCAGACGCAGATGCTGATCGTCGAGGGAGAGACCTGCGACCTGTGCAAGAATTTCAGGGAGGCGCGAAAGGAAACGACCGGTACCGGGCCGCAAAAGATGACCCCGGAGGAATACTGCGTTTCGTGCCACGACGGGACCATCGTGACGCTGGCCAGGTACCACGACCATCCCGAGGTCGCGTCACGCCGCTGCCAGGTTTGTCATCCACCGGTCCGGAATGCGGCCGGGGAAGTCTCGATCCATGATCACCGGTTCCTCCCAGATTCGGCGCTCCAGAAAAATGACTTTATTCCGTCCCCCGATTTCCGTAGCATCTGTTTTAGGTGTCACCCCGTTCCCCAATCGAAAGGAGTCTGATCCTTCCCATGAAAACTCGCCCTTCCGTTGCCCTTCTCGCGTTTGCGCTATTCCTGCTTGCCATCGTTCCCACCTCCTCCAGCGCCCTGTGCGTGAAGGTCGGAGAGGAGCTTCCGAACGTAACCCTTCCCACCCTCGAGGGGGAAAGCGTCTCCCTTCACAGCTTTCGCGGGAAGATCGTGATGCTCGCCTTCTGGGCCTCCTGGTGCCCCAGGTGCATGGACGAACTCACCTATCTCCAGGGAATTTCCAAGACGAGCCCCGACATCGTCGTCGTCGGCATCAACCAGGAAAGCCAGAACATCTCCCGGGCGCACAAGGAGCGGATCAAGCGGTCCCTCAAGGAAGGCAAGATCGATTTCACCGTTCTGGTCGACGAGAACCTTGACGCGTGGCGAACCTTCTGCATCAACGCCCTTCCTACCAGCATCATTCTCGACAAGAAAGGCGTCGTCCGCTTTGCCGAGCCCAATTACTACTGGGCGACCCAGGACAAGATCGCCGAGATCATCCAGGCCATCCGGCTCGGAAAATAGGCCATGTTTCGTTTCGAGGTCAACCGTTGGGCGACCGCGATCCTGCTCGCGGTCTGCGTGGGGATCAGCACGGCGGCGGTGCTTCCGGCCCGGGCCGAAAAGGATGTGCCCTCCCCTCTCCGCTCGATCGTCACCATCGGAGAGGCTGCTCCCGGATTCACGCTCAAGGATGTCAACGGCCGGAACGTCACCTTCAGGCCGGGATCGGGCAAGCCGACCCTCCTGGTCTTCTGGTCCGTCTTCTGCCCGCTGTGCAAGGAATTGACGCCGGCCACCAGCGCCATCGCGACTCGAAGCCGGAAATCGCTCGATGTCATCGGGGTCAACCTCGACGGGAAGCGCTTCACGAATGCGGTCAAGTCGTTCCTCAAGGACAACGGGATGAAGTTCCCCGTGGGGCTTGACGATATCCGGAACGACCTGTTCATCGCCTCCGATCCGTATGGCGTCGAGAAGACGCCCACGGCCGTGTTGGTCGAGGGATCAGGAAAGGTCTACAGGGTTTACGTGGCGGACAAGATGAGGGATCTTATCAAGAACTTCGATGCGGAGACCGCCGGCCTAAAAACGAAAGGCGCGAAAGGAAAGAAATAAATCGTTCCCTGTTTCCAGCGCCGCTTTCCCCCAGGCGAGATAGATGCTTTCGATACGTCCCCACCCTCCCGGGGTGCCGGGCGCAAAGACGAGCGGGATCCAGGCGGCCAGGAAAAGCAGGAAAAGCGCGAACGAGAATAGTCTTCCGCTCCGTAAAAGATCGGGTTGCCCCTGTCGGAATCCTTCCAGCGAAAATAACAAGTGCATGCCCAGCAGGAACCCGCCCCCAACGAGATAAGCGGTCGTCCCCCAGGGGGGAGCCGGCCTTAACAGGGTGCATGCGAGCATGAGCAGCAGGCCGTAGAACGGGAACAGGTACGGCGCCAGGTCGATCCAGACATTCGTCCCGTCGATCACGACGCGCCCCCCGTCCCGGGAGGTGATGTGGAAGCCGTGGACGGTCCGCAGGAACAGTTTCGCGATCACGAGGTGGGTCAGCTCGTGTCCCCACAGGTAGAGCCTTTCCGGCTTCCGGATGAAGACGTGGAATCCGAGATAGACGACCACCCCTCCACCCACTGAAAATAGCTCCTGGCAGGAATAAAACCGGGTCACCAGCCCAGGGGCCGCCCAGACCACCAGCATGTCTGCCAGCAGCAGCGGGATCGCGATCGCGCTGTAGATGAATAATCTCAATGATGCATTTCCTGATTTACAGAAATATAACAGAATGTTATTTTGTGTCTATCCGGGATTCGAAAGGTGGCGCCACAATGACTGCGAATCAACCCCTTCCCGAATTGCCAAACATTCTCAAGACGCATGACCTCGCCATCCTCCTCGACCTGAGCCCGGACGCCGTCAACGACATGGCCCGGAAAGGGCTGCTCAAGGGGTACAAGAGCGGAAACCAGTGGCGATTCCGGCGGAAGGATGTCGAGAGGTTCCTGACCGAACAAGGGAAGATGATGGTGCCCCCGGGGTGACTCGAACACCCGGCAAACGGTTTAGGTAAATCTTGCCACGTGACATGACAAGGCAAGTGGTCATTGTTTTCCAAGGTGTTGAAAAATATGCGCGGGTCCATGAAGAGGTTTTTTCTGTCACAGCAGATGGAGATATTATGTCACGAAAACCGCCGCAATTATCCGATGAGAAAATAGTTTTCCCGCCCGGAATCGAGATTAGGACGTCATCTTAAAACTCGTTGGACGACGACTGATTTTCAGATAAGTTCCACAAGCATCCCCGTTCTCGGGCCATTTTTCTTAGCAGCAAGCACGCCATTTTCGTTTGCGGGAAGTGGACCATCACAGATCGTTGTTTATTGGTTATAGATTCATCTCCTTATTTCCGCCTTCCGCCTCGGCGCTCGACAACATGGAATCCAAAACCGACAGCGCCTGGGTCTTCTCGACTGTACCGAGCAGCCTGCTCAACAGCCTCTTGTACGTCTGGATGGAGCGGTCTGCCAAGCATTTCTGTGTAGCTAACATCTCCACATATTTGTTTATGGAAGTCTGCACGCTCAACCTCCTCCTTCTTGTGCTTGTGCCACAATTCCCTGACGATAAAGATGAATCCTATTGCCATGAGATATCCCAACCAATCTACATGGCGATAGGGTGACACGTTGAATAGTTCTCTCAAGAAATCATCCATCTTTGCTCCTTTTTAGTAGAAAGATTTGCTTGTGTTGTGGACCCGACTTGGAAAGCCATACCGTCTTCCCCGTGCTGATTTTTCTGTGTCTGATACCCTGTTCTTTATTTCCATTTGCTTATCGTATTCCGCCTCTTTCTCCTTTTGTATTGCTTCTCGTTCTTTGTCGCGAGCTTCGGCCTCGGCTCTGACTCTGGCTTCATCCACACGTCTAACCATTTCCTCATGCTGCAACAGTGCGAAGCCCTTGTCCCCAGCCTTCGATATTCCCTCCGTGTCAAATCCATCCGAGACTACGAACCCCGCCCTGATAGATGCCGCTTGGGTTGTGGGGGTATATTCTATGTAGGCGGAATCGCTATAAACACTCTTCACAATGCCGCTTGCCACCGGCTTGCCTTCGTTATTAAACACTCTCACTTCTGCCCCAGTAGAAAATACACCCCCAACAGGCATAATAACGATTCTGCTAGTTGCGGGGATATTGCGGGAGACGACGCCGTAGGAGGGGGTAATTGCTTGGTCGAAAGCGAAACATATTGCGGAAGTGAATGTTAATAGCGATGCTAAAAATACAATTGTTTTACACGTTTGGTCATGTCTTCGCATGATTAGGTTATGAAGTTCTCCAAGAATACCAGTGAAAACATTTCAGATGATTTTCGTAATAATAATTGGATTACATATCAATAAAAAGTGTATCCATATTAGACCTGTGAATTTGCGATATGCAGTATACGCCAAATTTCTATCTGGATGTAAAAATATTTGTCACAAGTAGTAGCGGAAAAATAGGAAAAATTCGTAGTTGGTCACAAATTGGACACAACGGTAAATATCGAATCATTTTACATGACACGAAAATTTTAGAAGTTACTGATATTACAAAGGAAAAAGTGGTGCCCCCGCGTGGACTCGAACCACGGCACGCGGTTTAGGAAACCGCTGCTCTATCCACCTGAGCTACGGGGGCACGTGAGGAATTACTCGTCGAATTCGATCAGGGAAAATACCTTCCGGGGGGCAAGTTTCTGGCGGCCGCTCAGGAACCGCAACTCTGCCAGGAAGCAGCATTCGACGATCTCGGCTCCCATGTGTTCGAGCATGCCCGAAACGGCGGAGACGGTTCCTCCGGTTGCGAGAATGTCGTCGGCGATGATGACACGCATCCCGGGCGTGATGGAATCCGCGTGGATCTCTAGCTTGTCCTTGCCGTATTCGAGGTCATAGTCGGCGGAAACGGTTTTGTGCGGCAGTTTCCCCGCCTTGCGAACCAGGATGACCCCCGTTCCGAGCTTGTAGGCCAGTGCAGCGCCCATGACGAATCCGCGGGCCTCGATTCCGACCACCGCGTCGATCTTCTTGTCGAAATAACGATGGGAGATCAGGTCGATCGTTTCCTGGAACGAGGTCGGATCGGCCAGAAGGGTCGTGATGTCCTTGAACTGGATTCCCTTGATCGGGAAATCGGGAATATTCCGGATCTGATTCTTGAGGTCGCTTAACATCTGGTCGTCATCCTTCGTTCCAGAATGATTTTCGGGAAACTCGGATTGTACCCGAAAATGACGAGAAAGTCGTTATCACCATTTCCAGCGCCGTAGCGGCTTCAGCGAATCGTACCGGGTCAGATCGAGATGAAGGGGGGTCACCGAGATATAGCCCTCCTCGACGGCCTCAAGATCGGATCCGGGAACCTCTTCATGAGAAAGCGCATCGCCGCCGATCCAATAATAGAACCGTCCCCTTGGATCGCGTTTCCGGACGATCGCGTCCCCGTAGATCCGCCTTCCCATCCGGGTGACGCGGACGCCGCGAATCTCATTATCGGGAACGGCCGGAACGTTCACATTGAGGAGCGTATCGGGCGGCAATCCTTTTTCGAGCACGTTCAGGGCGACCCGCTTCGCGAACTCGGCCGCTTTCACGAAATCGAATCGCTCCCACGTCGCCAGCGAGAACGCGATCGACGGAAGCCTGAGGAGCGTTCCCTCCATGGCTGCCGCGACGGTCCCGGAATAGGTGATGTCGTCGCCCATGTTCGCTCCTTTGTTGATCCCGGAGACGACGAGGGCGATCTTCTTGCGGCGCAGGATGCCGTTGACCGCCAGGTTGACGCAATCGGTCGGCGTTCCGTCGACGGAATACCAGCCGGGGGACAGTTCGTCGACGCGCAGGGGGCGAGAGAGGGATAGCGAGTGGCCGGCGGCGCTGCGCTCGCGGTCGGGCGCCACGACCACGACGGTGCCGATCTCGGACATGGCGGCGGCAAGCGCGCGAATGCCGGCCGACCGGATACCGTCGTCGTTGGACACCACGATCAGCGGGGGCTTTGCGGAAGACTTGCGCAACGGAACTTTTCCCCTTTCACGGGCCCGACGGGAACCTGTCGTTCACCGGATGCAAAAAGAGGGCTACGGCAGTGCCCGTAACCCCCTTTGAATATTCAGAAATGGTCGGGACGACTGGATTTGAACCAGCGACCCCTTGCACCCCATGCAAGTGCGCTACCAAGCTGCGCTACGTCCCGACCCGCAAAAAATCAATTCTACACGAACCGCCGGGACCTTGTCACGTAAAATCAATGACGGTTGTAATCGTCCGCGAGGCGCTCGATGTCATCCTCGCCGACGTAGGCGCCGGTCTGGACTTCGATGATGACCAGGTCGTTATTCCCGACGTTCTGGACCCTGTGAACCGCACCCAGCGGGATGCTCACGTTATCGCCGGCCGAGAGCGGAAGTTCTTCGTCTCCACGCGTGACGATCGCATTTCCCTGGACGATGTGCCAGTGCTCGGCCCGCTTCTGATGACGCTGGAGGCTCAGGCGTTGCCCGGGATGGACCAGGAACCGTTTGACCTTGTAGCCCTCGTCGACGAAGAGCACCAGGTAATAGCCCCAGGGGCGATCGCCGCGTTTGCCGGCAAGTCTGTTGAAGAAGTTGGCGATGCGATCTTGAAGGTTCAGCGACATGGATGATCCTATCGGCGGTCCAGAATCGACTTGATGGCGACAAGCTCTTTCTTGACCAGGCGAAGGGCCGACTTGTGCGGATTTTCCTTCAGGTCGAGGGCAAGCTGTCGTTGCTTCTCTTTCATGCGGTCTTTCAGCTGCAAGCGTGCGCCTTCGATCGTGAATCGTTCTACGTGAAGCATCTGGCGAATTTCAAGCAGGATTTCGACTTCGTGCCTTTTGTAGATGCGATGGCTGGAGCGGTTTTTTGCTGTCGCGAGGTTGAACTCGGTTTCCCAGAAGCGAACGACATAGGGCTTGACGCCGAGAAGTTCGCTGACTTCCCCGATTTTGAAATAGAATTTATCGGGAATCGCGGGGGATGTCACGTCGAGTGTCGTCGATCGGTTCAACTCTTGGGCGGTTCGTTGATGAACGCCTTGAGGATCTGGCTCGGACGGAAAGTCAGGACCCTGCGGGCGGTGATTTCGATGTCATCGCCGGTTTGCGGGTTGCGCCCCTTCCGCGGGCGCTTGTCGCGCAAGACGAAGTTTCCGAAACCGGAGATTTTGATCTTGTCCCCCGACTTGAGGGTGTGCTTAAGCGTGTCGAAGATATCCTCGACGATTTCCTGTGCCTCTTTCTTGGAAAGGCCTACCTTCTCGTAAACGATGTCAACCAGGTCTGCTTTCGTCATCAGGCCCTCCCCGGGATTCGCATTCCTGTCACGAGGTGCGAATCTTTCCGCCGAAGCGATTGTCCAATAAATTTAATATCTTGGTATGTATACTATTAACCTCTGATTCGGTCAAGGTCCTGTCGGACGGTTGCAGTTTGACCCGGAAGGCGATGCTTTTCTTTCCCTCCCCGATCTTGTCGCTCGTAAAGACATCGAAAACCGATGCGGATGCGATCTCGGGCGAAAGCTCGCGCACCATGGCCAGGATGTCCCCCACCGCCGCCACCGAGGGGACGATGCAGGCGTAGTCCCTGAACACGGGGGGAAATTTCGGGATTTCCCGGTGGAGGGCCGGATGCGGCTCGTTAGAAAGCGCAACGGGGAGACGCAATTCAGCGTAGCAGACCGGTCGTTCTATATTGAATTCGGATAGAAGGTCGTGGGAAATTACGCCAACCCAGCCGACGATCTCCCCCTTCATGATGATGTCGGCCGCCTGTCCCTCTACGTAGAATGGCCGGGAGCCGGTCGGAACGAAGTGGACCGGGCCTGCCCCCAAAACGTTCAGAACGCCTTCGGATATCCCCTTGACGTCGAAAAAATCGACCCCCTCGTGGGCCCCCGACCAGGCGCCGGGAAGACGGTGGCCATACAGGGCGAAGGCGATCCGGGGTTCTTCGAAATGGAAGCGCTCGTACGATTTTCCGAATGCCTTGCCCGTTTCGAACAAGCGGATCTCGTCGATAAAGCGGCGGACATTCGACGAGACGTTGTGGAGCAGGCCTGCCAGGAGATCCGGGCGCATCACTGTCATGTCGTCCGAGAGCGGATTGGCAAGCCGCATCGCATCGGCGGCATCGAAGCCGATCCGGGCTCCCAGGCGCAACAGCTCTTTTTCGGAGACGAAGGAATAGTTGATGACCTGCGAGAAGCCCTGGGTCCGAAGGTATTCGCTCCCTCGCTCGACCGCGGCGGTGAAGCGGTCGTCCGCCGAGAATTCGGGCCCTGTCTCTGACCCGGGAAAGGTCGTCGGGATCGTGTCGTATCCGGTCAGCCGGGCGATTTCCTCGATCAGGTCGATCTCGCGCTCGATATCGAAGCGATTGGAAGAGACGCCGACCTGCCATGCCCCCGCCTCGGGTACGGAAACAGGGAACCCGAGCCGATCGAAAATCGAACGGCAGCTGTCGGCGCCATAGACGCGCCCGATGATGCGGTCGGCCTGT
This sequence comes from Candidatus Deferrimicrobiaceae bacterium, assembly GCA_036504035.1. Lineage (NCBI taxonomy): Bacteria > Candidatus Deferrimicrobiota > Candidatus Deferrimicrobia > Candidatus Deferrimicrobiales > Candidatus Deferrimicrobiaceae > Candidatus Deferrimicrobiaceae bacterium. The sequence goes on from DASXVV010000013.1 coordinate 90,657, forward strand.
TCGGGTCGAAACGGGACCGTCCGCGTGAAGTCGCGGTCGCCTCCGATGTCGATGATCCCCGGGGCGACGGTCGCTTGTGTGATCTGCGACAGGAGCGAGGTCGCGCGTTGGACGGCATAGAGGGTTCCGGCGGGGTCGACACCGCGCTCGAACCGATAGGAGGATTCGCTGGAGATCCCCATGCGGCGGGCGGCGAACCGGATCGCCGAAGGTGCGAAGTGGGCGCTCTCGAAAAGCACGCGTTTGGTCTCTGCGAGCACCTCGGTGTTCTGACCGCCCATGACGCCGGCGACTGCGACGGGGCGCTCTCCGTCCCAGATGAGCAGCATCTCGGGCAATGCCTTTCGCTTGACGTTGTCGAGCGTGACGAACTCCCGCTCGATCCCGGAGCGCCGGACGTCGATACGGCCTCCCGCGAGACGATCGAGGTCGAAGGCATGCATCGGTTGCCCGACCTCGAGCAACAGGTAGTTGGTGATGTCGACGACGTTGTTGATCGGACGAATGCCGCAAAGCGACAGTCGTCTCTGCATCCAGGCCGGCGATGGCCCGATCGTCAGGCCGGTCATGACCCGGGCGGAATAGCGGGGGCAGAGATCGGGGTCGGTCACGGCAACCGAAGCCAGAGTCTTGGCCTCGGGTCCCATTTCATGAATCGGGGTGTCGGGGAGGACCACCTTTTCGCCGGTCAGGGCGGCAACCTCGCGAGCGACGCCGAGAACGCTCAGGCAATCGCCCCGGTTGGGGGTGATCTCGACCTCGAGCAGGTGGTCGGAAAGTCCGAGCGCCACGGCCAGGGGGGTGCCGGGAACCGAGTCGGCCGGCAGGATCATGATCCCCGCGGATTCCTCGGCAAGTCTCAACTCTGTCTCTGAGCAGAGCATCCCCTCGGATATCTCGCCGCGGATCTTGGCCTTTTTGATCTCGATCCCGTTGGGCAGCTTTGCGCCGATTTTCGAGAGGGCGACGTGATCGCCGGCAGCCATGTTCTTCGCACCACAGACGATCGGGTATTCGCGCTCCCCGTCGGTTACCCGGCAAAGGGAAAGCTTGTCCGCGTTGGGGTGAGGTTTTTTCTCGAGGATCTTCGCGACGACGACGTGATCGAGTCCGTCACCGAGAAACCGACAGGAGGAGACCTCGATGCCACCCATGGTCAGTGCCTCTTGCAACTGAAAGGGCGACAAGCGGGTGTCGATGAACTCTCGAAGCCAGGAATACAGGATCTTCAAAGCGAGACTCCCCCAGGAATGGCAAAGATGGCTAAAAGCGGGAAAGGAAACGGAGATCGTTTTCGAAAAAGAGGCGAATGTCTCCGATGCCGTGGCGAAGCATCGCGATCCGTTCGACGCCCATGCCGAACGCGAACCCGGAGTAGATTTCGGGGTCGTAGTCGACGAATCCGAAAACTGCGGGGTCGACCATGCCGGCCCCGAGGATCTCGAGCCAGCCGCTCTCCTTGCAAACCCTGCAACCTTTTCCACCGCAGATGACGCACTCGATGTCGACTTCGGCGGAGGGTTCCGTGAAGGGAAAGAAGCTGGGGCGGAAGCGCAACGGCTTGCGTTCGCCGAACATCATGGCACAAAACTCGGTCAGGATTCCCTTGAGGTCGGAAAAGGTGATGCCCTTGTCGACCGCAAGCCCTTCGACCTGGTGGAACATCGGGCTGTGGGTGATGTCGGAGTCGCAACGATAGACCGAACCGGGAGCCACGATGCGGACGGGCGGCCTGGAGGCCTCCATGGTGCGGATCTGGATCGGGGAGGTGTGGGTGCGAAGCAGCAGGTCTGGCGTAGGGCCCGCCATGAAGAAGGTGTCCTGCATCTCACGGGCCGGGTGGTCGGCCGGAAAGTTGAGCGCCTCGAAATTGTAGTAGTCTTTTTCGATCTCGGGACCGAGGTGGGTGGAGAAACCGAGCCGGTTGAAAGCGGAAACGATGTCGGCCATGGTCCGGGAGATCGGGTGGCGATGCCCCATGGGCGGCACGCGTCCCGGAAGGGTTACGTCGATCTGCCCGGCCGCGTCGCGCAACTTGCGCTCACGCTCACGGAATTCGTTCAGGCGGGTGTCGAATGCGGCCTCGAGTGCCTGCCGTGCGGCATTGGCGGCGGCGCCGACCTGCTTGCGCTCTTCAATGGGGAGGCCCGCAAGCCCCTTCATGATCTCGGAGAGGGTCCCCTTCTTTCCGAAGAAGATGCCCTTGACCGAGAGGAGGTCGCTTTCCGACTTCGCGTCGGAAAGCGCCTTCAACCCCTCTTCGGTGATGTCGGAAATATGGTGATCGGCAGAATGCAAGGATATGCCCGCTTATTTCGCGAGGGCCGCCTTCGACTGGTCGGCCAGCGCCTTGAATGCTCCGCTTTCGTTGAGCGCGAGATCGGCCAGCATCTTGCGATCGACCTCGATGCCGGCGATCTTGAGACCGTGCATGAACTGGCTGTAGGACAGCCCGTTTTCGCGGGTCGCGGCATTGATGCGGGTGATCCAGAGCGAACGGAATTCGCGTTTGCGGACACGGCGGTCGCGATAGGCATACTTCAGCGCCCGGTCGACGGCTTCCTTGGCGGAACGGAGCAGGCGTCCCCCGCCTCCACGGAAACCCTTGACGAGCTTGAATACTGTACGGCGTTTCTTCTTGGCGTGTACGGCTCTTTTTACGCGGGGCATCTTGTTTCCCTCTTCTTTCGCGTGTTGCCCCGCCGGTCACGATGACCGGCGAAGGAAATTGAGGAGTGCCGGGAAGGGGCCTGTCCCCTTCCGATGTCGACAACCTGAAGCCCGCTCAGGGCGGGCAAACGAGGATTTAAAGGTACGGAAGCAGGCTGCGGATCGACTTCTCGTTGGTCGAGTGCACGAGCCCGCTCTTGCGGAGCGAGCGCTTACGCTTGCGATTCTTCGAGGTGAGAATGTGGCGTCGCCCCATCTTGCCTCGCTTGATCCCGCCTGCGCCAGTGGCCTTGAAGCGCTTCTTCGCGCCACTGTTGGACTTCATCTTGGGCATGGTCGTCAAACCTCCTGATTATCGGACGCGGCCGGATCCGGCCCGTTGTCGTCTTTCGGCCCGTCAGCCGGCTTGGCTTTGGCTGACGCTGCGGGTTTCGCCGGAACAGCGACCGGTTTCTTCTTGGGTTGCGTGGGGGCGAGGACGGTCATCATGGTCTTGCCCTCCATCTTGGGGGGGCTTTCGACCTTGCAGATTTCGCTGACGGACTCGAGAACGTGCTTCAGGACCTCGAATCCGCTCTGCGATGCATAGGCCAGCTCGCGCCCGCGAAACCGGACGGTCACCTTGACCTTGTCGCCTTCACTGAGGAATCGGCGGATGTGCTTGACCTTGGTATCGAGGTCGTGATCATCCGTCTTGGGACGAACTTTGATCTCCTTGACCAGGATGACGGTCTGCTTCTTGCGCGCTTCTTGTTCGCGTTTGCTCTGGATGTACTTGAACTTCCCGTAATCCATGATGCGGCAGACCGGCGGTGCGGCCATCGGGGCCACCTCGACCAGGTCAAGATCCGCTACACGCGCCCTTTGAAGCGCCTCGGAAGTGGAGATGACTCCCAACTGCTCGCCTTCGGCACCGACAAGGCGTACCTCGGGACAGTTGATCTGTTCGTTGATTCTGGATTCCTTCGCGATGACCCCCTCCTTTAACTTGCGCGGTTGTTGCGTTCGTTCCGTGCGATCTCGATGAAGGCGTCGAGCGTCATGGACGTCAACTGCTCCCCACCGCGGCGGCGCGGCGTGACCTGCCGGTCGGTGACTTCACGGTCGCCGATGACCAGGGCATAGGGAACCTTTTTCAACTGCGACTCCCGTATCTTATACCCGAGTTTTTCGTTTCGGGCATCAACTTCCGTTCGGAACCCTTCGGACTTCAGGCGGTCGCGCAACTCGTAGGCGTAATCCGCGGCCTTGTCGGTGACGGGAAGGATGTCGATCTGGACCGGGGCAAGCCAAAGCGGGAAGGCGCCGGCATAGTGTTCGACCAGCACGCCGAAGAAGCGTTCGAGGGACCCCATCAGTGCGCGGTGGATCATGATGGCGCGGTGGCGGGAGCCGTCTTCTCCGACGAAAGTGCAGTCGAACCGCTCGGGCAGGTTGAAGTCGACCTGGATCGTGGAGCACTGCCAGGACCGGCCCAGCATGTCCTTGATCTTGATGTCGATCTTGGGGCCGTAGAAGACCCCCTCGCCCGGGTCGACTTGATATGGGATTCCCTTGCGATCAAGGGCGCTCTTGAGGGCGTTCTCGGCTGCAGCCCAGTTTTCGTCGGAGCCGACGGATTTCTCGGGGCGGGTCGACAGGTAGATGTCGTATTGCGAGAAACCGAAGCTGCCGAGGATGAACAGCGTGAAGTCGAGAAGCTTGTAGATCTCCTCGTCGAGCTGGTCGGGGCGCATGAAGATATGTGCGTCGTCTTGTGTGAAGCCGCGGACGCGGAGAAGACCGTGGAGCGTCCCCGAGGGCTCGTAACGGTAGACGGTGCCGAGTTCGGCGTAGCGAATCGGCAGATCGCGATAGGATCGCATGGAGGAATTGAAGATTTCGATGTGGAACGGGCAGTTCATGGGCTTGAGCTGGTAGGCCTGTCCTTCGACCTCGATGCCCGCGTACATGGCGGCCCGATAGAAATCGAGGTGCCCGCTCGTGCGCCAGAGGTCTTGGCGGGCGATGTGGGGAGAAAAGACCAGGTCGTAGCCGGAGGCCTCGTGCTGCGCGCGCCAGAAATCTTCGATGACCTTGCGGACCATGGCGCCCTTGGGGTGCCAAAGGATGAGCCCGGGGCCGACCTCGTCGTTGATGCTGAACAGATCGAGATCCTTGCCGATCTTGCGGTGGTCCCGCTTCTTGATCTCTTCGAGGAGACGGAGATGCTCGTCGAGATCCTTCTTGCCCGCGAAGGCGACGCCGTAGATGCGCGTAAGCATCTTGTTGGACGAGTCGCCGCGCCAGTAAGCGCCGGCGGTGGTCATGAGCTTGTAGGCGCCGATCTTTCCGCTGGAGGGAACGTGCGGTCCGCGGCAAAGGTCGAGGAATTCGCCGACCTTATAAATGGAGACCGTGGCATCGGGGATGTCGGCGATCAGCTCGAGTTTGTACGGCTCGCCCGGGAAGAGAGATCGGGCGGCATCTTTGCCGACGACGTCGCGGAGGAAGGGAAGATCGGCCTTGACCAGCTCGGCCATCTTTTCCTCGATGCGGGAAAGGTCTTCGGTTGTAAAGGGAGTCTCGACATCGAAATCGTAGTAGAAGCCGTTTTCAATGGCGGGGCCGATGGTGATGCGCGCTTCAGGGAAGAGCATCTTGACCGCCGCAGCCATGACGTGGGCGGTGCTGTGGCGGATGATCTCGATGCCTTCGGGAGAGGACGACGTGAGCCATTCGACGGCGGACGGGTCTTCGGGAGCCGGAGTCGAAAGGTCGACGGGGCTGCCGTTCACCTTGGCGGCGATGGCGACCTTGGCCTTGCCTTGCTGTTTCGCCAACTCGAATAACGTCATTTTGATCTACCTGTTCCAATAAAAAAAGTTCCCGGACACGTCTAACCCGAACCCCAAAAGCTGAAGGGATCAAGAGTGCCAGGGAAGGGAAATGGTGGGCGATACTGGATTTGAACCAGTGACCCCCTGCATGTCAAGCAGGTACTCTAACCAACTGAGCTAATCGCCCCCGAAACGCTCAAGAGGAAATAATATATCCGCTGGGATGATCGATGTCAACGGAAAGATGAACGAAATCAGGAAAAAACCGCCTCGTAAAACCCCGCAGGGGTCGGCTCGAAGAGGCGGACTTCGGTCCGGAGGGCACGGCCGAGATCGTCGGGCGTCATTCCGTCCAAAAAAACGTCGCCTGCATCGCGCAGCATGACGGAGGGGACATAAAGCCGGCGGGTTCGCCTTCCCTTGAAGGCGTGAAGGATATCGCCGCCGGAGACCAAACCCGTGACCGTGACGGATGGCCCCATGAGGCGATTGGGCACTGCGAGGGCGTCGAACCGACCGCCGGTCGAAAGGGAGAACCGCTCCAGGAAGGGCGCGACAAAGCCGATCGGCGACAGGCCGGTGACGACGACCCCTCCCCCATCGATCCGGCCGATTCGCTTTCGTCGGAAAAGCGCCGACGATGCGTCGAGAAACCGGCGGACGAGGCCGACTCCGTTTTCGATCTGGGCGAATCCGCCGTAGACCCGTCGAGCGGGGACCGGTCGGCCGGCAAGGAGATAATATTCGTCGGCGGCCATCACAAACGGCTCCCCGTCGTTATCTCCGGCTTCCCGTCGGAAGCGGTCGACCAGGGCGATCGTCGCCCTCGCCTCCTCGGGCGTGACCGGCCGCAGGTCGGGAAGGCCGTGGCGATGGGACGTCAAGCCCAAGGGTACAACGGAGACCGTGGACAGGCCCGGCCGAAAGGCCATGAGGTCGGAAAGCGATCGCTCCAGCACCGAGCCGTCGTTGATTCCGGGGCAGACGACGATCTGCCCGTGAAGCGTGATTCCGTTGCGCACCAGTCGCTTCATGACCTGGAGGATGTCGTGCGCGTGCGGATTGCCGAGCATCTTCCGGCGAAGAACGGGATCGGTCGCGTGGATCGACACGTAGAGCGGCGAGAGGCGGTAGCGGAGAATACGGGACATCTCCTCGTCGGTCACGTCGCTCATGGTGACGTATTGCCCGTGAAGGAACGAGAGGCGAACGTCTTCGTCCTTGACGTAAAGGGGTTTGCGCAATCCCTTCGGGAGCTGGTGGACGAAGCAGAAGATGCACCGGTTCCGGCATTTGCGGACGCGAACCGGTTCGGGGTAGATGCCGAGGGGGCCTTCGTCGGAGCGGAAGCGCGCGCTGTAAAGTTGCCCCGACCGGCTGGCCCATTCGAGCGAGAACCGTTCTTTCCCGGTCAGGAAAAAAAGATCGAGCAGGTCGGAGACGGGCTTGCGCGAAACGGAGATCAGGCGGTCGCCCGGGACGATTCCGGCCAGCGCAGCCAGGCTGTCGGGATCGACGCCCTCGACCCGCACATACTCCCGGCTTCGTAAAGGGTTCGCAGGCTTATCCATTGGCGAGCTTTCGCATTCCGATGGCGATGTACTGGGCGCCCGAGACCACGGTCGTCGCGGCGCATGCCGCCTCGACCCCGAGCGTCAGCCCTCCGGAGTCGCTTCCGGGCAAGCCGGCGAAAAAGTCGGGAAACCCGGTCAGCGCGAGGAAGTAGACCACGGTCAGGATCTGGACGAACGTATTGGCCTTGCTGATCCGTGTCGGATAGATCTCGGCGTCTTCCAGCAGCATGATGTAGAGGAAGCAGCCGATCAAAATAAAGATGTCGCGGCTGATGACGAGAACCGTGAGCCAGGTCGGGATGACGTGGACGATCGCAAGCACGATAAAAGCCGTGGCCATGAGCAGCTTGTCGGCGATCGGGTCGAGATAGGCGCCGATGAGCGTCCGTTGATGCAGCCACCGCGCAAGCAGCCCGTCGAGCCCGTCGCTCACCCCGCAGACCACGAAAACGATGATGGCTTCGTGCGGTTGTCCCGAAATGAGAAACCACGCGAAAAGCGGGAGCAGCAGGATTCGGACGGCGGTCAGGCCGTTCGCGATGTTGATCAGCCTCGCCTGATCGATCCGGTCATTCCGCATGGATTGCGGACAACTCCTTCTCGATGGCTTCAAGCAGCAGGTCGATACCGCCTCCGGTGACCGCAGAAACGGCATGCGCATCGGGCCAGTCGGAGTTTCCGGGGAAAACGGCCCCGAGGTCGCACTTGTTCAGGACGAGGAGCGACGGCTTGTCGTTATAGGCGAGCTCATTGAGGATGTTGACGACGGACTGGACGTTGGCTTCCGCCGCGTCGGAGCTTCCGTCGACCACGTGCAGCAACAGGTCGGCCTCGCCGATCCCCTCGAGGGTGGCGAGGAAGGCCTGTCGAAGTTCTTCCGGCAACTCGTGGATGAACCCAACCGTGTCGACCAGGATGGCGTTCTTCCCCGAGGGAAGTCGGAGCTTTCGCGCGGTCGGGTCGAGGGTGGCGAACAGCTGGTCGGCCACCAGGACGTCGGCCCCGGTCAGGCGGTTGAACAGCGTCGACTTCCCGGCGTTGGTGTATCCGACGATCGCGACGATCGGGAAGCCCACCTCTTTACGGCGTTCCTGGTGGAGCGTGCGGGTTCGGCGAACGGTCAAGAGCTCGGTCTGGATCTGCTTCATGACGGTCCGGATCTTCCGGCGATCTTCCTCGAGCTTTTTCTCGCCCGGGCCGCGCGTGCCGATGCCGCCCCCGAGGCGCGAAAGATCCTTCCGCGCCCCGATCAGCCTTCCGGCCCGGAAGGAAAGTTGTGCGAACTCGACCTGGAGCTTGCCTTCGCGCGTGCGTGCCCTCTGGGCGAAAATGTCGAGGATGACCTCGCGCCGGTCGAGAACCTTGACGCCGAGCTCTTTCTCGAGATTGAGCTGCTGCTTGGGGCGAAGCAGGTTCTGGAACACGACGACATCGACCCCGTGTTCCTCGACCGTGGCCTTCAGGCGTTCGAGCACGCCCGACCCGATGACGGTCGACGGATGCTCGACCTGGAGCATGTTGGTCTGCCCGCCCGCGACGTTTCCGCCGGCCGCCTCGACCAGCGCCTTGAGCTCCTTGAGCAGGTCAGGACGCAGGCGATGGGCGTTTTTCTGGCGACGCGGGGCCCAGACCAGCCAGGCTTTCTCGGACTTGCTGCGCGGAATCTCCTGCATCAGTGCAGCCGGAGGACGTCGTAGTTGAACAGTCCCCTCAGTTCCTTGGCGAGCTCGAGCGATGGGTTGACGCTGCAGCTGTCCGGGAGCTGCACGACGGCTTCGAATTCGCCGTTGCGGACCAGGTGGAGGTACCCCCTCTTTTCGCCGGCATGGCGGCGAAGGGTCTTGCGAAATGCCTGGACAAGCTCGGGTTGATAGGACTCGAGGTCGATCCGGTAGTGGACCGAACGTGCGAGGCGCTCCCGGATGTTTTCCATCCTGAAGATCTCGCGGGCGATGAGCTTGGTGGAGTTCTCCCCTTTTTCGACGCGGCCGATCAGGAAGATCGGTTCCTCGGAGGAGCACGCATCGATGCACTCCTTGTAGGTCTCGGCCCAGACGAGCACCTCGATGATGCCTTCGCGGTCCTCGATCGTCAGGATGGCGTACTTGTCGCCCTTCTTGGTGAGCTTCTCCTTGACCGAATTGATGACACCGCCGACCTTCACCTCGGCGCCGCTCCGAAGCTCGCCGATCTGAGCGGTCGACGTATTGGCGAAAAGCTCGATCTCGCCGGCGAAGGCGTCGAGGGGATGTCCCGTGATGTAGAAGCCGAGCGCTTCCTTTTCGTGGGCGAGACGCTCCTTTCGGGTCCAGAGCGGTTCGGGGGCCGGAGCGTCCTTCTCCTTTCCCGAGGAGGCCTTGTCGGAATCGGCAGGCGTGGAAACGCCGAACAGCGCGAACTGGCCGGATTCCTTGCGTTTCGCCTCGCGCTGGGCGGCGTCGATCATCGACGGGATCATGTCGACCAGGCGGCCGCGATCGGGATCGATCGAGTCGAAGGCCCCGGCCTTGGCGAGGCTCTCGAGAACGCTCTTGTTGACGCGGCGCAGGTCGACGCGGGCCATGAAATCGGACACCGTGGCGAAGGGCGACTCCTGCCGGGCCTCGGCGATGGCCTCGATGGCCGAGGAGCCCACGCCCTTGATTGCGGAGAGGCCGAAGCGGATGCCGTTTCCGGAAGGATGGAACGCAGCGCGCGACTCGTTGACGTCGGGCGGAAGGATCGGAATGTCGTGTTCGCGGGCGTCGTTGAAATAGCGGATGATCTTGGTGGTGTCGCCCGATTCCGAGGTCATCAGCGCGCAATAGAATTCGACCGGGTAGTGCGCCTTCAGATACGCGGTCTGGTACGCCACGAAACCGTAAGCCGCGCTGTGTGACTTGTTGAAGCCGTATTCGGCGAACTGGGCCATGAGGTCGAACAGCGCCTCGGCTTTCTTCGGCTCGAATTTCTTCGCGGCGGCGCCTTGAAGGAACATCTCCTTCTGTTTCGCCATCACGTCGACTTTTTTCTTTCCCATCGCTTTCCGGAGCACGTCGGCTTGTCCCATCGTGAAGCCGCCGATGGCCACGGCGATCTGCATGACCTGTTCCTGGTACACGATGACGCCATAGGTGTCCTTCAGGATCGGCTCGAGCTCGGGGAACATGTAAGAAGGCTTCTTGCGACCGTGACGGACCTCGATGTAGTCGGTGACCATCCCGCTGTTGAGCGGACCCGGGCGATAAAGGGCGACCATGTCGACCATGTGGGTGAAGCGTTCCGGCTTCAGGCTCCCGAGGAGCTCGGTGAACCCGCTGCTCTCGCACTGGAAAACGCCGGGGGTGTCCTTCCGCTGGAGCATCTCGTAGGTCGGTGCGTCGTCGATCGGGATGTGGTTGATGTCGATGTCGACGCCGCGCATCTCCTTGACCAGCTTGAGCGTATCGGCGATGGCCGTCAGCGTCCGCAGCCCCAGGAAGTCGAACTTGACCAGCCCGACCTTCTCGACGTCGGTCCCGGAAAGCTGGGTCGTGATTTCTTCCTTGGTGTTGCGGTAGAGCGCCGAGTATTCGGTGATGGGCTTGTCGGCGATGACGACGCCAGCCGCGTGGGTCCCGGCGTTGCGGGAAAGCCCCTCGATATCGCCGGCCAGGGCGAAAAGGTCGCGGATCTTGGGATCGGCCGCGATCATCTCGTTGAGCTTGGGCTCGACCTCGCGCGCTTTTTTGATCGTCATCTTGAGGTCGGCCGGGATCAGCTTGGCGATAATGTCGGCCTGCGCATAGGGAATTTCAAGGACACGGGCGACGTCGCGGATGGCCGCGCGCGCCTTCATCGTCCCGAAGGTGATGATCTGGGAGACGTGGTCGGCGCCGTACTTCTCCTTGACGTATTCGATGACGCGCTCCCGCTTGTCCTTGCAGAAGTCGCAGTCGATATCGGGGAGGCTCACCCGCTCGGGATTGAGGAACCGCTCGAAAAGGAGGTTGTAGGGGAGCGGGTCGATCTCGGTGATCCGCAGGCAGTAGGCGACCAGGCTGCCCGCCGCGCTACCGCGGCCGGGGCCGGTGGGCACCCCGTTGTCCCGGGCGTATTTCAGGAAATCGGCGACGATCAGGAAGTAGCCGGGGAAATCCATCCCTTCGATGACCGAGAGTTCGTATTCGAATCGTTCATGGTATCGGGCAAGTTCGCCTTCGGCGAGCGGAGGGCCATACGTTTCCCTTTCCTTGAGCCGCTGTTCGAGTCCCTTCGCGGCCTGCGCGCGCAATTCTTCTTTCGCGGTCCGGCCGGGGGGGAGCGGGAAATCGGGGATCTGGGGCTTCCCCAGCGTCAAGGTCACGTTGCACCGCTCCGCGATCCGGACGGTGTTGGCGAGCGCATCGGGGGCGATCTCGCCGAATGTTTTGGCGAATTCCTCGCCGCTCTTCACGTAGAAGTCGGTGGACTCGAATTTCATCCGCTTCGTGTCGCTGATCGTCTTGCCGGTCTGGAGGCAGAGCAGGATCTCGTGAAGCTTGTGGTCCTCGCGATGCAGGTAATGGGCGTCGTTGGTCGCGATGAGCGGCGTGTCGGTCTTGCGCGCCAGCGCGATCAGCTTCTCGTTGATCCGGTATTGTTCCTCGAGCCCGTTGTCCTGGATCTCGAGGAAGAAATTGCCGGGGCCGAAGATCTCCTTGTATTCGCCGAGCACGACCTCGGCCTTCGCCGGCCCGCCCTCGGCGAACGCCTTGGAGATCTCGCCCTGGAGGCAGGCCGACGCACCGATCAGTCCCTTGGAGTATCGGCGCAAAAGTTCCTTGTCGACTCGGGGCTTGTAGTAGTAGCCCTCGACGTGACCGAAGGAGACCAGCTTGAGGAGGTTGTGATACCCCTCGTCGGTCTCGGCCAGGACGATGAGGTGATAGGCCTTCTCGCCGCCGGGCTCGACGCTCTTCGTGAAACGGGAGCCGGGGGCAACGTACAGCTCGGAGCCGATGATCGGCTTGATACCGGCTTCACGAGCCTTTTCGTAGAACTCGATCGTGCCCATCATCGCGCCGTGGTCGGTGATGGCGACGGCGGGCATGCCGAGCTCCTTCACCCGCTTGATGAGCTGATCGATCTTGATCGTCCCATCCAGAAGGCTGTACTGCGAGTGCAGATGGAGATGAACGAATTCGTTGCCCTGAGGCATGTTCCCTATTCCCATTCGATGGTGGCCGGGGGCTTGGAGGAGATGTCATAGACGACCCGGTTGATCCCCTTGACCTCGTTGATGATGCGGCTGGACATCCGTTGCAGCAGGTCGTAGGGCAGCTGGACCCAGTCGGCCGTCATGCCGTCCTGGCTGTGGACGGCCCGGATCGCGGCCACGTTTTCGTAAGTGCGCTCGTCCCCCATGACCCCGACGGTCTTGATCGGGAGGAGCACCGCGAACGATTGCCAGATCGATTCGTAGAGGCCTGCCGCGCGGATCTCCTCGATGACGATGGCGTCGGCCTCGCGCAGGATGCGGCATCGTTCGGGAGTAACGGGCCCGATGATCCGGACCGCGAGACCGGGGCCGGGGAACGGCTGGCGGTCGATGATGTGGGCCGGGATGCCGAGCTCGCGCCCGAGCTCCCGGACCTCGTCCTTGAACAGCTCGCGGAGGGGCTCGACGAGCTTCAGCTTCATCCGGTCGGGAAGGCCGCCGACGTTGTGGTGAGACTTGATGACTGCCGACGGGCCTTTGAACGAAACGCTCTCGATCACGTCCGGGTAGAGCGTCCCCTGCGCGAGGAACGATACGTTGGGAATGTTGTGCTCGGCCTCCTCGAAGACGCGGACGAACAGCTCGCCGATGATCTTGCGCTTCTTCTCGGGATCTTCGACGCCGTCCAGACCGCCCAGGAACCGGTCGGTGGCGTCGATGTAATCGAGGTGGAGCCCGATGCCGTCGCGGAACGTCTCCACGACATCCTCGGCCTCCCCTTTCCGGATCAGGCCGTTGTTGACGAAGATGCAGGTCAGCTGGTCGCCGATGGCCTTATGGAGGAGAACGGCGGCCACGGAAGAGTCGACGCCGCCGGAAAGGCCGAGCACGACGCCATCTATTCCGACCGTCTCGCGGATCTTCCGGATGCTGGTCTCGACGAAGGAGTGCATCGTCCATGTGGGCGATACTCCGCAGACGCGGAACAGGAAATTCGCGAGGATCTCCTTGCCGCGAACGCTGTGGACCACCTCGGGGTGGAACTGGACGCCGTAGATGGTGCGGTCGAGGTTGGTCATCGCCGCGACGGGAGAGTTCTCGGAGCGGGCGATAATCGAGAAGCCCGGCGGCAGCGCGTCGATCCGGTCCCCGTGGCTCATCCAGACCTGGGTCGGGGCGTTGTTGTTGCGGAACTCGTCGATGCCGAGGAAGAGCGGGTCGCCCCACTCCCCCCGGATGTTGGCGAGGCCGTATTCGCGCTCTTCGGCCCTGGCGACCTTGCCGCCCAGGAGGTGCGTGATGAGCTGCATCCCGTAGCAGATGCCGAGGACAGGAACGCCGAGGGAAAAGATCTCCTTCGGGACGGTCGGGGCGCCTTCGGCGTAAACGCTCGCAGGGCCGCCCGACAGGATGATGCCCGAGGGGGCGAATGCCTTGATGAAATCGAGGCCCACCGTGCACAGGTGGATCTCGCTGTAGACCTTGAGCTCACGGATGCGCCGTGCGATCAGCATGGTGTACTGCGAGCCGAAGTCGAGGATGAGGATCTTCTGGTCCAATTGGCTACTCCATCCGGTAATTGGGGGCTTCCTTGGTGATGACCACGTCATGGACGTGCGATTCGCGAAGGCCTGCCGCCGTGATTTTCATGAATTGCGCGCGCTTGTGGAGTTCGTCGATGGTCGGGGCGCCGACGTAGCCCATGCCGGCCTTGAGGCCCCCGACAAGCTGGTAGACGACGCTGGCCAGCGGGCCGCGGTAAGGGACCCGGCCCTCGATCCCTTCGGGGACGAGCTTGCTGTCGGTATCGACATGCGACTGGAAGTAGCGGTCCTTGCTCCCCTTCTTCATGGCCTCGAGGGAGCCCATGCCGCGATAGACCTTGTAGCTGCGCCCCTGGTACAGGACGTGTTCTCCGGGGCTCTCGTCACAGCCCGCGAACAGCGAGCCGATCATGACGGCGGTGCCGCCCGCGGCCATCGCCTTGGTGACGTCGCCCGAATACTTGATGCCGCCGTCGGCGACGATCGATACGCCCTTCTTGCGGGCAACCTCGTAGCATTGCATGATCGCGGTCACCTGGGGGACGCCGATGCCGGCGACGACGCGGGTTGTGCAGATCGACCCCGGCCCGACGCCGACCTTGACGCAGTCGACGCCTGCCTTGATAAGCGCATCCGTGGCGTCCCCTGTGGCCACGTTGCCCGCGATCAGCGGGGTGCCCGGGTAGAGCTTGTGAAGCACCTTGACGGTGTCGACGACCATCTTGGAGTGACCGTGCGCCGTATCGACGCAGATGACGTCGGCCCCGGCCCGGACGAGCTTCTCGACGCGCTCTTCCCACCCGGCTCCGACGCTGATCGCCGCCCCGACGCGCAACCGCCCCTTCTCGTCCTTGCATGCATTCGGGTATTTCTTGATCTTGAGGATGTCCTTGATCGTGATGAGCCCGCGAAGGTTTTGCTTGCCGTCGACGACGAGCAGCTTCTCGATCCGGTTCCGGTGCAGGATGTCGCGCGCCTGCTCGAGCGTCGTGCCGACCGCCACGGTGACCAGCTTTTCCTTGGTCATGACGTTCCGGATGGGCTGCTCGAAATTGGTCTCGAACCGGAGGTCGCGATTGGTCAGGATGCCGACGAGCTTGCCGTCGCGCGTCACAGGGAGGCCGGAGATGCGGTATTTCTTCATGACCTCGAGCGCTTCGGTCACCTTCTGGTCGGGATCGACGGTGATCGGGTCGGAGATCATGCCGCTCTCGGACTTCTTGACCCGGTCGACCTCGTAGGCCTGCTCGTCGGAAGTGTTGTTGCGGTGGACGATGCCGAGGCCGCCTTCCCGCGCCATGGCGATGGCCGCCTCGGCTTCGGTCACGGTATCCATCGCGGAGCTGAGGACGGGGATGTTGAGCCGTAGTCCCGGCGCCAGCATGACGGACACGTCGACATCCTTCGGCAGGACGGACGATGCGGCAGGAAGAAGAAGGACGTCGTCGAACGTGAGCCCTTCCTCGATGAGGTGTGTGGTGGTGGTGCGTTTCGTAGGCATGCGGATTCTCCCTTTCATGATGCGGTCAGGTCTTCGATGATGCCTTCCAGCAATCCCTTGTCGCTGATCACCAGCTCGCGGATCCCGAAGCGCTCGATGGCGGCAACGACCTGGAGCAGCCCCGGGACCATGTAGTTTTCGCGGCCTTTCTCCATGCCGGGAAGCGCGAGGCGCTCCGCCTCGGTCAGGGAGCAAAGCCGTTCGGACCAGCGCCGGACGGATTCGGGGTTCATCGCGTAGCCGTCGACCCGCTCGGGGCGGTAGGTCTTGAGCCGCTGGTCGAGTGCGGCGAGCGTGGTGAAGCTGCCGGCCGTGCCGACCATGCGCCGGATGCCCCGGGTCGGGAGAGATGCGGTCCCTGAGGCGATCCGCTCGGTGAAGTAATGCTTCATGGCGGCGACCTGCCAGCGTTCGAGCGGATCGGAAGGGCGAAAGGCGCCCCATGTCACGACGACGCCGATGGGCAGGCTGACCGACCGGCCGGGCTCCGGCCCCATGGTGAACTCGGTGCTCCCGCCCCCGATGTCCATCAAAACGACGTCGCGGACCCGGTCCCCCATTCCGAGGAGCATGCCGGACCAAGCCAGGCGAGCTTCCTCGTCGGCGGAGATCACCTCGACGTTGATTCCGACGCCTGTGGCGGCTGCCAGGAACCGGTCGGCGTTCCCCGCGATGCGCAGGCCCGCGGTTCCGCAGGCGCGGTACCGCTCGACGCCCAGCCGATCCAGTTCGTCGCGAAAAGCGCGAAGCGCCGCGATGGATTCGTGAAATTCACTTTCGCCGATCTCGCCGGTCGACCGAAGCGCCTTGCCCATCGACGTGATGCGGCGAATCCTGGAGACCACCCGGAAATCGTCCCCATCGCGGGAGGCGACGAGCAACCGGATCGTGTTGGTCCCGATATCGATGGCTGCGACGTGTCCCAAGATAGACCTCTAGTCCTTTTCGAGAACCCCGATGATGCTGGCGCTGAGCAGGTAGGCGGCGGCAAAAAGGTATGCCACCATTATAAAACTGACGATGCTGAACAAGGAACCGTAAATAATGCTCATCTTGGAAAGCTTGGTCACGTAGTAGACGAATCCCCACTTGATCAGAACCGCAAGCACGGTGAACAGGACGCTTCCGACGACCGCATTCCGGATGCGGACGCCTTTGGGAGACAGGAACCGGTAGCTGAGAAAGCCCCCGCAGAAGATCAACACCGGCAGGATGAGCATGGAAAACAGCGTGTGGATCAGCAGGATGAGCGGGTCGAGCTGTTCGGGCAGCCGGCTCGTGAGGAACGCCACCCCGCGCCAGAGTGGCGGAATGACGATGGCCGCCCCTGCGAGCACGGTGAGCGTCAGCACGAGCCCGAGGTGAAACAGGGCGCTGCGGCCGAGGTGCTTGTCGTCTTGGGTGTCGAGCATGACCGAAAGCGACTTGTGGACGGCGTCGGTGGCCGAAAACGACGTAAAAAAGAGCAGCACGGTCCCCACGAACCCGAACGTGGCGCTCGACTGGAGCATCTGCCGCAGGTTTGGGATGAGCACCTGGGCGCCGTAGGGGAACGCATCGCGCAGAAGGGAGGTCAGCTGCTCGAAGGGAAGCTCGTTCTTGCCGATGACGACCGCCGTGGCCGCAAATACGAGGAACAGGATCGGGATCGCGGAGAGAAGAAGGTTGAACGCAATCGCGGCGCTGTAGACCATCCCGTTGCTGGAGAGGAAATGGCCGGTACCTTTCCATGTCGCCTTCAGGAGGCGCTTCGGGAGATCCTTCATCGTTCCTTGTAGACGATGCGGACCGGTGAGCCCTCGAAGCCGAACCGCTCGCGGATCTGGTTCAGGAGATACCGCGTGAACGATTCGGGGACTCCCTTCCGGTTCTTGACGAAGACCGCGAACGTCGGCGGCTTGGTGCTGACCTGCGTAATGTAGAAGGCGCGGTTCCGACCCTGCTTCGACGGGATCGGGACGGTATAGAGGAAGGTCTGCGCCATCCGGTTGAGCAGGCCGGTCGGGACCCGGCGGGAAAAGTTTTCGGCCCCGAGGGCGATCTGACGGAAAAGGTTTCCCATCCCCTTCTTGTTCTGCGCGGAAATGGGGACGATGGAAGCGAAGGTGGCGTATTCGAGCCCCTCCTGGATCTTCTTCATCCCTGCCTTGCGTGCTTCCTCGGTCGGCCACATGTCGCTCTTGTTGGCGGCGATCACGACGGCCCGGTCTTCGTCGAGCACGTAACGAAGCACCTGGCGGTCCTGATGAGACATGGCCTCCGGCCCGTCGATCATGAGAACCGCGAGGTCGCAGCGCTTGATCGACTCGAGGCTCTTGATGATCGAGAACTTCTCGAGGACGGAATCGGTCTTTCGCTTGGCCCGGATTCCGGCCGTGTCGATGAAGACGAACTTATTTCCCCCGAACTCGACCGAGACGTCGATGGCGTCCCGCGTGGTCCCGGGAATCTCGGACGCAATGACCTGTTCGGAACCTGCCAGTGCATTGATCAATGTGGACTTGCCGACGTTGGGACGGCCGACCACGGCGATGCGGGGGACGAGATCGTCGACATCACTGGCGGATGTCGAGTGCTCGGGGACCAGCGTCGCGATGGCGTCCAGCAGGTCGTCGACGCCGATGCCGTGCTCGGCCGAGACGGTGAACACCTTGTCGACGCCGATCTCGTGGAACTCGCGGAAACCCGCAGCCCCTACCTTGGTGTCGACCTTGTTGGCGACGAGGAAGAAGGACTTGCCCCGTTCGCGCAGCATCTTGGCGATCTCGCGGTCGAGCGGCTGGAGGCCGTCGCGCGCGTCGACCAAGAAGAGGACCATGTCGGATTCGAAGATCGCCCGGAGTACCTGCCCGCGAATCTTGGGAAGGAGATCTTCCTCATCGCCACCGATCATGAAGCCCCCGGTATCGACCAGGTCGAACTTCTTTCCGAAATATTCGACCGGGAGCGCGACCAGGTCGCGGGTGACGCCGGGCTCGTCGAAGGTGATCGCGCGCCGTTTGCCCGTGATCTTGTTGAACAGCGTGGACTTCCCGACGTTGGGGCGTCCGACCAGCGCGACCGTGAAATGGGTATCAGACATATCCGAGACGCTCCATGTGGGTTTCGCTGCGGGTCCAGTCCCTTTCGACCTTGACGAACAGCTCGAGGAAGACCTTCTCGCCGGTTTCCTGCTCGAGCTCGATGCGGGCTGCCGTCCCGATGTCTTTCAGCATGGCGCCCTTTTTCCCGATCACGATCCCCTTCTGGGATTCGCGCTCGACGCAGATCTCGGCACGGATCCGGATGATGCCGTTGGGCGTGTCTTCCTTGTATTCTTCGATGGTGACCGCGATGCTGTACGGCAGCTCGTTCGACAGCTTGTGGAACAGCTTTTCCCGGATGATCTCCTTGGCGATGAAACGCATCGGCAGGTCGGTCAGGTCGTCCTCCGAATAATAGGCCGGCCCCTCGGGAAGTCGGGTGAAGAGCGTGTCGAGGAGCTGCTTGACGCCCCGCCCCGACTTGGCGGAGACGGGAAACACCTCTTTGTAGATCCCGCTGTCCATGGCTTCCTGGAGTCGCCGGAGAATCATTTCCTCGGGCATCTTGTCGCACTTGTTGAGGATGAGCATCTTCGGAACGGTGACGTTTTCGATGATCCCGCGGACCATCGTCTCTTCCTCGCCTTCCCTCGGGGACCTTTCGTCGACGAGGTGGAGGACAATGTCGGACTCGACGGCGATCCGTTCGGCGGTGCGAACCATGTAGGCGTTGAGCGCCTTCTTCGGCTTGTGGATTCCCGGGCTGTCGAGAAAGATGATCTGCCCCCGGTCCTCGGTGTGGATACCGGCGACGCGGTCGCGCGTGGTTTGCGGCTTGGGGGTCACGATCGCGATCCGAGCCCCGAGGATTCGGTTCAGCAGTGTGGATTTTCCGACGTTGGGGCGCCCGAGCAGCGCCACGAACCCGGAGATTTTACCGGTGGTCATGTTCTATTTGCCCTCTTTCTTTTCGAGGCGGGCCAGCAGTTCGGCCGCCGCGTTCATCTCTGCTTCCTTCTTGGAAGATCCGTTGCTTTCGGCGCGCATGCCCCCTGCGGTGACCGCGATGCGGAATACCCGGGCGTGCGGTGGCCCGGATTCGCTGACCGGCATGTATTCGGGAAGCGGCAGCCGCTCCTTCTGGCACCATTCCTGGAGTCTGGTCTTGGCGTCGAAGCGCGCGGCCACGTCGATGATGGCGGTATCGGCCAGCAGGTGGTCCCGGACAAAAGTTCTTGCGGCAAGGAATCCGCCGTCAAGATAGATGGCACCCGTGATGGCTTCGACGACGTCGGCGACCATCTTCGGCGTGACCCCGCCCCCTTTGGAGCGGACCGAACGATCGATCTGCATGGTTTCGGGAAGGCCGATGCGCACGCCAAGCTCATACAGGTTCCGGTTGTTGATGAGCGAGGAGCGGGCGCGTGTCAATTCGCCCTCGCCTGCTTCCGGGAAAAGCGCGTAGACCTCTTCGGCGACGCAGAGGTTAAGCACGGAATCTCCGAGGAACTCGAGCCGTTGATAGGACATGGAGGCGGAATCGGGCGAGAGTGACGACGCATGCCGGAGCGCCTGCACGAGAAGCGGTCTCGACTTGAAAGAATACCCTATTTCCCCTTCAAGGTCACGCAATGGGAACTCCGGGCCGCCCAAGTAGCCATCCTCCGGCTGCGGATTCGATCAAAACAGGGACCATCCGGCAGAGCGAATCGTCCTCCCCGGGCAGCCGGACATCCACCCCGTATTCGCTGATGCCGGAGACCATGCCCGAGTCAGGATGGGTTCTTTGAACGAGCACGGTCAGCGTCCTGCCGATCTGCCGGGACAGGAATCGCTCCCTGATTTTTACGTCGATCCGGTTCAGTTGGGACACCCTGTCCTTTTTCGAGGCTTCGGAAACATCGTCCGGCCACCGGCTGCTCTCGGTTCCCGGACGCGCAGAATACGGGAAAACGTGCAGATAGTCGATGCCCGCACGCTCGACCAGGGAGGTGGTTTCCGCGAAATCTTCTTCGGTTTCGCCGGGGAACCCCGCCATGACGTCCGCACCGATCCGGGCAAGGGGTGCGGTCTCCCGGACTCTCGCGACGGCTTCGGCGAACTGCCCTGCGCTGTAAGGCCTTCGCATCCTTTCCAAAACCCGGTCGGAGCCGCTCTGCAGGGGGATGTGCAGATGCGGGCATAGCCGGTCGGTCGCCTGAAAAAGGGAAAGGAGCGCCGGCGAAATTTCGAGCGGTTCGATCGAGCCAAGGCGGATTCGGGGCCGAAAGGTCTTTTCCAGGAGGCGCCGGGTCAAGTCGGCAAGGCCATCCGGTTCGTTCCGATCGCTGCCGTATCGCCCGATATGGATCCCGGTGAGCAGGAACTCGGTCGCGCCGTCTTTTTCGGAAGCGATGGCCCCGTCGACGATCTCATCGGCGGGAAAGGACCTGTGTCCTCCACGGGCCAGCGGGACGACGCAGTAAGCGCACCGGCTGTCGCACCCGTCCTGGATCTTGAGGAAGGTTCGCTTGTGCCCGAGAATCCGGTCGGCCCGGTAATCGGAGATGGCTTCGCCGGGCTCGAAACCGGACGAAAGCAGGCGGAGCAGGGGAAGCGCCCCGTCGCCGCCCGTGGGCAGCCAGTGGTCGATCTCGGGAAGCCCTTCGCGCGTCTCACTTGACGCGGTTGCGGGGAAGCAGCCGGTCATGACGAGGACGGCATGGGGATTCTTCCGGCGCGCCCGACGGGCGAGCGCACGGTTGTCCCGGTCAGCCCGATGGGTCACGGTGCACCCGCTGATGAAGACGACGTCGGCCGGCTGGTCGTCCGGAACGACCTCGAACCCGGATTCGGACGCCTGCCGCAGGAGAGTCGCCGAGTCGGCAAAGCTGGACTTGCAGCCGACGGTCAGGACGGTCAGTCGCTTGCGCATGCGATCCACCCTCCTCCGACGACTTCGTCTCCGTCGTACAAAACGAGCGCCTGCCCGGGAGCGACGCCGCGTTGCGGTTCGTCGAACCGGACGGAAAGGCTGCGGCCTGCCTCCAGGACGCTAACCGTGGACAAAACGCCCGGGTGCCGGTACCGGATCCGGGCGAGAGCCCTGAATTCGGCTGCGGGCGGGTCACCGGCCACGAAGGACGCTGAATCGACGCGCGTCGTCGTCGAACTGCTTTCGGAAGCTTTCCCCAGGACGACCCGGTTGCGCAGCCCGTCGATTCGCACCACGAAAAGCGGTTCGGGGGCGGAAACGCCCAGCCCTTTTCGTTGTCCGACCGTGTAACGGGTCACGCCACGATGGCGGCCGAGAACTTTCCCGTGCGTGTCGACGAAGTCGCCCTCCGGCGCCTCGATGCCGTTCCGGGCCAGGAAAGCGCCGTAATCGCCGTCGGGAACGAAACAGATATCCTGGCTTTCGGCTTTTTCGGAAATTGGAAGCCCGGCTTCGGCCGCAAGCGCGCGAACCTGCGTCTTCGCGAGCTCCCCGACGGGAAAAAGTATTCGCGAAAGGCGCTGTTCGTCGAGGGAGAACAAAAAATAGGACTGGTCCTTCCGTGCGTCGGAAGAGGCCAGCAGCCGGCATCGCGGACCTGGGCCGCGGCGGATGATCGCGTAATGGCCGGTGGCGATCATTTCGGCGCCGAGCTCGTCGGCCTTCCGCATGAGCGCCCCGAACTTGAGCCGCTCGTTGCAGAGGGTGCACGGGTTCGGCGTTCGGCCGGAGGCATATTCCCGGATGAACGGATCGACGACCATCTCGCGGAAGGCATCCTTCATGTTCAGTACGTAGAAAGGAATCCCGAGGGCGTCGCATACCCGTCGCGCATCCTGCCGGTCGTCGTAGGAACAGCACTTTCCTTCCGGGGCTGTCCCTCCGCCGAACAGGTCCATCGTCACGCCGACGACGTCCCATCCCTCGCGCTTGAGCAACATGGCTGCGACCGAGGAATCGACCCCGCCGCTCATCGCCGCGAGGACGCGCCCCCGGGTCATGGTGTCGGGGGCTTCCAGATGGGCGACATCGCACGAAGCTTCTCGACCACGGAGACGAGCGATTCGACCGCGTAATCGACTTCCTCGGCCGTGTTGCCGTGGCCGAGGCTGAAGCGCAGGGCGCCTTGCGCATCGGTCGGATCGACGCCCATGGCTGCCAGGACGGGAGAGGCCTCGAGCGATCCAGAAGAGCAGGCCGATCCGGAAGAGCAGGCGATGCCCGCCATATCGAGGTTGAGCAGGAGCGCCTCGCCTTCGACGAAGCGGAACGAGATGTTGAGCGTGTTGGGAAGCCGGAGGGCGTGATCCGGCCCGTTGAGGACGATCTCGGGAATCCGGGCGAACAACGACTGCTCGAGACGATCGCGCAGCGCGCGAACCGAATCGATCTCGGTCTTCATCTCGTGGCGCAGGATCTCGAACGCCTTCCCGAGCGCGACGATGCCGACGACGTTCTCGGTTCCCCCTCGCCTCCCCTGTTCCTGATGGCCGCCGTGGATGAGCCGTTCGAATTCGATTCCCTTGCGGACGATAAGGCCCCCTGCCCCTTTCAGGGCGTTGATCTTGTGGCCCGAGAAGGTCAGCAGGTCGACGGGGAGGGTCGACAGGTCGATCGGGATCTTGCCGGTGGCCTGGACCGCGTCGGTGTGCATCAGGATTCCGGCTTCCCGCACGAAAGTCCCGATCTCGGGGATCGGGTTGATGGCGCCGGTCTCGTTGTTGGCGTACATGATGGAGACGAGAATCGTGTCGGGGGTGAGCGCGGACCGGACGGACTCGGCTTCGACGATGCCCTGCCGGTTGACCGGGACATATGTGACGCGATACCCCTGGCGCTCAAGGAACCGGCAGGTGTTCAGGATCGCGGGGTGCTCGACGGCGGAGGTCACGATATGCTTGCCCGCGTTTTCCGGTCGCCAGGCGATTCCCTTGATTGCGAGGTTGTCTCCCTCGGTTCCGGAGCTCGTGAAGATCACGTCCCGCGGCGGGCAGTTGAAGAATGCGGCCGTCGTTTCGCGGGCCTCCTCGACCGCCTTCCGCACTTCCCGGCCGGCCCAATGGATGCTCGACGGGTTCCCGAACAGCTCGCAAAGATAGGCGCTGACGGCCCTGGCGACCTCGGGATGCATCGGGGTCGTGGCGTTGTGATCGAAATAGACACGCTTCAAGTTGTGACCTCCCTGGCCTGCTCTCCCGCCTTGTCGGGGAAGAGATCGTTAACGGATATCGAGTCGAGGAACTCGCAGATGCGGTCCTCGAGCGCCTCCCACATTCCCTGTGTCTTGCATCTTCCGATCATGCCGCAGCTTCGGCCGGTCTTCCGGCAGCCGATCGCCTGTCCTTTCCCTTCGGCGGTCCGGATGACGTCGCCGATCGAGATCTCGGACGGGGGGCGTGCGAGGATGAAGCCGCCTCCGGGCCCGCGGACGCTCCGGACGAGATTGCGCTTCCGCAGCTTGACGAACAGCTGCTGGAGGTAAGCGATCGGAATCCCCTCCTGGTCGGCGATCTCCTTGAGCGGCACGGGATGTCCCTTGGAGGCGGCGGCGAGTCCGACCAGCGCCATGACCGCGTAGCGGCCCTTGGTCGTGATCTTCACGCCGACTTTCCCTCGCGCTCGGCTCCCATCGCGTCGACCCGTTTCTCGAGCGCCATGAGCTGCTCGGTCAGGCATTTCATCGCCTTGCCTTCGGGATCCGGCGTGCCGGCGACGCCGGTCGGGTCCTGATAGACGTTGCCTTCCCGCTGGACGACGCGGCCGGGGTTGCCGACCACGGTCGAGTTCGGGGGGACCGACCGGTTGACGATCGAGCCGGAACCGACCTTCGAGTTCTGGCCGATGCGGATATTCCCGAGGATGGCGGCGTTCGCCCCGACGATCACGTTGTCCTCGAGTGTGGGATGCCGCTTGCCCTTGTTCCAGCTCGTCCCGCCCAGCGTGACGCCATGGTAGAGGGTGACGTTGTTCCCGATCTCGGCGGTCTCGCCGATGACCACGCCCATGCCGTGGTCGATGAAGAATCCCTCCCCGATGGTGGCCCCGGGATGGATCTCGATCCCGGTAAACGCCCTCCCGAGGTGGGAGATGAAACGGGCGGAGAGACGGAATCCGTGGCCCCAGAACCAATGGGCGAGCCGGTGGAAGCGCAGGATGTGGAAGCCGGGATAACAGAATAAAATCTCGAGAAAGCTTTGCGCGGCAGGGTCCCGCTCGAATACGACCTTGATGTCGTTCCGGATCGTCTGGAACATGGTTTGCGCCCCTCCCGTGATCGGTCCTAATACATGATCATACTTGTCAATTATTATCGAATCCGGCCAGGAAGGGAAGGATTTTCTGAAGCCGTTTCTCCTTGATGCCCCGGACCGCCAGCAGATCGTCCGGCAAGTGGAAGCGCCCGACGCGGCTCCGCTCCTCGACGACGGCCTTGGCGACCTTGTCGGAAAGGCCCGGAAGCTCCGAAATCTGCTGCCATGAACCCTTGTTGATGTTGACGCGGATCCCGAGGAGAAATTTCTGGCGAATCGACAACGGGCCTTTCTTCGCACCCTGCGCTCCGGTTCCGACGCCCGCGTCCGATGCTCCCGATCTATCCGGGGCCGCCTGTGTGGTGGCGAAAGGGGCCGACCCTAAAAAAAAAAAATCTTGCCGCGCGAAGGCGGCAAGATTGTAGAGCAAAACGATCAGGGAAAGGAAAAGCACCGCCCTCGGGCGGGCGGCGTCACGGTTTGTTCGCAGCGCCCTCTCCCGCATGTCGCGACCTCCAGAGCTTGTAGCGGATGCTGTCGCCGAGCGCTTGCCAGGAAGCCTCGATGATGTTGTGCGACACGCCGACCGTCCCCCAGACCGCATCCTTGTCGCCGGACTGTATCAAGACGCGTACCGAGGAGCCGGTTCCGCCGACGCTGATGACGCGGACCTTGTAGTCGAGCAGCTTGACCTCGGACAGTTCGGGGTAGAACTTCTCGAGCGCCTTGCGAAGGGCATGATCCATGGCGTTGACGGGACCGTTGCCCATGGCGGCGGTGTGCTCTTCCTTGCCGTCGACGACGACCATGATGGTCGCCTCCGCGATCGGCGTCTCGCCCTCGGACCGTTTTTCGTCGATGACCCGGAAGGCCTTGAGTTCGAAATACGGCTCGTACTCGCCCATGGCCTTGCGCACGAGCAGCTCGAATGAAGCCTCGGCTGCCTCGAACTGGTAACCGGCATGCTCGAGTTCCTTGATCTGCTCGAGGACCTTTTCGGTCGCCGGATCGTTCGCCTTGAAGTGGAGCCCCTTTTCCTGGACCTTGGAAAGGATGTTGCTGCGGCCGGAAAGGTCGGAGATGAGCACGCGTCGGTGATTTCCGACGAGGGAGGGATCGATGTGTTCGTAGGTCCCGGGGTTGCGCTGCACCGCCGATACGTGCATTCCCCCCTTGTGCGCGAAGGAGGCTTCCCCGACGAACGGCTGCCGGATGGCGTGGCTGACGTTCGCGATCTCAGCGACGTAGTGGGAAAGGTCATAGAGCTTCTTCATCTGCTCGGGTTGCACGACCGCGTAACCCATCTTGATCTGGAGGCTGGGCAGGATGGAGCAGAGATTGGCGTTGCCGCACCGCTCGCCGTAGCCGTTCATCGTTCCCTGGACCTGGGTCACGCCGTTTTCGACCGCGATGAGGGAGTTGGCAACGGCGAGCTCGGAATCGTTGTGGGTGTGGATCCCCAGCGGGACGGAGACGGACTTCTTCACTTCCTTGACGATCTTCGCGATCTCGGACGGCATCGACCCGCCGTTCGTGTCGCAAAGGATCACCCATTCGGCGCCGCCGTCCACGGCGGCCTTCAGCGCCTTGATCGCATAGTCGGGGTTGCGCTTGTAGCCGTCGAAAAAGTGCTCGGCGTCGAAGAAGACCTGCTCGACGCGCTTCTTCATGAATTCGCAGGTTTCGCGGATGGCCGACAGGTTCTCGTCGAGCGTCGTCCGGAGCGCCTCGGTGACGTGGAAGTCCCAGGTCTTGCCGACCAGCGTGATGACCGGGGTCTCGGCGCCGAGAAGCGCCTTCATGTTGGCGTCCTCCTCGCATTTCTTGCCGACGCGGCGCGTCATGCCGAAGGAGCAGATCCGGGCGTTCTTCCAGGACATCTTGCGAGCCAGGGCAAAGAATTCCTTGTCCTTGGGGTTGGAACCGGGGTAGCCGCCTTCGATGTAGTGAATGCCGAACTCGTCGAGCCGCTCCGCGATATTCACCTTGTCTGCGACGGAAAGCGAGATTTCCTCGGACTGCGTTCCGTCGCGCAGGGTCGTGTCGTAGAGGTAAACCTTTTTCTGAGGCGCCATCCGAAATTCCCCCCGATTCTTCCCGAGATTTCCTGTTCTAGGCTTTCGCCGCACCCAACCCGAAGGCGGCGTGCAGGACACGGACCGCGAGCTCTGTGTATTTCTCTTCGATCAGGACCGAGATCTTGATCTCGGAGGTCGAGATGCCGAGAATGTTGATCCCCTCGGAAGAAAGCGTCTCGAAGAGCTTCATGGCCACGCCCGAGTGGGAACGCATCGCCATGCCGACGATCGACACCTTGGCGATCTTGTCGTCCCCCACGACCTCGGCGGCGCCGATCTCTTTTGCGACGCCCTCGATCACCTGCATCGCCTTCTTGTAGTCGGATCGGACGACCGTAAAGGTGATGTCGGTGAAGCCGGTGACGGAGACGTTCTGGAGGATTACGTCGACGACGATGTTGGCGTCGTTGAGCGGCTTGAAGATCTTCGCGGCGATTCCCGGCTTGTCGGGCACCCTGACGATGGTGATCTTCGCTTCGTTCTTGCTGAATGCAACCCCCGACACCACTGCCGTTTCCATGATCTCCTCCTCGTTGGTCACGATCGTACCCGGATTATCGTTGAACGAGGACCGGACGTGGATCCGGACCCCGTATTTCATCCCGAACTCGACCGACCGGATCTGGAGCACCTTGGCGCCGAGACTGGCCAGCTCGAGCATCTCTTCGAACGAGATCTTGTCGAGCTTGCGTGCATCCTCGCAGATGTTCGGGTCGGTCGTATAGACGCCATCGACGTCGGTGTAGATTTCGCAAACATCGGCCTTGAGTGCCGCGGCGACCGCGACCGCACTGGTATCGGAACCGCCCCGCCCAAGCGTCGTGATCGACCCGGTCTCGTCGATTCCCTGGAAGCCGGCGACGACGGCGATGCCGCCTTCCTTGAGCGTGTCCATGATGGCTTTGTGGCCGATTTTCTTGATGCGGGCCTTGACGTAGGCGGAGTCGGTCTCGATCGGGATCTGGGAGCCGGTGAACGACCTGGCCTTGTAGCCCATCTCGGTCAGGGCGATCGCGAGAAGGCCGATCGTCACCTGTTCGCCCGTGGATGCGACGACGTCGAGTTCCCGCTCGTTGGGGATCTCGGAAAGCTGGGCTGCCAGGCCCAGGAGCCGGTTGGTCTCCCCGGACATGGCGGAAACAACGACGACGACCTGGTTCCCTTCGTCGTGGGAGCGCGCCGCCCGCCTGGCGACGTTCTTGATCTTCTCGATCGTTCCGACCGACGTGCCGCCATACTTCTGGACTATCAGTGCCATCGCCTGGTCAACCTCCTGTGAGAAAGCGTTTGCATTGCTCAAAAAATGGCTGGAATCTGGGGGCATTCGGGAACGCGAGCGTCAGGATCCGGCCGGCGTCGCCCGAAGCCAGAAATGTAACCCGTAAACAGCCGTTTGGCAACAGCTTCGCCACATTATCGGGCCACTCGATGGCGGACACCCCCGCGGTCCCGATGATGTCCTCGAGCCCCGCGGAGATTCCCTCCTCGGGCGTGGACAGCCGATAGGCGTCGATATGGTGAAAAGCGAGGCGTCCTCGGTGCTCGGAGACGATCATGAATGTCGGGCTCGTGACGACCGCGGGATCGATGCCGAGGCCGCGCGCCATTCCCTTGCAGAATAAAGTCTTCCCGGCGCCAAGGTCGCCTTGCAGGAGGACGACATCCCCGGACGCCAGCGTCTCGCCCAGCAATCGCCCGATCTCGAAGGTATCTTCGGGCGACCCGGAATTCAGGACGACAGTCATTCCTCTTCTTGGGGATCACCCAGCGTGTGCTGTAGCGCTTCGAAAATGTTTTCGATGACGTCCGTGGCGGATACGGGCGAGATCGGATGGCGACGGACCAGGATATCGGCGGACATCCCGTGCAGGTAGACGCCCGCGCAAGCGGCGTCGTTCGGGGAAAGCCCCTGGGAAGCAAGCGCTGCGATCATGCCCGATAGCGTGTCGCCCATCCCCCCCGATGCCATGTAGGGGTTGCCGGTGGTATTGATGAACACGTCGCCCATCGGCGTGGCGATGACCGTGCGTGCCCCTTTGAGGATAACGGTGACGTTCTGTTCTTCGGCCAGATGACGGGCGGCGGCGAGACGGGAGGATTCGATGGCGTCGATGGATTCCCCGGTCAGGCGCGACATCTCGCCCGGGTGGGGCGTCAGGATGCAGGGCGCCTTCGCCGTCCGAAGAATGCCGAGGTCGCCCTCGAGCGCATTGAGCCCGTCCGCGTCGATGATGAAGGGGACGCGGATCAGCGGGATGAGGTCGGACATGAACGCCTTGGCGCCGGGGAACGTGCCCATCCCCGGGCCGATCACGGCGACGTCGGCGCGCGAGATCGCCTCGACGATCTGCGGAAGCGATTCGGAGGTGAAGAACCCCTTCCCCTGGTCGGCAACCCCGATGGACATGACTTCCATGAGCTTGGCTTCGACGATCGGGCGAAGCGATTCGGGGACGATCACGGTGATGAGCCCGGCGCCCATCCGCAACGCCGCGCGTCCGGCCAGGCAGGGCGCGCCGGTCATGCCGGGCGATCCGCCCAGGATATAGACACGGCCCGCATCCCCCTTGTGGAAATCCGGGGGGCGGATGGAAAGCATGCTCTTGACCGTGCGCTCGTCGAGCGCCTCGGTCTTGATATCGGCCTCGAATACGGCGCGCGAGGGGATCCCGATGTCGTAGACGTCCGTCTCGCCGCAATGGATCGAGCCAGGAAGCAGCATCTGGCCGACCTTGAGGAGGCCGAAGGTTCCGGTGTAGTCGGCGCGGATCGCCTCGCCCAGGATACGTCCGGTCGTGGCGTCGATTCCGGATGGGATGTCGACCGCGAAGACGGTGGCCATGGAGAGGTTGATCGTCTCGACGACCTCGCGGATCAGCCCCGTTAGCGGGTTCTTGAGCCCCGTTCCCAGGATCGCGTCGACGCAAAGATGGACTTCCTCGAGGTAGGAACGAAGGTCATCGACCCCTTCGGTATCGCGGACGATGTGGATCTCCACGTCCATCTTCTTGAGAATCTCGATCTGCAGGTGCGCGTCGGGCGACAGGCGGTCTTCCTCGTCGAGAAGAAAAACCTCGACGTAGGCCCCCCGGTTGTGCAGGTGGCGCGCGATGACGAACCCGTCCCCTCCGTTGTTGCCCCGGCCGCAGACAATGGCGACCGACGCCTCCTGGGGAGAGAGTCCCTTGTCCTCGAAAACCATCAGGATGCGGTCGGTGCAAGCCCGTCCGGCATTTTCCATCAACGCGACCGAGGGGATGCCGTATTCCTCGATCGAAACCCGGTCGAGCTCGGCCATCTGGTGTGCTGTGACGATTTTCATGAAAGGATTCCTTTTCGTTCGATGATGACGAATGCGACGGCCCGGCCGCCGTCGTGAGTGATCGACACGTGGATGGTGTCGGCGCCGATCTTTTCTAGCCACTTCAATGCCTGTCCGTGCAATCGCACCTCGGGCTTGCCGGAGGGCGTCCGGATCGTCTCGACGTCGCGCCAGAGGATGCCCTGCGATTTGCCGGTGCCGAAGGCCTTCATGACGGCTTCCTTGACGGCGAACCGTCCGGCGAGACGCTCGGAGGCGAGCACGCCGGAAAAGGCGTATTGCGCCTCGGCATCGGTGAAAACGCGCGAAACGAACCGCTCCGGATAGCGCCCGAGCAATTGCTCAATGCGGGAGATTTCGACGATGTCGATGCCGGTTCCGACGATCATGCGGGGCCGTGCCTTTACCGGCCGTGGATGAGATCGGCGATCTCGCGAACGGCTGGCCCGAGGCCGATGAAGATCGCCCGGGCCATGATGCTGTGCCCGATGTTGAACTCTTCGATCTCGGGGATGGCAAGCACCGGGACGATGCTTCGGACATCGAGCCCATGCCCGGCGAACACCTTGAGCCCCAGGTTGGCGGCGCTTTCCGCGGCCCGGGCCATGGTCGCGAGAGCGCGGTCGTAGTGCCTGCGGTTGAACGCTTCGCAGAACGGGCCCGTGTGGATCTCGATGGCGTCGGCGCCGATGTCGGATGAAGCTGCGATCTGCGCCGGGTCGGCGTCAATGAACAAACTGACGAGGATGCCCGAGGCCTTGAGACGGGCGACGCCGGCCCGGACCGATTCCTTTTGACGGGCGACGTCGAGGCCCCCTTCCGTGGTCAGCTCCTTGCGTTTCTCGGGGACCAAAGTGGCGGAATAGGGTTTGGCCGCGAGGGCGATCCCGATCATTTCCTCGGTGGCCGCCATCTCGAGGTTGATCCGGGTTTGCACCGTCTTGAGGAGAAGCTCGAGATCGCGATCCTGGATGTGCCGGCGGTCTTCGCGAAGGTGGATGGTGATGCCGTCGGCGCCGTGATGCTCGGCGATCCCCGCGGCAAACACCGGATCGGGAGACTGTCCTCCGCGGGCCTGGCGCAGCGTCGCGATGTGGTCGATGTTGACGCCGAGACGGCGGCGCCCGGCGATTTCGGGGGGCCGGGTCATTGGAACTCGTTCCCCGCTTTCTCGGCAAGGGCATAGACGATCGCATCGACCTGGCTCTGATCTTCGCCCTCGGCCATGATCCGGAGGAGCGGTTCGGTGCCGCTGTAGCGGACGACGATCCGGCCCCGGTTGCCCAGCTGTTTTTCGAATTCGGACATGGCGGCGACGAAGCCGGGAAACTCTTCGATCGGCACTCGGCGCTCGAGGCGGACATTCCGCAGCACCTGGGGAAACACCGCCAGCTCGGTTCCGAGATCTTCGAGGGGGCGCCCGGTCTCGACCATGACCGCGAGCAATTGCAACGCTGCGAGCACGCCGTCGCCGGTCGTTGCGTGGTCGAGGAAGACGAGATGGCCCGATTGCTCTCCGCCGAAGTTGAAGCCGCCTGCGCGCATGGCCTCGACCACGTAGCGGTCGCCAACCGCCGTGCGGACCAGCCGGATGCCGCGCTCTTTCAGGTAGAGCTCGAGCCCGATATTGCTCATCACGGTCGCCACGACGGTATCGTTCTTAAGACGGTTCGTCCGCTTCAGCTCGTTGGCGCAGATGGCCATGATCCGGTCACCGTTGATGACGTTCCCGTTCCGGTCGACCACGATCACCCGGTCGGCATCCCCGTCGAGGGAGATGCCCAGGTCGGCACGCACTTCTCGAACCTTCGACGAGACGATCTCGGGATGAAGCGAGCCGCAAAGCTCGTTGATGTTGGTGCCGTTGGGGCTGATTCCGATCGGGATCACTTCGGCCCCCAGCTCCTGGAACACCTGGGGGGCGATCTTGTAGGCTGCGCCGTTGCCGCAGTCGACCGCGATGCGCAATCCTTCGAGGGAAAGATGCGAAGGAAACGTGTTCTTGAGGAACACGATGTAGCGGCCGGTGGCGTCATCGATCCGTTGCGCCTTCCCGATCTGGGGAGACGGGGGACGCAGCGTCTTGAGTATCTCGCCCGTGGCCAGCTCTTCGATGCGTGCCTCAAGCTCATCGGGCAGCTTGAAGCCGTCCCGGCCGAAGAACTTGATGCCGTTGTCCTGGTAGGGGTTATGGGACGCCGAGATTACGACGCCGGCATCCGCCCGCATCGAGTGGGTCAGGAAGGCGATCCCCGGCGTCGGGAGCGGGCCGACGAGTAGGACGTCGCCGCCCATGGCGCAGATGCCGGCCGAGAGCGCCGTCTCGAACATGTAGCCGGACAGCCGCGTGTCTTTTCCGATGACCACCTTGTGGCGGCCCGTGTGATTACGGAACACATGTACGACGGCCTGGCCGAGCGCCAACGCGGTCTCGACGGTCATGGGATCGGTATTCGCGACGCCGCGGACGCCGTCGGTTCCGAACAGCTTTCTGCTCAATCCGGCCCCCTACCTGAAATGGATGCGAACCCGCACGACTGGATTACCGACGATTTTAGCATGCACGGTCCACAATTCGACACGGGCCATCGTCGTATAGAGCCCCTTGCCGTTTTCGGGGACGATCTCCTCGGTCGAGAGCGACCCGACCTGCGCAAACGCCCCAGGGGGAGCCTCGACCTCGACCGTCCGGGGGTCGACTTCGATGCGCGAGATCCTGGAACGGATCGACGGCGGGACGACGATGCGGGGGACGACGGGAAGCCGCCGCCGATCCAGTCGCTCAAGGACCACCTCGACGGCTGTCGGGTAAATCCGGGTCAACAGGAGGCCGGGCGGCACCCGGATGCTGCGTTCGTCCAGAGTTACGATGCGGCGACCGGGACGCATCGTCGACAGGTTGATCGAAGCCGAGATGTCGTCGGGCTTGAGGTTGCCGAGGACGGAAGGCGGTCCGGACAAGCGGACCTCGACCTGCCGCTCGACCTTGTTGGTGATCAGCGCCCCCGCCGGGAGGTTGCGGATCTCGAGCGGGACGACCAGCCCGACCTGGACCTGGTTCTCGCCGGCGATGAACCACCAGAGCACGATCGACAGGACGACCGCGATCAGCTTGAAGGCGAAGTTGCTCAGGAGCGATACCCGAAGGAAATGAGAGATACGGGACATCAGCGGGCGGATTCCTTCTTGCCGAAAAGCACCCGAAGGGTGTCGCGCAGCTCGACGGAAGAGTTCACCCGGGTCGCCGTTCGGTCGTGGAAGATGGACACATTGCCCGTCTCTTCGGAGACGACGACCGCGATCGTATCGGTCTCGGAGGCGATGCCCCAGGACGCCCGATGGCGCGTTCCCATCCCACGGGTATCGGAGGTGTCACCCGGGATCGGAAGAATGACGGCGGCAGCGGCGATCCGCTCGTTGCGAACCACGACCGCGCCGTCGTGGATGGGGGATGCCGTGGAAAATATGGCCGCGAGCAGCTCGTTGGAGTAGGTCGCGTCGATCGCCTTCCCGTTCTCGACGAATTCCTGCAGGCCGTTTTCGCGTTCGAACAATACGATGGCGCCGGTCCGGGTCGCGGCCAAAGAAAAGATGCCGTTGCCGAAGACTTCGAGAAAATCGATGGTGGGAATCGACACTCTCGGGCCGAAGAAGGAGGATTGCCCGACCTTGGCGAGGCCGCGCCGGATCTCGGTCTGAAAGATGACGACGAGGATGACCATCAGGCTCCCGAGGAAATTGCCGACGATCCATTGGAACGTGACCATGCCGATCTTCTTGGACAGGACGAAGAGCCCCATGACGAGCAGCAGGCCGGAAACCATCTGGACGGCGCGCGTCCCGCGGATGAAGACGAGGATCCAGTAGATGATGAAAGCGACAAGCAGGATGTCGAGGATGTCCGCAGGCCGGATTTGAGGGATGAGGCTCAGCATGCGCTGCCCTTCCGCACGGCGGCTACGAGGGCGACGGCCTCGCGGGTGGCGCTGACGTCGTGGACTCGAACCATGTGGGCGCCCTGCCATGCGGCGATGACGTTCGAGGCGATCGAGGCCGCGAGACGATCGGCGGGCGGGCCTCCGGAAACCACCCCGAGGAACGATTTTCTGGACGAGGCGAAGAGGATCGGTTTCGACAGGGAATGCAGGAGGTGAAGGGATCGATGGATCTCGAGGTTGTCCTCGAACCGTTTCCCGAACCCGACGCCCGGATCGATCACGATCTGGTCGGCAAGGATGCCCTTCCCCTCAGCCAGGGCGATTCGCCGGCGAAGACCGGTCAAGAGCTCGGGAAAGAACGCATCGTAATGCGGCGCCTGCTGCATGGTCGCGGGAATACCCTGGCGGTGCATCAGGACGATTGCGGCCCCCGAACGCGAGACGACTTCGGCCATCTCCTCGTCGTCGGCCAGTGCGCTGGTGTCGTTGACGATGTCGGCCCCGGCGGCGATCGCGGCGGCGGCGACGGCTGATCGGGTAGTGTCCACGGAGATGAAAACGTCGGATCGCTTCCGGATGGATTCGATGACGGGGCACACGCGGTCGATCTGCTTGGCCTCGGGGACGGGATTCGAGCCCGGGCGTGTGGTTTCTCCGCCGACATCGACGATGTCGGCACCCTGCGCGATCATCGACAGGGCGTGCGACAAGGCCTGTTCGGGGGCCTCATACCTGCCGCCGTCCGAGAAGGAATCGGGGGTCAAGTTCAGAATCCCCATGATCCGTGGGTTTCCGGGCTCGAGATCCAGGTAACGATCGCGGCATCGAAGCCGAAAAGGCATCCACCCGTTTTCGTCGGATGCAGCCGCCATCGACTGCTTCTCAGGTCGTCGGTTGGGCGTTTTCGTCCCCGGTCGGTGTCGGCACGGGAGCCGATGTCATTTCGTTGATGATGCTCAAGATGACTGCCCCGTCGACCACTTCCTTCTCGAGCAGCGTCCGAGCCACCTTGTGCAGCACGTCGATGTTGGTGCCGAGAATCTTGCGGGCCTTGTCGTAGGAGGCCGTGATGATATCGCGGATTTCGCGGTCGATATCTCTCGCCGTCGATTCGCTGTAGTCCTGGTGCCGGTTGATGTCGCGACCCAGGAAGATCGCTTCCTGCTGCTTCTGGCCGAAGGTCATCGGCCCCATCTTTTCGCTCATGCCCCATTCGCAGACCATTTTGCGGGCCAGGGTGGTGGCGCGCTCGATGTCGTTGCCGGCGCCGGTCGTCAATTCGTTCTCGACCAGCTCTTCGGCGACACGCCCCCCCATGAGGATGGTGATGTTGTTGGTGAGGTATTGCCGCGAATAGGTGTGCCGCTCGTCGATCGGAAGCTGCTGGGTGAGACCGAGCGCCATCCCGCGAGGAATGATGCTGACCTTGTGGATCGGGTCGGTGCCGGGAATCATCGAGGCGACGATCGCGTGACCGGCTTCGTGATAGGCGGTCGATTTCTTTTCTTCGTCGCTGATGATCATGGACCGCCGCTCGCGGCCCATCATGACCTTGTCCTTGGCCATCTCGAAGCAATCCATCGTGACCTTGGCCATTTCTTTCCCTGCCGCGTAGAGTGCGGCTTCGTTGCAGAGGTTGGCCAGGTCGGCCCCGGTGAAGCCGGGGGTTCCCTTCGCGAGCACGTTGAGGTTGACGTCGTCGCCCAGGGGGATCTTGCTGGTATGCACGCCGAGGATCTGCTCGCGCCCCTTGACGTCGGGCTTGGGAACGACGACCTGACGGTCGAAGCGGCCCGGGCGAAGGAGCGCGGGATCGAGGACGTCGGGCCGGTTGGTTGCCGCGATCAGGATCAGCCCTTCGGTGGATTCGAATCCGTCCATCTCGACCAGCAGCTGGTTGAGCGTCTGCTCGCGTTCGTCGTGCCCCCCGCCAAGACCGGATCCGCGATGGCGCCCGACGGCGTCGATTTCGTCGATGAAGATGATGCAGGGGGCGGATTTCTTGCCCTGGATGAACAGGTCGCGCACCCGCGCGGCGCCGACGCCTACGAACATCTCGACGAAGTCGGACCCGCTGATCGAGAAGAACGGAACACCGGCCTCACCGGCGATGGCCTTGGCCAGGAGCGTTTTACCCGTGCCGGGCGAGCCGACCAGCAGAACGCCCTTGGGAATACGGCCGCCGAGGCGGGTGAACTTCTTGGGGTCCCGCAGGAAGGCGATGATCTCCTGAAGCTCTTCCTTGGCTTCCTCGATTCCCGCCACGTCGGAGAAGGTCACCTTGTTGGTCGTTTCGGTCAGCAGCTTGGCGCGGCTTTTCCCGAACGACATCGCCTTGCCCCCGCCGGCCTGCATCTGGCGCATGAAGAAGATCCAGACGCCGATCAGCAACAGCATCGGCAGCCAGGAGACGATCAGCGTCATGTACCACGGGTTGTCGTCGAGCGGTTTGGCGGTGATCCGGACGTTTTTCTCGCGAAGGTTGCTGACCAGCTCGGGATCGTCGGGCGCATAGGTGCGGAACTGTTTCTTGTCCTTTCCCGAGGCGTCGGTGTACTTGCCCGTGATCTCCTGGCCGCGGATGACGACTTCCTTCACTTTCCCTGCATCGACAGAGGCGACGAATTCGGAAAAGGGCACTTCGACCTGCTCGACCTTCTGTGTCTTGAACGTATTGAACAAGAAGACCATGGCCAGCGCGATGACCAACCAGACGCCGAGATTCCTGTAGAACTGGTTCAATGTGAGGACTCCCCTGTAGACCGATCTATGAGGTAAGTAGCAAGTTTAACATAACGGGTGCGCGGACAGGCAGAGGAGCTTCCGTGTGCCCGGAATGACCGGAGCGGTTTCGGAGCGGCACAGGCCGGGGATCCAGAGAATATCGCCATTCGCATCCCGGACGACTCCCCTTCCCCACCGTTCGGCCCTCGGGACCTTCCGGTCGATCATGATCTCCTTCACTTTCCGCCTGCCTTTCCCGCCGAAAGGGGTGACAGCGTCTCCCTTGACGAGCGGGCCGATCGACAGCGGGAAAAGGATTTTACCGGGATCGAAGTAGACGGTCCAGGGCGATTGTTCGGCGAAGGCTTTCATCCGTTTT
The DNA here is from genome assembly GCA_036504035.1 of Candidatus Deferrimicrobiaceae bacterium. Taxonomy (NCBI): domain Bacteria; phylum Candidatus Deferrimicrobiota; class Candidatus Deferrimicrobia; order Candidatus Deferrimicrobiales; family Candidatus Deferrimicrobiaceae; species Candidatus Deferrimicrobiaceae bacterium. Next base: position 127,612 of record DASXVV010000013.1, read on the forward strand.
GCCGCGACGGCCGGTGAAACCTCGGTAATCCGGATTTCAAGAGGAACCGGGCCGCCCCAATGATATACCCCCGGGGAATTCGGCAACGCTTCCCGTGACTTGCCAAGATTTGATGCGTCGGGGAATGGATTCGATTCGCCGGGGACCAGCGACACGATCTCGTAGTTGTTCTGGAAGCGCAGCTTCCCCCCCGCCCGGATGGCGGCCGAGGGGCTTCCGTCCACGATGGTGCGGTCGAGCTGGCCCAGAAGCCGCTCGTTCGCCGCTTTCCCGGCATGGTCGAGGACAAGCCGATAGAGAACCGCAATCCGGACGGGGGACGGTAGCCTGGAATATGAGGGACGACGAAAAGAAGGCGGGTTTCCGCGGAGGTTCCGCCGGATCCAGCGGGTCGCGGTCGACCGGATAAAATCGTCGAGTTCGCGGAATCGCTCTCCCATCAGGTGGATGCGCGACGTGACCCCTGCGCCGTATCGCTGGACGAGCAGCGGAATCAGGATGTTCCGGAGCCAGTTGCGTTCGAACCGGATGTCTGCGTTGCTTTCGTCTAACCGCCAGGCGTGCCCTGCGGTTTCGAGGCCCTGGATGATCTCGGACCGCCACACGTCGAGGAGCGGCCGTTCGACCCCGCCTTCCCCGGAACGGGGGATCCCTTTTAGCCCCGTGATTCCGGAGCCCTCGAAAAATCGCATCAGGATCGTCTCGACCTGGTCGTCGGCCGTGTGCGCCACCAGCAGGCGGCGAATGCCACGGGCTTCGCAACTCTTTTTGAGGAAGGCGTATCGCTGTTCGCGCGCGCGTTCTTCGAGGCCCGGGGCTGCCCCGTTCCCTGCGGCCTCGACACGCTCGACGACGAGGGGGAAGCCGAGCGATTCTGCGAGCGTTTCGACGAACCGCTGATCCTCGTCTGACGCCAGCCCTCTGAGACGGTGATTCAAGTGAAGCGCCAACGGCGGCGGTTCGCCTTTTTCGGCGCACAACTCCAGCGTGCGATGGAGCAGGTATACGGAGTCGGGGCCGCCGGAAAGGGCGATGGCGACTTTCGGTTTCCGGGTACGGCTCCGCCGATTCGCAGCGGGAGACAAGGCTGCCTTATCGCAACCCGTTGAGTGTCTTTCGTGCGTCCTCGTTGCCCGGGAACTTCGCATCAATGCCCAATGCCGCCTTCAGTTCGGAAACCGCTTCCTTCCCCTTTCCCAACTTGGCGAGGATCATCCCGTAGTGATAACGAATCGAGGGGTTGCCGGCCGCCCGTTTCGCCGACTCGGAAATGATGGGGAGCGCGGAATCGTAGAGTCCCTTGCGATAGTAGATCCAGCCAAGGGTGTCGCCGACGTTGGGGTCTTCGGGGGCGGATTCGCGCGCGATCTGGGCGAATTTGAGCGCCTCGTCGAGGTTGCCGCCATGGTCGGCCAGGTTCGCCGCCAGGTTGTTCGCGGCCAGGGGGTTCTTCGGGGAGAGCGCCAGTGCGCGGCGATATTGCGTGTTGGCCTCGTCGATCTTGTTCCGGGAATTGAGAACGACGCCGAGGATCGTATGAGCGCCGACGCTCTTGTCATTCTTTTCGACCGCTTTCCGGAAGCGGGCCTCGGCCTCGGGAAGCTTGTTCTGGCTCATGTACAACATGCCGAGTTCGTAATACGGCGTGGCGAAATCGGGTGCGAGGTCGATCGCCTTCAGGAACGCGGCTTCGGCCTCGGGTGGCTTGCGGGCGGCCGCCTGGAACTTGCCTTCGAGCGTCCGGACCAGCGGATTCTTCGGGTCTTTAGACACGGCTTCCTGCAATACCTTTTCGGCCTTGTCGGTTTCTTTCGCAGCGCCCAACGCGAAGACGTACTCGGTGACCGCGCCCAGATCCTTGGGATTGAGCGCAACCGCCTGCGAGAAGTATCCGGCGGCCTCCTTCGGCTTGCCCTGCAGCTTGCGGGAAAACCCCATCTTCATGTAGCCGGTGGGCGATTTCGGGATTTGTTTGATGAGCGCGCCGTAGACCTGCTCAGCCTTTTTCCATTCCTTTCGCATCAGGAAGGAATCGCCGTAGATGATGGCGGCGGGGGCGCTGGCCTGGTTGAGCTTTAGGATCTCGACGGCTTCCTTTTCGGCGCCTTCGGGGTTGTTCGTTTTTAGGTAAAGGTCGCCAAGGACGAGATGCGCCCGGATGTCGCGCGGATCGGATTTGACGGCTTCCTCGACCTCCTTGCGGCCCGAGTCGACGCGTCCCTGCATGATGTCGACCATCCCGTTGTAAAGATGCGCCTTCGAATTCGTCGCGTCCTGCTTGATGACCTCGGTGAAGAGCGCCTTGGCGTCATCGGGTTTCTTCTCGAGAAGTGCGAGCCGCCCCTTGAGATACTTCCCCTCGAGGTCTTTGGCGTTTTCCTTGAGGATGGCCTCGATCACGGGCTTGGCTTCGGTTGCCTTGCCCATCTCGATCTTGATCCCGGCCAGCGCCTTGCGCGCCCTTTGGGAATTGCTTTCCTTGATCAGCGCGTTGAGTTCCTTCTCGGCGGCCGGAAGGTTGTCCTGGAAAAGAAAATGCTCGGAAAGCGCGAGGCGAACCGATTCCTTGTCTTTCGAGAGCGCGATGGCCTTCCGGTATTCCTTCTCTCCTTCGATCCCGTCGCCGGTCGCGAAATGAAGATTTCCCCGCGCGATGAGCGGTTCGGGGGAGGATGGCGCCGCGGCGGCGGCCTTGTCGTACCATTCGGTCGCGGATTTCGTGTCTTTCCGGACCAGCGCCAGGTTTCCGAGAGACAGCAGCGGCCGAATGTTCCGGGGGGCGAGCTCTGAGGCCTTCTTCATGTGTGCGGTGGCGACGTCGATCTTGCCCTCCTTGAGGGCGAGACCGGAGAGCAGGATGTACCCTTCCGGCGCAGCAGGTTGGCTCGCGACGATGTTGTCGGCGAGGAGGCGCGCCTCCTTGATCTGTCCGGAGGCGACATAGAGCTCGGCCAGCTTCCCCTTGGCCTCGAAGTTGGCGGGATCGAGCTCGACGGTCTTCTGAAGCTCGAGGTAGGCACCGCGGTAATCCTTGGTGGCCATCAGCGACTGGGCCAGCTTCCAGTGGACCTTCCCGTTGTTCGGATCGGCTTTTGCGGCATTCTTGAATTCGATCACGGCTTCCCGGAATTTTTCCTTGGCAACGTAATCGTCGCCCCGCTTCATATGCTTCGCCATGAGCTCCCGGGGGGAATTCGAGCAGGATGCGATGCACAGGACCGCGAAGGCCATAAACATCCAAAACGCCAATCTGTTCGACATCAGGACCCCCGACGAGATTTGTTTTCCCGAGCATACATCAAAGAACGTACCAAACAAAACAGGATAAGGAGAACCCGTTCCGATCAAGGGGAAACGGAAATTCTCTGCCGTTATTGGGCGGCCTTGGTGTGTAAATTGTTTCCTCTTATAGGAATTCAGGAAAACGATATGGATTCCACAATCAGAATCCTTGATTGCAACTAGCTGATAATCAATCATGGACCTGCGTCTTCAAATCTTGCTGCGCGTGGCAGGGGATTTGCTTTGGGTTGTAGACCAGAGGGGAAACGCATGCAAATCATCCAACCACCCGAAGCTTATTCCCGGTGCGTGATCGATTATCCGATCGATTTGGCGCCCGACGAGATCATCTCTTCCTCCCGGGCCGTGAACACCCTGCTCAAGAATCCATACCTGCTGGCCACGACCGGAGACACGTCGGACGCGTTCAACCTGCTCTTCGACCTCGCATCCGATATCGTTCCATATGATATCAGCGCCTTCGTGTCCGACAACCCCGACGGAGACCGATTCGAGTTGACCGTTTCACGGGGCGTCGCCACCCAACGCTTGAACGACCCTCTTTTGCGCCATGCGGTCGATATCTGCCGGTTTTTCGGGAAAGCCGTCGCCCTCTCCCCCGAGGCCGATCCGCGTCTCGCCCCCGCCTGCGCCGCCTGGGGCGCACGCCAACTGGTCGTCTTCCCGCTTCGCAAGAACCTCGAGTTCATGGGAGCCCTCGTGTTCGGCCGCAGCGAGCCCCCCTCTTTCAGCCGCGAACAGGTCAAGCTGCTCTGGTTCGCCTCCCTGCAGGCCGAAAATCACCTGCTCCAGGCCGAGTCGATCAAGGCGCTTTCCTTCTATTCGTTCCTCGACCCGCTCACCCGTCTTTACAACCGCCGTTACTTCGACAACCAGATCGAGCGCGAGGTGCTCCGGTCCCAACGCAACGGCCGGCCGCTTTCGCTGCTCATGATCGACCTCGACGGGTTCAAGAAATACAACGATCGCTACCATCATTCCCACGGCGACATCGCTCTGCAAGAATTCGCCACCGGCACGGTCGAATCCGTCCGGGACGTCGACACGGTTTCCCGTTTCGGGGGCGACGAATTCGCGGTCATCCTGGTCGAAAGCGAGGCCGAGGGCGCGCGAGAAAAGGCCCAGCAGATCATCGACCGATTCAAGAACCACATGCTCCCGGGTTTGGAGGGGCGGCGGACCGAGCGTCTCACCGCGAGCATCGGGGTGGCCTCATTCCCCCGCGACGCCTTCGACAAAGATATTCTTTTCGCCAAGGCCGACCGGGCATTGTTCGCAGCCAAGAACCGTGGCGGCGGAAAGGTTTGCGTCTATCGTGACGTCGACGACCTTCTTTCCCTGCCGACTTCCAACGAAGATCTCCCCATCCAGAAGGTCTACGAGGCGGCCCGGTCCGTCGTCGATATGGACAAGTTCCTCGAGATCCTCCTGTTCACCGCCATGCGGGGCATGGACTGCGAGCGCGGGTCGATCGTCGCCTACGAATCGCCAAACGTCTACACGCTTCAGGCGGCGATCGGGTTCAGCGAAGGGGAGGAGCGGATCTCCCCCGGCATGCTCTTGTCGCCCGGCGATGTCACCTCCTGGGTCGTCGAGCACCGCTCTCCGCTCGTGGTTCCCGGAGAATTCGATCCGCACTTGCAGACGCACGCCCGCAACAGCGTCTACCGATCCGACTCGTTCCTTTCGATCCCGCTCGAATTCGACGGCAAGCTCGTCGGCACCGTCCATCTCACCAACCGGCTGAACGAAAAGCCGTTCACGCAGGAAGATCTCGCCGGTTTCCGTCCCATCGCCGGAGAGCTTGCGCGCGTGCTGGTGCAGTCGTTCGACTTCCGCGGAAGCGTTCGTGCGCTTTCCGAGTCGCTCCTTATCTCCTTGAGCGGGGCGCTCGAATTCCGGTACCCCTTCCTCATCGGACACGGCGAACGCGTGGCTTCGCTCGCCCGACGCGTCGGCGAGACATTCCAACTCGACGACGGCCGATTGCGCGACCTCGAGACCGCCGCGCTTTTTCACGATATCGGCATCATCGGCATTCCCGGGTCGATCCTCACGAAAGACCGGTCCCTGACCCGGCAAGAGATCGAAGTGACGCGCAAGCATCCGTTCCTGGGGGCGACGCTGCTCGAAGGCATTCCGGGCATGAGCGCGCCTCGGCGCATCGTGCTCGAACACCACGAGATGTTCAACGGCAGCGGATACCCGGGCGGGTTGAGCGGCGACAGCATCTCGATGGAGGGGCGCATCCTTTCGGCGGTCGAATACTTCGATTCGATCACTTCCGAGAGGCCTCACCGGGGCGGGCTGACGCAGAATGAAGGATTGCAGATGGTGACGCGGGGCGCGGGCACGCTCTTCGACCCGCAGGTGGCCAAGGCGATGGGGCTGATTTTGGGCGAGTCGGCCGCTAACGCCTAGATCAGGCGAGGCTGTCCCGGAATCTCTTCCAGTCGATCCCGAGCGTCTGGATCTTGTAGTTCATCACGCGCGGGCTGATCCCGAGCATGTCGGCCGCTTCCTTCTGCACGCCGTGCGCAATCTTTAGCGCCCGGGTGATCGCGCCGCGCTCGAGCTCTTCCAGGTTCAACGTTTCCCCGAACGTCCCGGCATCGACCTCTCCCCCGCCTTCCATCGTCAGGTTCACGGCATCGACCAGGTCGTGGTCGCAAAGCAGCACGGCGCGTTCGATGGCATTCTGGAGCTCCCGGACATTTCCGGGCCAGCTGTAGTGGTGAAGCTTGTCGATCGCCGCCGGGGTGAACCCCGTCACCGTCTTCTTGAACTCGACCGAGTAGCGGTTCAGGAAATATCGCGCCAGCGTGAGGATATCGGCGCGCCGTTCCCGCAACGGGGGCAGTTGCAGGTTGACCACGTTCAGCCGGAAGAAAAGATCCTGCCGGAAACGCCCTTCCTTGACTTCGAGCCGCAGGTCCTTGTTGGTGGCGGCGATCACGCGCACGTCGACCTTGATGCTTTTGCCGCTGCTGCCGAGCCGTTCGAACTCCTGTTCTTGCAGCACCCGAAGCACCTTGGCCTGCGTGGTCGAGCTCATGTCGCCGATCTCGTCGAGAAAGACGGTGCCCTTGTCGGCCTGCTCGAAGCGCCCGATCCGCATCTTGTCGGCCCCGGTAAACGCCCCGCGTTCGTGGCCGAACAGCTCGCTCTCGAGGAGGTTTTCGTGGAGGGCCGCGCAGTTGACCTTGACGAACGGCCCTTGCGCCCGGGGGCTCGAAAAGTGGACCAGCGTCGCGAGCTTTTCCTTTCCCGTGCCGGTCTCGCCGGTGATCAGGACCGTCGCAGGCGTCGGGGCGACCTTGGCGACCACGCCCAGAATATCCTTCATCGCGCGGCTCTCGCTGACGACGGACTCTTCGCCGAGCGCGTTTGCGTATTCGGTCTTCCGGTAGAACGCCACGGTGTCGGTCAGTTTTCCCATGCGCATCGCCATCGAAACGCGGTGCTTGAGGTGTTCGATCTCGAAAGGTTTGGGAATGTAGTCGAAGGCCCCCAGGTGCAGCGCCTGGATCGCGGTCTCGAGCGTCCCGTAGGCGGTCATCAGGATGACCTCGATGCTCGAATCGACCTCCTTGGCTTTGCGCAGGATATCGACCCCGGTCAGGTCGCCCAGACGAATGTCGGTGACCACGACCTTGACCGACTCGGTTTCGAGCAGTCGGACGGCGTCTTCGCCCGTGGCCGCCTCGAGCACGTTGAAGCCCGCGTCCTCGAAGGCCAGGCGGATGCCGAGGCGAAGCGATTCGTTGTCTTCTGCGACCAGAATGCGGTCAGACATGTTTTTGCCTCACGGGAATCAGGATGATGAACTCGGTCCCTTTCCCCGGGGCGCTTTTCAGGTCGATCGTGCCCCCGTGGGATTGAATGATCTTCTGGGTCAGCGGGAGCCCGATGCCGGTCCCATGCTTCTTGGTCGTATAAAACGGGATGAAGATCCGGTCCTGGATATCGCGCGACATCCCGGGCCCGTCGTCGCGGATCCGGATGCGGACGAACTCCCTTTCCTTCCCGTCTTCCTGGCCCGGCAGGAGCGCTCCGCGGCATCGCTCGAAACGCACGACGTCGGTAAAGTGGTACGTCAAGGAAAGCTCGATCTCGATGTGCCCCGTCCCCTGGCCCGCCTCGGCTGCATTGGCCACGATGTTGGTCACGGCCCGGGTAAACAGGCCGGGGTCGAGCTCGGACGATATCGGGGCGTCCACCGGTTGCTTCCCCACGGTGAATCGGATGTCGGGGTACAGTACCCGGAACTTGGCGACGACCTCCTCGACCAGCTCGTCGACCCGGGTATCCCGGATGCCGAGCTCGTCGGGACGGACGAAGTTGAGGCATTCGGAGATGATGCTCTCGACCCGGGCGACCTCGGAGGCGATGCTTCGGACGGAGGCGGACAATTTATCGTTTCCGGCAAGATGAGGCCGCAGGATCCCGCAATGCACGCCGATGCTGGCGATCGGATTCCGGATCTCGTGGGCGAGCCCGGCCGCCATCTGACCGAGCATCTGGAGCCGATCCTTGAGGTTCTCGTTGCCCTGCGCCATCTCGACCCGGGTCAGGTCCTTGAAGAAGGCGCAGATGCCTTCATTGTCGCCATTGTGTTTCAGCTTCGCCAGGGTGAAGCCGAGGATCTGGCGGTCGCCATCTTTGCCCGGAAGCTCGGCCTCCATGCGCGCGGGGAGGTAGTTGAGCGAGAGCGCGTCGCTTAGCAGGCGATAGAAGGCGTTGTCCTCGGCCCGTTCGTGGATGTTCTCGCCGACTGCGATCGGGTTTCCCTCGAGGATCCGCGCCCCGATCGGATTGAGGTATTCGACGCGCCCATCGGCCCGGACCGCGAGGATGCCGGCGCGGAAGCAGGAAAGGATGGACGATTCGAGCATCAAAGGGTGTCCGGGAGTGAGAAAGACGCCGTTGGGGAGAATTCGGACATCAGCCCGTTCATGGCGATGGCGCGGACGGAGACATGGAACGTGCCGCCTGCAAGACCTTGGAGACGGCAGACAGGAACCAGGTCGAGAGAGGTCTGGCCCGGGGCGACGACGGCAATCTCGGCGTCCTGCTCGGAGAAGGGCGCCTCCTCGCTCTTGATGTAGATGTTGTAACCGGCGAGGTCATGTCCCGGGTCGAGCGGCGAATTATCTTGGTAGGCGGTGGGCGGCGACCAGGTCAGCGTCCGGCTGATCGACGGTCCGGATGTGGATGCGCCTCCTCCCCCACCGCAGCCGGCAACGGTCAGCGCGATCCATGCGGCGAGACAGGCGAACAGGATCCTGTGCGTAAAGGTCATGTCAGAACACCGGGAAATTCGATGCGATGTCGAATCCCAGGAGCGCCGATTCCCGATAGAGGTCGGTTCCGATGGCGCCGTTGTTCCATTGCCGGAACAGCTCGCCGGTCAGGTTGAGGCGGGCGTATTCCGCGACCTGGTAATGGAGGCCGGCGGACCACTGGACGCTCATCAGGTCTTCGCGGATCGGCACCGCCAAAGAGCGGTTGGTCTGCCAGGCCCCGGAAGTGTCCCAGGACCAGTCGGCCGCGAACCGGTCCGACAGACGGAGCGTGATGTCTTCCCGCTTGGTCTCGCTTCCGAAAGAGCCGGTGGCGTAATCGATCGAGCCGCGCAGGGAAGCCGTGAAGTCGCGAATCTTCTCGGAGTACTCGATGCGGCCGGAGGGCTTGCGGAGCCGGCTCGGCAGGTCGTCGGACCGGATGAACGTCATCCCGGCGCGCACCTCGAGCGTCGAGGATTCCGTAAATCGGTATCGTCCCGAAAGCCCGGTGGAGAAGACCCGGGTATCGACCTTGTTGTCGAATTCGTCGTAGTTGGCGGAGCCGTAGACGCCCGTCGAAAGGTTGGGGCTCAGCTTGTAACTCGCGGAACCGTCCGACGAATAGTTGTTGGATCCGATGAGGGAGGGCCCTCCGTCGAAATAGCTTTTGCGGGCGGCGGCGATGCCCAGCCCGAGATCGAAGTTCGCCGTCGCGGCATAAGTGCCGTTGAGCGAGCCCGAATAATCCCGGGTTCCGGTGCGTGCCGTCACCTGGGTCTCGGCGGGCGCAAGGCCGGGAACGACGGACTGCGTCAGCGCGTTCCTGCGGACGGCGTCGCGCGATTCGATATAGCGGGCCGTGGGCCGGAGTGAAAGCTGCGAGGTGACCCGAAGCGGCTCGGCTGACGACAGGTCGACGTTCTTGGTCATGCCCGACCGGTTCAGTTCGTTGTGATCGGAAAAATATTCGGCATCGAATCCGCCGGCGAGCGAGACCTTCGTGCCCAGGGTAAAGAGCGCTGCGGATAACTTCGGGGTGAGGCGTGTGACGAAGTCGGATTTTTCCTGGTGATGCGGGGCGTTCAACACGTTCGAATCGTAACGCTCGGAAAGTTCAAGGGAAGGTCGGACGGAAAGGGTTTCGGCGCACAGGACGGAGGGGATCACGCAAAGAAGCAGGCCGAGGGTAACGCGGGAGGCGAGACGCATGCGGCTTCTCCTGACGTGGGGTGGTCCGGTCATTCGGCGACAGGCAGGGAAATGCTCACGGTGGTCCCGACGCCGGGTTCGCTCATCAGGTCGAACAGACCGTTCTGGGCGGAAACGAGGCGTCGGCAGATGTGGAGGCCCATGCCGATCCGGGCATCCGAATCCTTCCGGACCGAGACCGGGGTGTCTCCCCGCAACTCCTTGACCATGCTCTTGGGAAGCCCGCTGCCGGTATCGCGGATCGTGGCGGTCACGTATTTCTTGTCCCTGCGGTCGCCTCCGATCCGGATGGTTCCGTTACCGGGCGTGTACTTGACCGCGTTGTAAAGGATGTTGTCGAAAATCTGGAGCACGCGTGCCGGGTCGCCCAGCGCCCGCATCGCGGGAAGAGGGACATCGACGTCGAGATCGACCCGTTTCTGGGCGGCATACGGGCGATAGAATTCGGCGCATTCCTTCAAGAGGGTATCGAAGTCGAACGGGACGGCGGATACCCGCAGCTCGCCCTTTTCGGCGGCTTCCACGTCGAACAGCGTGTTGGCCATCGACTGAAGCCGGAAAATGGTACGCCCGGTCTGCTCGAGCATCCGGACCGGCAATTCGTTCCGGCAGCTTTTGTCGCAGTTCTGGCGGATGATCTGCTGGTACCCGTCGAGTACCGTGAGCACCGATCGGAAATCGTGCGCCGCCATCGAGATCATGAACCCCTTGAATGCGCACTGGGATCTCAGGTTTTTGAGCTCGGCGCGCAGCGCTGCGGCCTCGGCCCGGGCCTCACGGTCCTGGCTCTCGCCTTCGAGCGAAACGTCGAGCCGGCGCGTTGCCCGCGCGACGGAATCGAGCAGCGCCTGGGAAGAAACCGGTTTGCGGAGGAAGTCGTGCGCCCCGCCCCGGAGGGCGGCGGACAGATCGTTGACGGAGGGTTTCGGGCTGAAGAGGATGACCGGCAGCGATGCGTGGAGCTTGAGCGTCTCTTCCATGAAGGCGAGTCCCGACCCGCTGTCGACCTGAAGTGGACAGAGAACGACAGCCCTCCCCTTGACCGCCTTGATCAGACGGGACGCCACCGGGAAGGCGTCGCAGCTGCTGACCTCGTAACGTGCGGAGGTGAGAATGGCGGTCAGCTTCGCCAGCGAAACGGGGTCATCGTCTATCAAGATAACGCGAATGCTTTTCATAGGGCTGCAATTTTACCACTACTTTGCGCGATTTTCGTCCAGCAGTTGAAGATTGCTCTCACGATCGCTCCCCCGCTTGCCCGATTCCCGACCCCGTGAAACTTGTCCGCGAGGATCGGGACCGATGATCGCGGTTCTCGACGCCAGCGCCGCCGTCGCGACGAGTCTCGCCCGGCGTGAAGTCGCCGTTCCGTGTCGGTCATGATTCCAGTTTCTCTCAAATGGAATCGGCGGCATCTCCGGCGCTTGTCCAGCCGAGGATCCGCATCCCTTTTTGTTCGTAGTTGCCAAGCCCACCGTAAACGAGCGCCGGTGCTGCAGCGATTTTACCTGCAAGCGACAGCCACTTTTCGATACCCGCACCGGCGTCGCGAGCCAGCGTCGTCCCGGACTTGATCTCGACCGGAACCAGCCGTGCCCCCTCGTCGATGATCAGGTCGACCTCGTTCCCGTTGCTGTCGCGCCAGAAATAGAGCGGCGGTTTCTCCCCGCGGTTATGGATCCGCTTGGCGATTTCGGAGACGGCGTACGTCTCGAACAACGCCCCGCGAAGCGGGTGCGTCTGCATCTGGAGAGAGGTCCTGATTCCCAGCAGCCAGGCGGCGAGACCGCAGTCGTAAAAATAAAGTTTCGGCGTCTTGACGAGCCGCTTCGAAAAGTTTGCGTGGTGAGGCCGGAGTAAAAATACGATGTAACTGGCCTCCAGCACCGAGATCCATGATCGGGCGGTATTGTGGGTTATGCCACATTCGGCTGCCAGCGAAGACAGATTGAGAAGTTGCCCGGTGCGCCCGGCGCAGAGACGGACAAACCGGTGAAACGTCTCCAATTCGTGGATCTTCAGCAGTTGGCGCACGTCCCGTTCGAGATAGGCGTTGACGTAGGCGGGGAACCAGTTTCGCGGAAGGATACGGCGATCGTGAAGCGGCGGATACCCCCCGGAAAGGAGCATCTCGTCCGGCGTTGCCGGAAGTTTCGCCGCCCGGCCCAGTTCTGTGGCCGAAAACGGGAGCAGATCAAGGAAGGCGGTCCTGCCCGCAAGCGACTGGGTAATGCCCGACATCAGTCCGAACTGCTGCGATCCTGTCAGGATGAAAAGCCCCATTCGCCCATCGGCGTCCACTCGCGTCTGCAGATAGGAAAACAGATCCGGGCAGCGTTGAACTTCATCGAGCACCCCGCCATCCGGATAGCGCGCCAGGAATCCGCGCGGATCATCCTGGGCTGCGACCCGGATATCGGGGTCTTCCAGCGAAACGTAGGGTCGGCCGGCAAAGACCAGCTTTGTAAGCGTCGTCTTCCCCGATTGCCTGGGGCCGGTGATCGTGAGAACGGGGAACACCTGGAGCAAATCCCGGATGGTGCTTTCGGCATCGCGAGGAATCATGGTTATATCTTGCAGCAGTCCATGCTATTTGTCAATTACATTACCAAATGGCATTCCCGGCACCCGACGTAATTGCCGATGAGGGTGTGATCGTGGTGTTTCCGTTCCAGCCGGGCATTGACAGGATAGGCAACACTCTATACGATTACCTATAGAGCGACTCGCAAGGAGACAATCATGGGTTCCGCTACAAAACAGGCCAATTTTCTACTCCCCGAGGAGTTGATCGAGGAATTGCGGGCCACGGTTTCCGTGCGACAGCAAAGTCGCTTTGTGACCGATGCTTTGCGACAGGCTCTTAAACGGGTCAGGTTGAGCAAGGCGCTCGAAACGAGCTTCGGAGCTTGGGGAGAAGAGAACCACCCCGAACTGGAACGCGGGACGGATGCCCATGTCAGGAATCTCCGCCGCTCCACCCGCGGGAAGCGGCACGAATGAAAAAGGTCCTCGTCGACACGGATGTCCTGATCGAATTCTTGCGTGGGAACCCAAAAGCGAAGGAATATCTGTCCGACCTGCTCGGAGATTCCGACATCTTCTGTTCCGCGATCACGGTGGCGGAAATCTGTTCGGGGATCAAAGCGGGTGAAGAAGAACGGACCCGTGAATTGCTGAACAATCTGGAAGTGCTCGATGTCACTCGGGCCGTCGCCGAAAAAGCCGGCCATTACAAACGTACCATCCGCAGTCACGCTCTTGAGTTAGACGACTGCCTGATCGCCGCGACGGCCTCCGCAACAGGAGCGGCCCTTGCCACCGGCAACGGAAAACATTACCCGATGCGGGATATCGACGTCAGACCATTCGTCCGGCGGTAACCTGGCTATTAGTGATTTGCTCGGCGCCGCATAGGCAATCAACGCTTCTCTTCGAGCAGTTGCACCATGTATTGCCCGTACCCGTTTTTCAGCATCGGCGACGCCAGCTCGCGCAGGCGCGCATCGTCGATGTAGCCCATGCGCCAGGCGACCTCTTCGATGCAGGCGATTTTCAGCCCCTGCCGCTTCTCGATCGTCTCGACGAACGTCGAGGCCTCGAGCAGCGAATCGTGTGTGCCCGTGTCGAGCCACGCGAATCCGCGGCCGAGCAGCTCGACCTGAAGCTCGCCCATCTCGAGATAGGCCTTGATGACGTCGGCAATCTCGAGCTCGCCCCGCGCCGACGGCTTGAGCCCCGCAGCGATTTCGACGACGCGGTTGTCGAAGAAATAGAGGCCGGGGACGGCGTAATGCGATCGTGGTTGCTCCGGCTTTTCCTCGACCGAAATCGCTTTCATCCGGCTGTCGAACTCGACGACGCCGTAGGCGCGGGGGTCCTTGACCCAGTACCCGAAGACCACCCCGCCCTTCTCGACCGCTGCCGCGTTGCGGAGCGTCTGCTGGAACCCCTGCCCATAGAAAATGTTGTCGCCGAGGATCAGGCAGACGTCATCCTCACCGATAAATTCGCGGCCGAGCGTGAACGCCTGCGCGAGCCCTTCGGGCCGGGGCTGTTCGACGTAAGAAAATCGGATGCCCCATTGCGTCCCATCGCCCAGGAGCGTCTTGAAGCGCGGAAGGTCCTCGGGCGTGGAGACGAGCAGGATGTCGGTGATTCCCGCCAGCATCAGCACCGACAGCGGGTAGTAGATCATCGGCTTGTCGTAGATCGGCAAGAGCTGCTTGCTGACCACTTTGGTGATCGGGTACAGGCGGGTGCCGGCCCCCCCGGCCAGGATGATGCCCTTTCGATTCCGCTGCGTCCCCGTCTTCGGATTCCCGTCGGTCATCCCCGCCCTCCCCGATCCAACTTGAGTGATTTTGCCGTTCATTTGCCGGGAATATTGAATACCGGCGCCGCCAGCAGCTTCGTCGGCCCTTCGAGCTGCGGGACCTGTTCGAAGTTGTGGCTGGACATCTCTTCGCCCGTGATCGTCAGCAGCTTCCGGTAGGTCGTCGCCCAGTTGGCGGCGCGCAGCGACCACCACAGATAATACGTCAGCGCCCCGTGATAGTCACCGTCGATCCAGGCGTCGGCAGAGGTCTGGTCGGACCGGCAGCCGGCGATAAGGACTGCGTTGGTCTTCGAGATGCTCAAGCCGAACTTCTTGACCCCAAGCCCTTTGTCGGGCCCGGTCATCGTCAAGGAGCGGTCGATGCCGCGATTCTCGATGCGGCTCTCGGACCGGTGACGGATCTCGACCGGCGCGGGAATAAACTTGTACCGGATCGGCAGGTCGGGGTTCAGGTATTCGCGAAGGCCCGTCCCCGAGTGACAGCAATCGAGGATGACGGTGAACAGCGCCACTTTCGGCACCCGCTTGCAGATCTCGGCCATGTCGTCATCGGTAAACGGGTTGTCCCAGTCGAGGTCGTACGGGCAGATGATCTCGTCGAGGTTGTCGGAAAGCTCGTCGCCGTGGACATCTCGAACTTGGGTTCCGTGGCCCGAATAATGGAATACGAGCGAGTCGCCCGGCTTCGCATCGGCCACCAATTGTTCTAACCCGGTCCGGATGGCGGACGTCGTCGCCCGCTGATCGGTCAGAAGCCGGACGTCCTGGTTCGCGAACCCGTACTGTTCCTTGAGCGTCTTGGCGATCAACAGGACGTCGTTGACGCAGCCTTTAAGCGTATTGCGTGGATCAGGATAGCGGTTGATGCCGACAAGAAAAGCTTTCTTGGATGACAATGGGAATCCTCCACGGAAAAGGTTTGATCACGATCCGCATAAAATGCGCCAACGGCGCAAAAAGCACGAAAAAAAGCCCCGACCATCGGCCGGGGCTTTTGAAATCCGATCGTGGACGAATTACTGGCGAAGCGTCCGTCGGCGGGTGACAAACGCGACTGCAACCAGGCCGAACCCGAGTAAGACAAACGTTCCGGGTTCTGGAACGGCCTTCGTATAATCGAGCGTGAACTTCGACTTATCGAGATAAATCAAGTCAAGGCAGGAATAGTTCAGGGCGATATCGAGCATGCCGCCGCCCCAAGTCGGCGAAAAAACCGGAGCGATATTAAAGTTGAATTCTTTGGCGGACCCAAAGATATTGATTTTCAGGAAATTGGGAACGTCACCGACCTTGACCCCCTCGACGTAGAGGGGGTCGGCCCCGACATTCCAGCCCTTGAGGAAAATATCGAGTGCGGCGCTGTTGACGGTATCGGGCGGGATCTTGAACCCGTCCGGGGTATTGTGCTGCCATTTCAACGTACCCGAGCCGATGAGACCGAAACCGATCTTGTCCAAATCCTTGATGTCGGTGAAAATGGTCGCTCTGGCTGTGCTTGCATTTATAATTGAAACATTTAGCACGAGCAGGAGAACCATCCAGATTTTGTTCATAAAAACTCCCTTTTGAATTCGACTATATTCAAGACATAGGCAGACAATCAATTATCATGCCAGATCATTCTGTCTATATATTCGTTAATAAACCAAGGTGTTAGCGGACCCGATAGCATTGGCGCGCCGCCTGGGAGCCATAAGTCCCTTTTGATGACCCAATATGGGCAATATCTTGCTTATATTGGGTTCCGGACCACAGAATGCGGCAGAAAAGGGACGGAAACGAAAAGCCCCGGTTTTCGGCCGGGGCTTTTCGTTTCTTCAGGTATTGTGGCTACTTCCGCAGACTTCTCCGACGGGCGATGAAAGCTGCCGCAGTCATGCCGAACCCCAGAATCCCCATTGTGGCAGGTTCATAAAAGTTGAGAAAGACTTCCTTGGGAACCATGCCGGCGCTAGCGGAAGTTATTATTGCAAGGAGGAAACCGAACGTCCCGAGCCAAACCACCCAGCCTTTTTCCATGTGCAGCCTCCATCGAAACCGACAGTTGAACGAATCCAACGGTTTCTTTAGGAGCAGTTTTTATGCCATGCCGATGTGATCATGTAACGTATTGATTCCGTGAACTATTTGTTTGCGAATAAACATCCCCGATGATTTCTGATTGTCTTTAGTGGGAAATAGATTACCTACTCTGGCGCTAGCCTCCCGCTTCGGAATCGCTCCATAGCCGTCTTGCCCTTTCGGCAAGTAGCCAAAAAGGCGGGTGGATCCGGAAAGGTGTCGGCGTGGGTGTAAGATTCCTCGTCTGTCCTCCATCGGGCCAATCTGAAAGCTAACTTATTGTATTTGCAGATCATTATGCCAATAGTCCACGCATTTCCGTATCGTTCGTCCTTGAATAGTCGGAATATTTTACAACGTCCGTCTCCTCCAAAAACAAACTGGATTCACGATCCCGGATCAAAACCTCAGGAACCATATATATCGTTAACGTTATCGCTACGTTACAAGATATACCAAGGATGCGTTTCTCGCTTCGCTGCGTTGGTATGTCAATTGCATTTATAAAACTCAAGCAATAATCCGTAAAACGTCCAACCGTTGAGCCGCACGATCCAGCAGTAAAAATACAAGTCAGGAGGAGAAAAAAATGAGAAAGTGCTTGTTGCTCGTGGGAGTCATGTTGATGTTGGCATCTGGTCCCGCATCGGCCGCCCTGATCGATTTCGAAGGTCTGCCGCTCGGCCCCAATGGAACCAATGGTGTATTTGGGGATCCGATGAACAATTTTTCGATCTTTGTGCCTGGCGAAAAGGTTGATTTTACAGGCGGGGTCTTGCTGAATCACACCACTAACCTGCCGGCCGACCAGACGGAAGTTTATGGTACTGCCGGCCCCAACACGTTCTACTTAAACCCGTTACTGATCAATTTTTCGGCCCCGGTCCACGACGTTTCCTTTTTGCTGCTCAATGGGATGACGGTCAACCAGTCCTATACGACGAGGGACGGGTTAGGCGACCTCGTCACTCTGACCTTGGCACCGAATTTGTCGAACGGATCCCAGACGGTTAGTTTCACCGGGAATATCGGTAATCTCGTGTTGGTCGCATCTGATTCTACCTCTTGGGACTTTTTCATCGACAATCTGCAATTTACGCCAAACCCCAAGCACTGCCCTGTTCCCGAGCCCGGCACCTTGATGCTCCTCGGTTCCGGAATGGTTGGTTTGGTGATTGCCGGACGCAAGAAGTTCCGCCGCTAGCAGAGTATGTTAGTTTTCGGGACATCATCTCGAAAACCCGTTGATACAAAAAAGCGGGGCTCTTTTGAGCCCCGCTTTTTTGTTGCCTTCAACAGGTCGCTTTATATCGAAAGGATCAATCAGCCCCTCGGACGAGTCGGTGTTTTTTAATGAAGTCATGCAAGGTGGGGCGGCTGATCTCGAGTTCCTGCGCCGCCTTCGAGATATTCCACTCGCATTTCCACAACGTTTTCAGGATGTGCTCTCGCTCTACCTGTCCCCGAACTTCTTTCAATGAATCCGTCGTCTCTTCGCCACCAGCCTGCGGCAACTCAAGATCTCCGGGGGTGAGAATTTTCTTTTCGCTCATGATTACGGCCCGCTTGATCCGGTTCTCAAGTTCCCGGATGTTGCCCGGCCATGCGTAGGATTTCATCGCAACCAGGGAGTCAGTGCGAAAACCGATGACTTTCCGTTGATACTGTTCCGAAAATTTCCCGACGAAATGATTGGCCAGCAGCACGATGTCTTCCCCGCGTTCCCGAAGCGGTGGCGCGACGATGTTCACCACGCCCAACCGGTAATACAAGTCTTCTCGGAACCGACCCTCCGATACCTCTTTTTTTAGCTCCCGGTTTGTTGCTGCGATCACCCGGACGTTGACGTCAACGGTTTCACGCCCCCCGACCCGCTCCAGCTTGAATTCCTGGAGGAACCGGAGAAGCTTGACCTGGAGCAGCAAGGGAAGTTCCCCGACCTCGTCAAGAAAAAGGGTTCCCCCTGCGGCGTACTCGATCCTTCCCTTGCGTTGCGAATCCGCCCCGGTGAAAGATCCCTTTTCGTGACCGAAAAGCTCGCTTTCCAGGAGATTATCCGGGATGGCGCCGCAGTTGATCGCGATGAACGGCCGATCCTTGAATCCATCCCCGGAGCGATGGATGGCGTTGGCGATCAACTCCTTGCCCGTCCCGCTCTCTCCCTCGATCAATACGGGTGCATCCGTTTTCGCCACCTTCTTTATGACGGCGAATATGCGTTTGATCGGGGGGCACTCTCCGATGAATTCGCCGAATTCGCCGGCGCGGTCTCCCATCTTGAGTGCAAGGTTCTCGCGTTCCATATCCGAGATCTTGAGCGCCCTTTTCAGCACGACCTTCACTTCCTGGAAATCAGCCGGCTTGAGAAAGAAATCAAACGCGCCCTGATCGATCGCTTTCAATGCGTTTTCCTTGGACTGATTACCCGTGATCACGATCACCTTCGTCTTGCCGTCGACCTCCAGCAATTCGCAAAGGCATTTCAGCCCTTCCTCGGCGGTTCGAGGAGATGGCGGCAAGCCGAGATCCATCAGAACCAGAGAGGGCCGCTCCTGGCGCATTTGCTCAAGCGCGCAGATCCGGTTCTCCGCCAAGATCACCTGGTAGTCGGGATTCAGCGCCCACTTCATCTGGCTGCGGATGGCTTCCTCGTCCTCGACGACCAGCAGTTTTGGTTTATCCATCGCTTATGCGGTCCCGACCGGCAGGGAAATCCGGAACGAGGTTCCTTTCCCCAGGATGCTTTCCACGTCGATCCTTCCCCCGTGGGCCTCGATGATGCCTTTCGTCTGGTAGAGCCCGATGCCGAACCCGTTGCTCTTGGTCGTCGAGAACGGCTTGAACAGCCGGTGATCGACGTAGTCCGGCGTCATGCCGCACCCGTCGTCCGATACCGTCAGGAGAAGTTTCCCGTCGACGAACGCGGTCGAGAGGTGAATTTCCCCGCCTTCGGCCATCGCGTCATTCGCGTTCAGGAGCAGGTTGGTGAGGACCCTCTTGATCTGACCACCGTCCAGCAGCGTCTCCGGCACCTTCCCCAGATCCTCCCGGATATCCGCCTTGAGGGAACCGCGAACCTCGGAAATCGCCTCGGCGGTCAGCCGGCTGAGATCCGTCCTCCTGAAATCCGGTTCGACATCCCGCGAAAGCCCGGCCAAGTGCTCCATCATCTTCTTCATCTTCTCGACCGTTTGCGCGATGCTGTGTATCGCATCCTTCCTGAACTCGGGATCGTCGAGGTTCCTTTCCGCGTTCTGCACGACCAGCGAGAGCATCGAAACGAAATTCTTCATGTCATGGAGCACGAACGCCGAAAAGGAATGGAAGTCTTCCATCTCCTTGGCGCGAAGCAGGTTCTCCGACCATTGCGCGATCAGGAAGCTGTTGGCGGCCTGACGCGCCACCGTATTCAACAGATCGAGGTCTTCGCGATCAAAGGGGTGACCGGAACGGCTCTTGCCGCAGCCGAGTACGCCGACGAGCCGATCGCCCGTTACCAGGGGAACCAGTACCGAGATCCCCTCCGACC
The DNA here is from genome assembly GCA_036504035.1 of Candidatus Deferrimicrobiaceae bacterium. Taxonomy (NCBI): domain Bacteria; phylum Candidatus Deferrimicrobiota; class Candidatus Deferrimicrobia; order Candidatus Deferrimicrobiales; family Candidatus Deferrimicrobiaceae; species Candidatus Deferrimicrobiaceae bacterium. The sequence goes on from DASXVV010000013.1 coordinate 147,338, forward strand.
GGCACGACTCGAGAGCTTTCGGTAACATCTCCGGTGTCAGGACCTCTTCCATATCGTCCACTTTGACGGGATATCCGTGCATCTTGATGCTGTTGAACACGGCCGTATTCAGTGCGGTGATCCGGTCGCTGGATGCCGTATCTGCAGTCGCGCCGATGCGGTGCAACTCCCCTTCCCGTTCGTCGCACAGCCATAGGGTCGTCTGCTCGATCCAGACCGTTTCCTGGAGCATTTCGGAGATTGCCGACAACAGGCTGCGGGGATCCAGCGTGGAGCTGAGTCGCGCCGTCAAGGCCAGCCATTCCTTGTGATAGTCGTACCGGTTGCGATAGAAGTGCCGATTGATAAAGCTCTTGAACTGCTTTTGGACGCGCGTGGACATGAAGACGGAAAGTAACCCCAAGACCGCGATGAAGGCGAACCAGATTCCGATATAGTTGCTGAAACTTCCTCCCAGGCTCCGGATCGCCTGTGCCGTCAACCCGACGACCAACAGGTAAGCTCCGATCGCCAGCACGGTAAAGGAGTTGTAGACAAAGTAGCGGGAAACGAAGACGTCGACTTCGAACAATCGGTGCCGGACGAGGGAGAAGCCGACGAAACCGATCCCGACCAGGTCGGTCAGGGCCGTCATCGTTCCCAGGTCGATCCGGCTGGATGGGTAAAGAATCTGCTGCGAGTTGGCGTAGATCCGGACCAGGAGCATGACACCGACGCCGAGCAGGAGAAACTTGATCCGCCAGCGTTGCGTATGCGCCGAAGCTCGCAACGTCGTCTCGAAAGCGGCGAGGACCAGCGTGAGACCGAGCACGATGAAGACGGAGGAATAGTATTCCCCCCGGGCGGGTGAAATCGGAAAGATCGATGCGATGTCGGGGACGAGCAGGCCGATAAAGTAGAAGGTGGTGACGACCAAGAAAGCCGTTCCTGCGCGCCAGCCCGGAGAAGATTTCAGCAGGTCGTCTCGTGAAAGCCCCAGGGCGAACATGAGCCAGGAAACAGGGAGAAGGCATTCCCCTGCCCGCATGACATCACGGGAAGCGATGAAAACGCCCAGTTCCGTCAGCGCCAGCGATGCCATGCCGATGGCGAACCAGCGGTTGACCGACCGGAGGAAGTTCCGGGAGAGGATGAAGACACCCATCCCCGCAAACGCCGCAGTGACGGTCAAAGTGATGACCCGGCTAATCAGGCGGTGCCTCGCTTCGGCGCAGCGCCGACAATACGCAACCCAGCAGCAACATAGCGACGAGGAAAAACACGACCCCGCCCCGGTGGTGCAGATTTCCGGTCATGAACCCAGGATCGACATGAATGCTCAACAGCGACAGCCCCACGATCCGGACGGCGTTCATGAAGATAGTGATCGGGAATACTACCACCGCCAGAGCAACCTTCTGCCATCCCGACTTGAGGAGAAGATGTTCGCTAGGACGCTCAGAAATAATTGGACCCATATGTCTTCCATTCAAGTAATTAGTTGTCCCTGATATACCCGTTTCATGCGGTTGCCAAAGCCGCCTCCGTTGTGCATGTTCCCCTTACCCACTTAAAACCCGGAAGAGACACTAGATGTTTTCTATTAGTATTGGGGATAAATGAATGGGAATAGAAGATTTCCTTTTAGCAATAATATCTTGGATTGCATATATTACTTGTTCTTTTGTTATATTTGAGGCAAAAGCTATTTCTTCTGCAGTTTTATTATTGTTTAGGCCCCATAGAATTATATCCAGCTTTTGATATGGAAGCACGAAATAAAATTCATCTTGACTTTGCTTCATACTGTATGTATCGGTAGTAGGTATGGTGTCACAGATTGTTTCTGGTAAACCGAGTGCTCGTCCGAGTAGATATACTTGGCTTTTGTATAAATGAGCAATGGGTTTGATGTCGGCAGATCCATCGCCGTTTTTTACGAAAAAGCCCTGATCGTATTCTAGGCGATTCGGAGTCCCGATTACCGCATAATTCATGCGGTCGGCGTAGTAATATTCATAGGTTTTTCTTACGCGTTGCTTGTAATTCGTTGCAGAAACCAGGTGCAAGTACTCTTTTATCGGGAGGCGTTTTTCCATCGTATCGCCCGTATTTGTTTCCACAACAATTATGAAGTGATTCAAGCGGTTTTCTTTGTACTCATTGCGATTTAGAACTATTTTATACTTCCATGACTTGTTGTAATCTGGAAATAAGCTCGCCACCACGTTGTCTCTCAGGTTGTAGCATCCAAATGCTTCTAAAACTGGTGTAATGTTTATTACTTCATAGTTTATATTAAGGTGTTTGCAAACAATTTCGCCTAATATCATGCTGTTTGGAGACGAATCTGACTCCGGCAGCAATAAACCATATACATTATCTCTCCCAAATGCTTCAACGGTTAGTGCTGCACATACGGAACTATCAATGCCGCCGGAAATTGCAACAACAGCACCTTTTTTCTTTAAAACTTTATGTACGGAATCTTTTAATATGGAGATAATTTGAGTTATGACTTCGTCTGGCTTAATATCCAGCCAAGGGTGAATGTGATTATTGGTAAAAATTGGGACCATTTATGTCCACCTCGATTTAATGCGGACTACGAAAAAGTTATTGAATACCACTGCTGTTCAAGTTAACCTGAACTCAACGATTCGCCCCGCGTATAAAAAGGGGTTTTAGACGAAAAATGGCCCATATCGAATCCAGGTTTACATCGTTTCACCCGATGCTGTCCAAATCAGCGCCCCAACAGCGCTGGCTGTTCCCCGCCCGGTTGCAGCGGTGGGGTTTCGAACGGATCGTCCAGCCAGGTCCACAAGTCCCTGTAGGTGAACAGGTTATACCGGAGCAACGCCAGAGGTTGGAGAGCAACTAGGCGATCCGCGACCGGAACTACAGGTACTTCAGCAGCAGGATCGCGATCAATGCTGTCCAAATCTGGATTTTGAGCGCGTTGGCGTTTGTCCCCACGAACTTCTTGACCTTCAGGTTCTGCTTGATCGTCTTGAAGAAGATCTCAATCTGCCAGCGATCCTTGTAGATCGCAGCGACCGTCACCGAGGCGAGTTTCATGTTGTTGGTAAGCAGGACGATCGTCCGCTTGTTTTCGGCATCCCACACCTCGACCCGGCGCAGCCGGTGAGGGCACTTCTTTTGAGCGGCTGCGCCATCCCGTTCGATGATCTGGTCTTCAAGAACAAGAACCGCGCACCTGAACGGCGTGCTCCTCGACGACGTGGCAGAGAGCGTTGTCTTTCAGGCGAGTAACGAAGAATACGCCTTGCTCCGCGAAGAAGCCGTAGTCGTTGTATCCGCGGTCCATGGCAACGATGGAACCTGACGGGAGCGACAAGTCCTTGGCCATCTTGACTTCGTGGACGTTTCCTTTCGTGATGTGGGCGAAGACCGGCAGGTACCCCTCGTGATCCAGGAGCAGGTGCAACCTCACCGCTCCCTTGGCCAGAGGCTTACAGATCGAAAGTATCTGGAAAAGAGCTTCTGGTAAAGCGTCCACGACCTGTGTTCATTGGCGTACGCCAGGGTCGAACGGTGCGGCGCTTCCGAAATATCCAGATGCTTGAGCTTGTCCAGGCAACTGGCCAACCCGCCGCAGATCTCCCGCAGCGATTTGGCCTGCCCCACCTGGCAAAAGAGCCTCGACACGAATTGACCACAGCAGGAATAGCCCTTGGCGTCCCGTTCGGCGCCCGTTTCTTTGACGATGGCGTAAAATTCGCTCTTCGGGACGACGTGTAAAATCTGGCCGAACATGCGGATAGACTTGTTCATCGCAGGGGGCCCCTTAGAGGGGCCGGAACCAATACTCTACCCAAAAGGGATTCCCTGCTCATGAACGTCGTAAACCTCACCTCAACCCCGAAAACCTATATTAGGCATGTCTGAGGGGACATACATTTTTATATTAATCCCTAACGGGTAGAATTCCCCGCGACTCGCTGCGCTTCCGGCGGTTTGCGGTCTTGGTTTAGATACCTCATGGCTTGCCCCGAGACAGTTCATTAGTTATTCGATTATACATTGAATATTAAAAAGTGCTAAGAAGTTAATTCTATTTCCCTTAATTGTCTCACTGATATTTTTCCGCTTTCAGTTTTAGGTAGAGACTTCATTATTTTTACATGTTTTGGTACACATATTGTTTCCAGATTATCTTTGCAGTAGTTGATGATGTCTATTTCATTTATATTGATCCCTTCCTCTAGGGAAACATACGCTTTTGCGATGGTACCCCAAATCGGGTCATCAACTCCGATTACTGCCGCTTCTAATATACCGTCAATACTATACAATACATTTTCTATCTCTTTTGGGCTAACCTTCTCTCCTTTAATCTTTAAGATGTTGTCACTTCTACCGAGAAAGTATAGATATCCATCGGTATCTATTTTGAAAATATCTCCTGTATGAAGTTGCATTTCCCACGGGTATGGTCCTGGTTTTAAGTATTTCTCGGTTTCTTCTGGATTATTCCAATACCCCTTCATGACATTGGCCCCTCGTACAACTAGTTCACCTACACCTTCTCTATTAGTGATCCGTTTGTTGTTATCATCAATTAAATAAACTTCCTCGTTTGGCATCCCTTTTCCGACAGAGTTTGGTTTTTTGTCGATGTCGTCCGGATGAAGAAAAGTGACGCGCTTGCATTCTGTGAGTCCGTACATAGAATAGATTTTTGCGTTCGGGCATAGAGTACGGAGGCGTTGGATATGAGCCGGGCTTAATGCCGCAGCGGTATTGGTGATGTATCGAATCGTTCTCAGTTTTTGGCTATCTGGAAATTTTAAGCTTAGAAGGATGGAAAATATTGTGGGTACCCCAGGGAAACCTGTGACGCCTTCGGTTTCGATCAAATCTAAAACCGAGGCGGGGTACCCAAATCTTTGTTCAAGTATTAGCCTGCCGCCTATTTTAAAGGACATGAGGAGTTGATATAGCCCGTAATCAAATGAAAGAGGTAAAAAGTTTATGATGATGTCATCCTGATTGTTTTCAAGATATTCGGTTATCGAATTTGCTGCAGTTATCATGTTTAAATGGGTCAGGATAACTCCTTTGGGAAACCCGGTTGATCCAGAGGTATACATAATAGAGGCCATATCAATATCTATATTATCCGGTTTGAGATAATTCGATCCATGTTTATTGATCAATTCATGGTAATTCAAATACGATCTGTTATTGTCAGGTGAATAGTCTAGATCAATGTCGCCAGTTACGATTGATAGATGTAAACTTGGAACACGTATAGATCTTTCGATATCCAAATTATCTGTATTGGTGATGAGAGCGGTAGCGCCGCAATCATTCAAGATAAATTCGAGTTTGTCCTTTTTTGTTACCCCATTAATTAATACAAATATAGCATCTGCCTTGAGTACTCCAAAGATGCTGATAGCGTTTTCGACTGAATTGTCGAGATATATTCCAACCCTGTCTCCTCTTTTGATGCCATTCGACTTCAAGCCACAGGCTAAATTCTCGGCGTATTGATTAATAGTTTTGTAAGATAACCTTTGTTGTCCACAAACAAGTCCGATTTTATCAGGGGTATGAATTGCACTTCTTTCTAAAAATTCCTGAATCAGAATTTCTCGTTTCATCCCTAAATCTCCTGTTGTGGAATGGCTTAGAGATCACATGCCCGTCGAATTTTACCAGTTATCGTTTTTGGAATATGATCAGTATAGCGTATTTGATTGATCAATTTCTTTTAAGGGAATTCGCCCTCCGGTCTTGGTGACATAGCGGAGGTAATGAAAAGGATAATTCCTTAAGTTCGAATTATGCGCACAATTGGAAACATAAAAGTATTTTAAATAAATAATCCGAATATAATTCGATATCTTCAATGACTCTGTTTATTATATTTGTTTCATTTGCGATAATTCGAAATATCAAAACCGTGGCTTTGTCTTACTGGATATAAATCGTTCGATATTGGCGATTGAATCAAGGTTTTCTGGGATTAGTTCTGTATCTTCAATGGAAATATCGAAACGTTCCTCAATAAATGCCACAACTTCTAAAATTCCTGTTGAGTCTAGAATCCCGTTTTCCAATAAGGAACATTTCTCATTGATAGTATGTTCTATGTTGCCAAAGAGAATATTATTGTAAATAAAATTAGATATTTCGTCTTTAATGTTCACAATATTTACCTTTTAATTTGATTTCGTGTAATAGCGGATGGCTCGTCGTACCATTTCTTATAGACTTGACCATATGATTCATATGCATTGCAATCTCATCGATCGATAATTCCCACCATCGACTTTCCAGCACCAATTTACGTATTTCCTCAGGAAAACGATATCGTATGATGCGTGCCGGATTTCCAGCAACAATAGCAAAATCTGGAACATCCTTTGTAACGACGGATGATGCTCCAATCACGGCTCCGATTCCGACATGAGTACAACCTGAAGTGATCACAGCTCGCTCACCAATCCAAGCATCGTGTCCGATCTCCATATTCCCGGTTCCAATCGTGTCCTCCTTTACAAAACCAAGATATTTATTGTAGAAAAAGGGATGCATCGAAAGACGATCCATCGGGTGGTTACGAAGAAAAATGCGAACGCCGCCTCCAATTGAAACATACCTTCCAACCGTTACTCCGTTCGGGAAAGAGCCTGGGTTCAGACACTCTCCGTAACTATAGGCGCCGACCTGAATTCCATGATATTTTTTTAATATCATCCGTAAGGACCGGGAATGGAAACGACCTCCCTCAAGCCGGAAGGCAATTGAAAGGGAGAGTTTCCGTAAGCGTCGATACTTGTAAATCCAGAGCAAAAGCGGCCCACATGTCGAACTTCGAAGACCATAATGTTGTTTGTCAGTAAAATCAGTTTTTGACATTTGATCTGTCCTTGCCATGTGATTGGTAGCGAATCGTCTTGGTCCGTTCGGATGGAATTTCGTCGTTTGACTGAAAATGGTTGATGAATCGATCGATCAGTATTTGAGTTGACAATATTCCTATTAAAGATGAATTATCCTTGAATCCAAGAACTTTTGATGTTCGGCATTTGTCTACGAGCTTGCTCACCATATCCGGATTGAAAATGCCTCCCTTTGCAATGGCGAATTTCGAGAGAAATTCATCAATTATCCCGTTCCCGGGATCTTCGAAAAAGGATTTCGCGTCCGGAGCCCGGTAGGGCTGCTTGATCAGGTTCCTGGTGGTCGCGGGAAGAATGTCGGCCATCGCGCGGCGCAGGATATATTTTTCCCGTAACCCTCGCATTCGCAAATTCGGGGGAACCCTGAAACCGAATTCGACTATTCGATGGTCCAAGAACGGGAAGCGGCCTTCAACGGAATTGGCCATCAACATTCGATCTCCTTGGGAAGAGAGAAGATAACTAGGAAGGAAAGTCTGTAATTCGATCCTTTGTGACACAGAGAGGGGGTCGGATGGAATGGTTTTCCCGAGTAGAATCTCGATTCGCTTTTCGGGGAATGGTTCTCGGATGCATCGTCGAAATTCCGGCATGAAGAAGTTCTTCGAAAGAGCGGTCAGATTCCAGCGATTTGCATGGGAATCAAATGTTGCCCCGAAAGGATCAGGTTGGGCATTAAAGAAATATTGCGCAATGGACAGGTGGCGCGTCGGAGAATTCCGCAAATACGGATACAGTCTGCGAATCAAGCTTGATCTGGATTTTGATTGCGGTGATTTCCTTATGAACCTTCTGATCTTTGCTTCCTTGAAAAGGTCGTAGCCTGCAAGCACTTCATCCGCCCCCTCCCCTGTCAGCGCCACTTTATAATTGTTCTTACGCAATAATTTCGCCAGAAGAAATATTGGTGCAGGGGCAGTTCTCAAAATCGGAACTTCGGTGTGCCATACTATTTCACGAAATATGTCGGAGATGCTCCCCAATTTGCAGTTTACTTCGGCGTGTATAGATCGTAAATACTCGGTCATCTGTCGTTGTTTATCTGTTTCGTCAAACTCCGGGTCCTGAAACGAAATGGAAAATGTATGAATGTCATTGGGTGTATAGTGACTGACTATGCTAGCAATAACAGAAGAATCAAGTCCACCGCTTAAAAATACTCCGACGGGGACATCCGCTTGAAGCTGAAGACGGACCGAATCCACCATTAAATCGCGCAATTGTTCAGCGTAGTCATCGACAGAAAAAGCTCCGGGCAAGTCGGTTTCCTCGGGGAGATTCCAATATTTTACCAGGCGAGTTCCTGCTGAGGTTACCGTCATGTAGTGCGCAGGAGGGATCTCCAGAACATCTTGAAAAGCACTATTCGGAGAGAGTGGAAACCAAAAAGTGAATATATCGTCGATTGCTATTGGATTGATCTTCCTATTTGTAGCAGGATGAGCAAATATTGCTTTTATTTCTGAACCGAATACAAATGATGTGCCGAAATTCATATAATATAGCGGCCTGATCCCAAATCGGTCGCGAGCAAGAAACAGTTCCTTCTTTAATTGATCCCATATTGCGAATGCAAATTGGCCATTGAGATCGGTTACGGTCGCCGCGCCTTTATCTTCATAAAGATGCAGTATTACTTCCGTGTCGGATTTAGTTCGAAAATGATGTCCGTTTTCGACCAGTTTATTTCGAAGATCCAGATAATTAAAGATCTCGCCATTGAACACGATCCAGAACCTTCCATCCAAAGTACACATCGGTTGCTGCCCCGTCTCGAGATCGATGATGCTGAGACGGGCATGCGCCAATCCGATTTCCGGGGCTACGAACGTACCGAATTCGTCAGGTCCACGATGTCGAATCTGAAACAGCATACGACGAAGGATGCCTTCGTCGGGAAGCTCTTTGTTTGGAGCGTAAATTCCAGCGATTCCACACATCGATCTAACGGTCTCCCGGGATGGACGGGGAGGATGATCCTCGTATGAAATTCTGAAACTCCTTCATTTCCGATTTCAGTTCGTCAATGTCTTTATCCCACCAGCAACCGGACAGAAGTTCCTCGATCACCTCAGGAGAAAATCGGTATCGAACGATGCGTGCCGGGTTCCCGACCACGACTGCGTATGGAGGAATATCCTTGTTAATCACAGCTCCAGCGCCGATCACGGCACCATGACCGATCGACTTCACATTCGGGTGAATAATGGCGGAGTGTCCAATCCAGACATCGCTTCCAATGACGAGCGGGGTATAGGAAATTTCGTCAAGTTCGCAGTATTTCAATTTTGGGTTGAAAAAAAAAGCGTGGGTCGATTTGTATCCGAGAGGGTGGTTCCGGTTCATCGCAGTGGCGGTCATAGCGATTGAACAATATCGCCCGATCGTGGTGAACCGGTCAAATTTGCCGGGGACAAAACATCCTCCATGGGTGTACATCCCGATCTTGACCTGATGATAGGAAGAATATATATCACGGAGAGTCTGTGAGTAATACTCACCACCTTCTATTCGACAAATCAAGTTTTTTATCCATCCCCGACGACGCATGTTATTTTTACTATACAAGTAAAAAAGAAGTTTATTTAGCTTCATAGGCTTTTGCCTTATGTTTTATAATTGTCAGAAACACAACAATGACAATAATGGAAAGGGCCGATATTATCAGGGCGATCGATAACTTGAAGTGAGAGGGTTTGTAAATTAATCGAATGAAAAATGCGCCGACTAGATTTCTGGAGACTACAAGATCGCGGAAGTCGGAAGCGTATCGAAGAATCGCGATCCGTATGCCCTGCCTCGAGGTGGGAAAAACATCAGTCACGAAATCGTTTGCGAATTCCAATCGGACCTGTCGTTGTTGGTGTGGTAATATTTCGACAATCAATTCAATACATCCTTTCGTGATGCAGAAGGGATAATTGACATTATCGACAGTCATCCGATATATTCCCGTTGAATCGTCATGGATCTTTATAATGTGGTAACGATGCAGAGAATTATCTGTGTTATTTAATGTAATATCGGGTGATAACGCGGCAATATCATAGTCGCCATCAGCTCTCATCCGTTGGATGTAAAGATATCTTGAAATTTCCCCGAGACTTGACCACCGGATTTCAGGTGCCAACTTGTTAACGAAGTTCGCTGTGTGATTGAACCTGCCGATTCCATTTTCGAAATAATCTTGGTGGCTGTAAAATATCAATGGGTTTTCTAAAAATAATTCAATCGCGACAATTCTCGGGTCGGTCCAACCCACCGAAAAAGGGCCCTCCTGGTCAGCCAAATTCGCAGAAATATCCTCGATCGGGGGATGCCTCCGGATAGAGGGGAAAGATCCCGCTGTGGGAATCCATGCACGCAAGATGTCGGACGTGCTGGAGGAACGATCGTGTCCCAGAGGCTGGTTGTAGACATTAAATGTCGACAGTAAATTGTATTTTTGAAGGAGGCCGAGGGTTTCTCTGGATGCGATCCCGTGGGGGAAAACCATGACGCGATCATATGAAATCCCGATCCGTTTTCGCATTGATTCCATCCGGGCAATCGCCTGCTGGATATTGAACTCCTCTCGCGCAAGTCGTACCGATTTTTCTGAATTCGACTCATCCCCTTTCATGCCGAATTCGCGATGATCATGATTGTTGCCGTGGATGCAAAGGGAAAACCGATCCGATCTTTGCTTGAAAATAGAAATAACATCTTCTTGGTTTCGTTCGTAATTCCAAGGGACAAAAGCAATCGTGGTGTGAAATCCAGCACTGTCCATCTCGCGGAGGAGTCGATGATAATTAAGATGACCATACGGTTCGATCAACCATGGATCGTCGATGGTAAAGTTTGCTAATTTCCGCGGAGCACACCAGACACGTTCTGGAAGCGATGATTTGATAAAGAGGAGAAACGGGGCAAGTTCGATAAATCGTTGTACGAAAAGCTCCTGACGTCCTTTTGGGGGCAGGGTTGGTTTTAATCTGGAGTCAACAAGAGCGAATAGATCAAGATTTCCAATGCGTGTAAACCCCATGAATAAGGAGGGAGGCGTTGTCCTTCCTTCGGTGGAGATTCCCAAGATCATCTCTAGATTCCTGGAAATTCCGGGAACCAACCGAATGGCTGCATCGGATAAAACCGGGATTGAGCAGCCCGAAAGTGGTCCGACTCGTTTACCTTGAAACACAAGTATTTCACTTTTAGGCGTCTTTTTAATCGACCGGTTGAACTCGGAGGCGAAGATTGTATTTCCGGATGCCAACTGAAGCACGTCGTTATCGCCGGCTGGGGATATTCGAGCAATCATCAAAGAGGACAGTCGTTTCTGTAGGCGGCGAAATATCGCCTTTGAATCGGCGGTATCCTGATTGGGAAGTAATGATTGGGTAATAATGGCAACCGATATCCTGGAAGAAACGATCTCGCATTCGATTGATCGATAGTTATTGCAAGTCTCCGCGCGTGGCCATTCCACCGTTACTCCTAAATAATCAGAGGCGTCTTTTATCGTCAGAAATAATTTATTATCACCTTGGTCGTTATGGTTTCCGATGAAGATGATATCGGAAGCGTGGCTGGATACAACCGGCAAAAAGATAAGCAGAAACAAAAGAAACCGGAATATTTTCAGCAAAATACGGTCATGGGCGATCGGCATGTTTATGCCGTCGCGTTTATGCTTAAATTGAGATCGCTGACCCGAGACAGAACTCCGAGAAATACATACCAGACAATCAACATTTGCCCAAAATAGGAAACTCCCATGAACGACACCGTATGGGCAAAAAGAGAGGCTCCAAGGGCCCAATAAAATCGCTTAGTGTTCTCTTCCAATTGGACGGACCGGATGGAATTCCCGATCGTCCGAAAACATCTTGAGAGCAGGATAACGAAAAAGATCAGGGGGAGAAGCCCGCCGGTCACAGCGACAAGGACAAATTGGTTGGTGATGTCCTGGAGCCCCCATCCCCAATACGCCATATTACTGGAACCGCAAAACCACCATTCGCCAATTCTTCGGATGGTCTGGTCGAGCAACATGAAGCGATGGTAGCCAGTTGAGCCTCCTACAATCGTCAAGCGCCAAATGATTGCCCAAACCGGATCCTTCATGACCAACTGAAGTCCGATGAGGGCAATGATCATGGCCCAGCGGATCGTTCGCATCCTGGACCGCATTTCCCACAGCATCAACCCGCCTCCGGCAGCCAGCAACGTCAGAAGTGGGCCGCTGGAAGATGATGTGAAAGTAATTACGATACTGGAAATCACGCCGAACATCACATAGGGGGTATAACGGGCCCCTTTATGTCGCAAAGCAAAAAACAAGGGGAATAGCGAGGCGCCGAATGTGCCGGCAAGAATTGCGTGAGAAAAAGCAGCTTGCGAACGAAGTCTCCCCTCTCGAATCTCGCTAAACTCAGGTACTCCTCCCAATACGGAGAAGAAATTTCGTCCGGTAATTTGTTCAACAGTCATAAATATAGCCATAGGGATAATAATGATTGCAACGGATGAAATCAAATCAGCGATATCCTGTTCACTTTCAATGAATATTTTAGTGAGAAAATATATTCCAAAAGCGTCAAACGCAAATCCCGATCTATTGATAAAAGAACCTAAAGTCTTTAATTGGATTGTATACATTACCACGGTGGACAATATATAGTATATAAATACCCGGTCAATAGAATTCAAGTGAACGGAACGAGTTTCGCTGCGTAACAAAACTCTTAAAAAGCCAAATATAATCATTAGTCGATACATGTCGAAATCAAGACCGGCAATCATGATTCGTTGGTTGGAGGTGATATAGCAAGCCACCAGCAGAATGGGAATCAATGCCTTGCGACGTGGAAGCACAAGAAGGAATAACCCGGCAATGAGCGTCAGACTGAAGGCGCCTGCGTCGATGACCGTTTCCTTGGATCTCTTGAAATCGAGATATCGGACGCTGGTGTCAGTCTTCATTGGGGTCCAAGACGATGGGGAGGAGGGGGAAAACGGCGGTCGTCCTTATTTCTCGAAGCCTAATCCCGGAGCAGGACGGATTTTCCGCCCCGCTCCGGTAGAATAACGATTAAGGGGTAATCGCGATTGCAAAGGGACTCAGGGGGCGTTTCGTGATCAATTCGTAGGCCCCTCGTTGCCAAACTCCGTACCCTCCCCGAATTTTGCCGAACATGTCCTCATTAAACGGTGAGGGAAGCGGGATCCCTGTTTTCGTAGATTTCTTTAGAGTAAATATTTTAGCGGATAGATTTTCAAATACATCCGGGGTGCCAATCTCGATGTTAGGTTCGGATTGGGTACCAGTTGGCGGATTCGAATTGTAGTACCAGTTAAATCCACGAAGTTGCCCGGAACCGATCGTAAAGTTAGCGTTGTTGTAAAAGAGATTGTTATATACAATGCTTGTATTGTCTACGCCCTCACCATAAATGTTGGCCCAACTAACCCCGCACTGGTTGCTGGTCCCGATATTTTGATTTACAATAGTATTATTATAAACATGCATACTATGTACTGATGTATTGTCATTACTAGTAGACCCGATGGTTCGTGGGCTCGTGCTGTATCGGTCCGAGTTGTCAGTATAGATCAAATTCCCATAGATATCGAAGTTGTAAAAATCGTTGTTCAGCGCTTGGATAACACCCGTACCCATGATTTCATGGAATACATTGTAGCGAACCGTGACGTCGTGAACAAGGGAGCGGGGAGTGTAAAGGGAACCAAACTGGATCCCCTGCATATGAGGGCGCCCCACCCCGACATTATGGTTGTGGTGGATCGCATTTCGTTCGATGGTGCAGTTGCTTGCGCCTGCGATAAGGATCAGCATTCGGCTCGCGTTGTGAATGTTGCAATTCGATATCGTGATATTGTCGTTGGTCCCGTCGCCATTCAGGTAAAAAGCATCCTGCGAAAGCGTAACATCATACTGCCCGATATCCTCGCCGCAATGTTCCATTTCGACGTGTGTAATCGTGATGTTGCTGGCACCTGCCGCGACTTGCAGCAATTTCGAACTTATGCCGCACGCTGTAGTCGTGATTTTGATTCCATGACCGGTCTCCTCTGAACCGGTTTGACCATCAATGATCCAATTAGAGGTCGTAATGTACACCATCGCACCGGTCGTTGTTCCTTCGAAGCTTGCCACTCCGGTTCCGTACGTATCAATCCAGCCGTTATCGATCCCGTGGTCGGCCGGGATGGCTTTTTTGATTGTGATCGAAAGAGAGCCGGAAACCGGCGTAGTGAAACGAGTTTCAGGATAAGTGCCGTCCGCAAGGTAATAAGTGTCCCCTCGAATCAGCAACGTCGGAATCGACGGATAGGCATTCACCCAATCGTTTCCATTATTGTTTCCGGTCGCCCCGGGACGGATATAGTGGTACGCGGCCCAACCGCTCCCTGAACCGGAAAGAAGCAACAGAGCCAACAAGCATGAAATCAGAATTTTGCGCACAAATCTCCCTCCAAATGCATGTATCGTATCCCAAGTAACACACAGCAAAACTCATTCCCGTTGCCCGAAACGGCCAAGTCATCGATATATTGTGAGTTTTTGTGGGTCGGATCCTAACGGATTACAAAAACATCAAGAATGTGAATCTCTGTTGCTGTCGGATTACACTATTGTGTCTCAAGATGGGTAGGCCCGACTAATTGCTTTACTAGATCTATATACACCTTTTTTTGATTTTTCCATTGGCAAGAATAATATATTTCTTGGCTATTCATCTGAACCTGATCCCGATATGAACGATTTGAGTATATATTCAATATTGTTTTAGCCAGATTTTCTGGATTGCCTGGATCAAAATAAAATATTTCGTTTTCCTTGAAGTAATCCTGTATACCTCTAGTCCTTGGGACGACAACAGGTTTGCCCTTGCTTAAGTATTCAAATATTCGTGTTGGAAAATTCAGGTCCGTAAATACATTTTTGTTGTTTGGAATAATCCCAATATCAACCTCTTCAATTGCAGAAGCAATCTTTTCTAACGACACACGCCCGTGCACTTGGACGATCTTCTGGAGGCCCAACTCATTGATTCGTTCCATAAACTTTTGGTAATATGAATCCCCGTCCCCGAAGACGTGGAACCGTATATTGGGGATCGCTTTCTGCAACTGTTTTATCGCATCCAGCGCCACTCCTAGCCCATGTCGTTCGACAATTGTCCCATGGTACATTAAAACAAAGTGTTGGCCCTCTTTTTTTTTCCCCGTGGAAGAGTATTGCGAATCAAAAATAGATTCTTGCGGGGAATTCATTACGATCTGTATTTTTGCTTCAGGGCAACCACGATTTAGAAAAAGATTCTTGAACGCAATATTTGGAGTCAATATGCGATCCGCAAATGAGATACTCTTTTTCTCAAGATACTTCAAGAATCTAATGAAATAATCCTCTCGTTTCATCCCGTATTTTGCCATGTATACCTCGGGCATGGGATCATGAAGATCGAGAATTATTTTTGATCCTGTCAGCTTCGGAACAAGAGCGGTAAACACCAAGATATCGGGCATATTATGCACATGAACCAGGCGATATCGATATTTAATGTGGAGAGCAGCAAGCTTGACGGAAGACATCAGAATAAAGCGAACATATTCCGATATATAACTGAGTTTTCTCCCACGCTTGCGCTGAATGTCAAGTCGATGGACGATGATATTCCGGAACGACTCGACAGGGGATTCCCCCTCCCCTCTCAAGCAGATGACATGGACTTCCCCGCCCTCGTCGGCTAGCGCTTCGGCTTCCCTGCGCACCCGCGGGTCGGAGGGATAATGCGAGAAGACCACCATGGCCGTCTTCATTTCTGGGCCTCCTCTCTACGGGTGAAACTCCGGAGAGCTTCCGACAAGATCCTGCCTTGCTCTTGCCGCAGCATCCTGATGAAATCAGAATCGACGACTGCGCGATCCCGTTTGATCTTTGAGAGCAGGTATCCGGAAAGGATCGCGATCGCTCCGAACAGAACCGGTTTTTCCTGAATCCGTCGGAAACATTTGGCCAAAAGGAAAAGGGGGGCTGTGCCCATGATGCTCTCCTTGACCCCAGACAGAAATCGTCCCCGGAGTGCGCTTCCCTTATGTAGACCGACACGGCGATGGTGATAGATTTCAAGCTCCTTGAAAGTCTGGACTTCCCACCCTTGGTGACGTGCGATCACTTGAGCGACCCACTCCTCTCCCCCGAGCTTGTAAGGATTCAATCCTCCCACATCCTCGAAGCATCGCCTGCGAAACAATTGTACAGCCCCGGCCACAGCATGCTCGGCGTTGATGCGTCGCTGGAATCGATCCCCATGCATCTCGAGAATGTCCCCGCCGGCGATTCCAAGCCGATCGTTGGATCCGAACTTCTCGAGAATCCTTTCAAGATAATCCGGGCCAAAGGTCACATCCGCATCCAGGTTCCCGATGAAATCAAAATGCATTTCATGGACTCTTTTTACCCCCACTTGAAAGGCCCGAACTTTTGCACCGAAATTTCGGGCGTCATGAGAATCGTTCCTCATGAGTTCGATGAACGCGTGTCTTGCGGAATATTTCCGTACGATGTCTTCGGTGGAATCGGTAGAGCCGTCACTCACGATGATCCATTTGACCGGGAGTACGGCCTGGGAAAGCACACTCAAGATCGTTCTCTCGATATAGCCCCCTTCGTTTCGGGCCGGCGTGATGAGAACGACGGAAGGTTGCGTCACGGAAGTCATCGGGCAGGAAGGTTCGAGTCGATCCCTTTCAGGGATTCGGGATCAAACCAGGTGACCACCACCCTGTTGGAACGTTCGGTTTTTTTGGCTACGCCCAGGACGACATTGTTTAGTTTGGACGTGGAGCGTTGCATCGCAATGTTCCATTTTTTTACAACGTAGTAAGCTCTTTCGACTCCCTGGGTCGATACATTGGAAAACACGAAATTCATGAAAATCGGAAATAACCCTTTCCCCCGGAACAGTTCATTGGTCCCACCATCAAACACATACAAGTCTTTCCCTGTTAGCGGAAAATAAAAAGGCTCAACTGTTTTTTGACGCGTCGTCCAAAGAAATGAAACCATTTGTCCCTCGAATCGCATGACCCATAAGAGGGCACCGATGTTGAACCGTTCCGCTGCCTGACCAAGAAACTCGGACTTGCCGATGTTCTCATAAAATTGGTTCAATTCGTCCGTTCGGAGTCCTTCGAGGTCTATTACGGATCGAATCTCGATCGAATCAGGAATCTTTTGCTCCGCCAAGGAACAACTGGACAGGTCGAACATATATATGATCCCTTGATTCTGAAAAAGAAACCGAAGTAAAATTTCTTTAAGTTTCCGGGACGTATCCACGATCCCGTGCTTCCGGCAATACCGCCGGATTCTTCTGAACCAGGACATCATTTGCTCCCCGTAGTTCCGTAGCACCAAAGCCATGAGAGAACATCAATGCATCCCCTGATCTGGTCTGAAGTCCTGGTTCTCTGTCCTGGATAAATCAGATAAAAGAGGGAAGCCTTGGACAGCTTGATGAATTGTCGAAGATAAGTGATGTAGACAAAGATTTTACGGCAATATTTCCCGTGGTGTTTTTCCCAATACGTCATCTTGGATTTGTACCATTCCTTGTAGAACCGAGACGGTTCCTGGTTGGAACTGGAGCGACCATAATGAATTGCCTCGGATTCCGAAAAGAACGCGACTAGGTAGCCCGCCTTATGAAAACGTCGGGCCCAGTCAATTTCTTCGCTGTAGATGAAGTAATCCTCGTCCAACAGGCCGACCCGATCCAGTGCTTCGCGTTGTACCATCATAAAGGCTCCGGTTAACGCGTCTACCATCTTTACTTCGTCATGTTTGAAGTAGCTCATGTGTTCGCCGTTGAACCAAGAAATTTCCGGGAATATTTTCCATAAGTTTAATGTCATGCACAAGTAATTCCATAAAGAGGGAAACCGGCGACAAGACATTTGATATGTTCGATCCTTGTTCAGCAATTTCGGTCCGGCCAGACCAACTTGCGGATTTTGGTCCATGAAGGCGATCATTTTTTTCAGGCAATTTTTTTGTGCCACGATATCCGAATTTACCAACGCGACGTATCGACCTTTACTTCGCCGAATCCCCACATTGTTCCCGCGCGCGAAACCGAGATTCTCCTGTTGGCGAAGGAGAATGCAACCCTGAATCCCCGCCGATACGGCATCCGCCGATCCGTCAGAAGAACCGTTGTCGACGACGATCACTTCGCAGATGCCCTGTTCCATGTCCTCTTGAAAGGATTCGAGGCATTCCATAAGCAAATTGCGCGTATTCCAGTTGACGATGATGACGGAGACGTCAGGCGTATTGTGAGTATCTTTCATGTGGATTGCCGATTTGCCGATCTTGACCGGATTGATTTCAGGATTCGCATCATGTTCCGAAACCGATCCGCCCCCCGAACGACCATCAGGCTAAGGGGATCCAGACAGTGCTCGAATTGGCCCACGAACCGAATATCCAAGCCGGCTTTGCCTGCCAATCCTTTCTTGTACATATAAGTGCCAGGGTTCCGGTCCGGGTCGATGCCGCCAAGATCAAGATATTGAATTCCGCTTTCCTTCAGCCGGGCCATCATTTGCCAGCTAAGCATAAAAGCGGCATAAGTTTCCATCCCCTGTTTCCCCGTCGCCCTGAGAAGGGTCAGGCCGGTGTCGCCAACCGCCGACCAGATGATCGAAGCCACCGGCTGCCCGCACACTTCAGCAACGATGATCCGGAGCTTGCTTTGTTCATCGAGATCGTTTTGAATCCTTCGAAATTCGTTGACATCCACAAATTCGGTGAATTGTTTCCGTTCGTGCATTTCCTGATACACTTGCATGAATTTTACGAACATCTCGTCTGAAGTGCCTTCCATTATATGAAGATCTTGTTTTTCCGCTCGATTCAGCTTGTTTTTCCAGTCTTTCCGTAAGCCCTGTCGTAATTCTTCAAGAGATGGGGACAGATCCAGCAACAGAGTCCGATACGGATTTACTGAAATATTGCCTTTTAATCCTTCCGCTTCAAGCATCGAAATGGCGCCGGACGTAAGCTCCTCGGACAAACATGGAACCAATCTCAAGAACAAAGACCGATTCCCGGAATATTCTCTAATTATGGCCTTGATCGCGGCGCGCAATGCTGCCAACTGATACGGATATCCCTGCTTTTTCCAAAGCGGTCCCCGAAACGCATAAGCAATCCCTCGTTCGAGGCCTGGGATCTTGACAATCCGCAACTGAACCGCTGCAACAGTTTCCTCGTTTGATTTGACAAGCAGGTGGCTAAAATTTCGTTCACCCCATCGAATGGACCCGTATGACCAAGACTGGTATATGTTGTTGTCGGAGAATCCCCGGACGAGCCGGGACCAATCCGATTTTCCGATTCGATCAATTTCGATCGCGTATTCTGCGCGATCCAATGTCGTATTCCTGGTCAGGATCTGCCCAAATTCCGGATCGTTTTTTTTATGGAAAAAACCGCCGGGAGCCACCGGTAAGCTCCGGATGCCTTCATGCGAAACTCGAAGGGCCAATCCGTGGGCTCCACGGCAACACGACCCAAGGGAACACCGAGACGATTCTTCGTTTCCAAGGTGGGATCTATCCCGAACATGATCTTGTAACCCGCCGAAACAGCCGTTGATAGATGCTCGCTCGAATAGGCACCATGCGGAAAGCTGATCGTGTCGACCGGCGCTTCCAGTATCTTTTCGAGTACTTGCTTGGACTCGATGATTTCAGATGTGGCGCCTTCCAGGGAAAGAGTCAACAGGTTGGAGTGAGAAACGCAATGTGAGCCGATCTCCACAAGTCCATCTTGGGAGATCTTACGGATCTCCTGCGGAGTCATGACCGATTCTCCGGCTTCGGCCCGACTGCTCCCCTTTAGCCAGCCGGCCGCTTTCCCGATGTGCCCGGTGGGGACGAACAGAGCGATCGGGATATTTCTAGCTCTTGTCTCTGGCAGGACATTCCGGCTGACCGAGGTAAAACCATCGTCGAAAGTCACTAGGACGTGGTGCTTTCCTGGCTCTGGACGATTCAGATTCTGGATGGAAATCGGATGGAATGAACGGGCCAGAGATTCCATTTGTCGCGAAAACATGGAGCGTTGTGCGTCTGGAACGGAATGATAATATAAAATCACGATACTAAAGGAATGGTTTCGTCTTCCGATGATCTTTACGAGTCGATCATACAAATAAACTAAAACGCTGATATTATATTTAATGAGCCGTTTCATTTGTTACCATCAACTGGATACACTATGCAAATATCCCTTTTTTAAAATCCTTTTTATAGTGCCAGCAACCGTCTTAATATTTTTTAATGTCGTATTTTTTTTCCAGAGTTGAGATAAATGAAAGCCTGGGTAAACCGGATGCGGAAGGCCGAGCAGTCGAAGCGCAAGAATTCGACCATGGATTTCTTTTCTCCGATTCACCAAACCTTGCGCCTGAATCATTTCTTCCGAATTCGCCGGGGAAAGTTCAAGGTAGTTACAAGCCATGGCCTTTTTCAAGATTTCCTCCCCCCGTTCGGTCCGAACCATTGCAAAGGAAAGGCCTGGATTTTCGTCCTGACCGTGTCGGTGCCAAGCATCTCCGCACGAAATGTCTGCCAACTCGCCCAAGCCGTCGGGACACAGGTGACAACGGAATGGTCTGTATTTTTGAATGAAGCCCCAGGACTCCTGGTAAGAGACGGAACGATGCCTGGAACCGTTTTCGTACCGGATGGTGAAATTACCCGGCCATCCTTCTCCGCGGTATCGAAGTTGATCGACCTGATCGCAGGAAATACCCAGTGATCGAATGAGATCCAGCGTGCCTCTTTCGCTGGGCGTCCCGGCGCAAAAAAAAGTCAGGGTAAGCACGTTTCTCGCAGCCAGTTCTGGGCGAATCTCCTTGAGTTGTTTGAAGGCGGCGACATCACAAGGCTTTCCGATAAATACAAATTTCCCGGTTCCCATCTCAGGGTCTGAAAATGCCGCACAAGGCGAGGAAGGGACGTAGCGGGATCCGGCAGCGGATAGCAGTTCTTCCCGGGTTCTGCTGAAGACAGTCCTATTTTTCCATGGCACTATCGGGTCGGTCGCGGTTTGCAGCACGAAGTCTACGTTTTCGTTTTCCAGGCAATATAGCGCCAATGCAGAGAGCAATCCCCCCGAAGAACCCCTGTATCGGATATCGGGTGCCGAGGCGTGACCGATCATGATCTTGCGTGATGGCCCCAAGAGTAACTCTACCCCTGGATCCGGTTGATAGCCCAGTTCTGATTCGACGCGGACTCCGGGACATACTTTCAGGCACTGACCGCACCGAATGCAGGCGGAAGAGATCGTCACGGGCCGATAGCCCGAAGTCTCGAAACTAGTCATGGAAATGGATCGCTTGTCGCAAGCAGGAACGCACGCTCCGCAACCTATGCACAAATTCCAGGAGACAACGTCGTTAACGGAAATAAATTGTTTCCTCAAGAACATGACAAAGGGTTCAACGAATCGCACACGAAATCATGGTTTTAAAAGACTTATAGATTTGATTTCTAGCAATTTCAATTTCCCCGGTTTTATCGATACTTGTCTGTTTGCAGCTCGACAGTTTCGATAGAATCATGTCAACGGCTTCAGTCTCTTCGACATTTCTGGCATCGATAACCATGTTTCCTTTCCCAACCGAATCGAAGACTCCGAAAAATTTTTTACTATAGGAGACCCCAACGGTCGGAATCCCTTGGGACAAGGCGGCGATACAGGCATGCATTCTGGATCCGACGAAAAAATCGCAAAGATTTACAATCCCCTTTATTTGAAATTGATCGTAATAGTAGTCAACCATGTGAACCCGGTCGGCATCGGATTGCGGAACGGAGTCCCGAATCTTCCGACATGCATCCGGATCACTTTCGACGTGTCCCTCTCCGCCATACGTATGAGGGATCAACAGAATTCTCCACTCTGTTGATTTCAAAATCCGATCCACAAGCTTTTGGACGAATTCATGGTAATTGAATAGTAGTCCGAACATGTTGGCCCGTGTGTAGCCTCCATTGAATAATAATCCGTTAACATTTAGCCCGAGAAGGGGTTCGTCCTTTTTGCGATCGGGTAGCGGGGGGGTAATTCTCAAATCTTGCGGTAATCTTGCGCCCAACGTAAACGCAACATCAGGGCAAAGAATGACCGGAATGGCCACCTTTCGATTTCCGAGCAATTGATTGACAACACAGATACCTTCTGCGTCGCGGGAGAGGATAAACACGGATGACCTCATGATTCGGGACGCGATCATTCGAGCTAATTTTGATTGATACGGTCCGTAGGTCTGCGGCATAAGCACAAGCGGTCGATCCATAAGAATTGCGATGAAGGCTGGAATGCTGCCCAGTATCATCCGCTTCAACCCGTATATGTCGCTAAAGCTATCCCCACCACGGATTTCGCCAACCAGATCGGTTTTTTCAAACATGGCAATCGCTTTGTTATTTCTTACAATCGCTTTTCTTAATAATCCGATCGGGATCATGCGATAGAATATAGCAAGAAACATAATCGTGATAATGTGTTCATGGAACCTTGACGAAGGTGATCGTCGATAATTGACAATGTCAACTGTAATATCTTTTTTAGGCGTCTTCATTATCAAAGATTTTCCTTGCTTCATCCCAAGAAACATGAAGATTTTTGCGCCGGGAATCAAGGAGTCAATAATAGAAACCAGAGAGGCCGAAAGCGCGGAAACTCCAAGATTGCCGGTTTCGGGTGAGGCACCCATCAGGCATATTTGGAGGTTGCTTGAGGTTACGGTTTCATTTTTAATATTTTTCGTCATTTATGCTTTGTTGCCAAAAAAGATAATTGATTTACTTTCTGCCCAATGTTGTTTAACCACATATATATAGAGCGCAATAGAAACAATGGCCCCAGAAAAAACATCTAATCTTGGAAGAGCATTCAGAATGTTTCTACTAGCAAACCATAAACCTCCAAACACAAATG
This sequence comes from Candidatus Deferrimicrobiaceae bacterium, assembly GCA_036504035.1. Taxonomy (NCBI): domain Bacteria; phylum Candidatus Deferrimicrobiota; class Candidatus Deferrimicrobia; order Candidatus Deferrimicrobiales; family Candidatus Deferrimicrobiaceae; species Candidatus Deferrimicrobiaceae bacterium. The sequence goes on from DASXVV010000013.1 coordinate 170,288, forward strand.
TTGGTATCAAAGCATTAAGAAATATCGCGTAATAATTTTTTAAGTTTAGTTGGTTAATTGTGTGTATCTGATTTATTTGAATCATATTCCCGAAGATAGTTGCAACAAAACCCGCAAGTGCGGCGCCTGTAATCCCGTAGAGTCGAGTTGCCGGATAAATCAGAATCAGGATGATCAAGACTCGAACAATTGTGAAGTTTCTATGAAGGTGTGGGCGACCACTGGCAAAATAATAAGTAACTACTGGAAGGACGCTTACTCGTAGAAATTCAGTGATTAATATGATCCCGAACGCGACCCGCGCCCCAGAGTACCGTTTCCCGTAGACCACACCCAACAGGTAATCCGCATAGAAAATGACGAACAATATTCCTGGGACCATGAACAAAAAGATATTTTTTGTTATATTATGAATGTATTTATTGACTGTTAGTGTGTCATTCTGAATTTTCGAAAAAATCGGCATCATAATTCGATTGATCATAGATGTCACTAATTGGAATGGCATTCTTGCTAGAGATGCAACTAAGGTATAAAGTCCAAGTTCTGAAATTGTGCAAATCTTACCGACAAAAAAAACGTCGCTTCTCATAAATATAAATGTCATAACTGGTAGGCCGATCATGCCCTTTGAATACGACAAGAGTGAACGGATGTAATCTTTATCGAAATATAGATTAGGACAAAAGGGGGCAATAATGTAGGACAAAATCATTCTAGAAAAGGCTTCCAAGGAAAATCCGATTACAAGAGCCCATGTGCTTTTCAATACGAACGAAAGAATGATCGAAACAAGGATCCCTATTACGCTACCCCCATGGTAAATCAAGATCCAACGCTTAAATTTCATATCCTTTTGTGACACATAAGCATTTGGACTCATAAAACCATTAAAAAGAACAACAAGAAAAGCAACCCGTGTCATTCCGGTCAAATTCGGCGTATTGTAAAACTCCATCACGAACGGAGATGCAATATATGCTGCCAAATAAAGAAATATCGATCTTCCAGCGGAAATCCACCATGCGCCATTCAGGTAACCCTGCTCCTTCCCCTTGGGATTCTGAATGATCCCTTCTTTAATTCCAATTTCAGTAAAAGATTCAAATGCGCTGCTGATTGCCAGGATAATCGCCATTGCTCCGAAGGATTCGGGGGAAAGAATACGTGTGAGAATGATATTTCGTATAAATCGAAGACCTTGTTCGGAGCTGCTCCCAATCGCTACCCAGAGCCCTCCACTGATTGCTGAGTGCCGAAGAGACCCCTTTTCCCCCATGACCTTTTTCACAATTGGGCGTTTCTTGCGATTTCACTAAGTAGGCGGACGACGATATGTGGAGCTGTCCCCGTTGAAATTGGCTCTGTTTTCAGATATTGCATCGGAATCGTCACCGCGTAAAACATTCCGCTATTTTTGTTATGAAGCACACGGTTCAGGATCAGAAGATACTTTGCGTAAAAGCGATTGGAAGTGATGGTGCCTCCAATCAAATAGCCAAAATACACCGTTTTGTTTGAGTCTTTTGTCCCCTTAATTGCCATCCGCGTTTGAAAGGGGCCAATATTTTCATTGACCGAACCAATGTTAAGTTCGTCAAAGTAATAGTTGAATAGTTTTTTCCCTTTCTGTTGGGTTGCGAAATAAGCAACGAAAAGTTTTATTTTGTTCCCGGAAGGGTCTGTGTAAATTCTTTTGATTTTAGAATCAGAATTTTGATCTTCGTAAGGTTCTTCAAGAATAAAAACCTCCTTGCCTGCCCATGAATCAAGCAGTAAAGGGATGTTCATTGTTGGCATATAATCAGGAAATGGGCTCTGCTGAGCATTAAATGCAAATAAACCAGTTATTGACAAAATGATAAAAGCCAGCACGGAAGCATTCCTATTCGAAACCTGCCCCAGGTTGATTTCATGTTTTGGCGGGTCTTCGAAACATGTCTCAACCCGATTCGACGGAAAAATCTTATTTATCAAAATAAATACGATCAATAGCAGAAAAGACCCTACTCCCATAATAAAAGTTGAAACAATAAGAGTATTGAATGGGCCATGAATCGAAGCATCTGGTTGGAACTTCATCCAAATGCCAATCATTCCGATACGTACGCCATTTGAAAACAATCCTACGAAGAAGGATAAGAGAACCAATAATATTTTACCAATAAACGAAAGCCTTGAAATCAATGCTAACGGAATTGATAAAGCTACCAATGTCAAGATATGGTTGATTCCACTACACTCCTTTACCACGTCAAGTGTTGTGTGCGGAAGAATTATAAATTTACCCTCTTGTATTGCGGGCATGCCTGTCAATGCAAGTAAATTTGTTGCGATATTTGCTGACAATACCTGGAAATAAATACTGTATTTCCCCAATAGAACAGAAAAAAACGGAAACATGAACAACAAATAAAGGACCGGGAGCAAAAGGGCTAAAAACAGTTTGTATCCTGCAAACAAAAGTATTAACCCGAGCAGAGTTAAAACAATCGATCCTTCTTGAACTAAAGCCATATCACCAAATCGCCCGATCAGGTAAACAAAGCAACCCGTGATCAACAAAATAGACCCTGGAAGAATTAATGGAATTAACGGGATTTTGGTCAACTGTTTATGTTTTATCCAAACCAGATAACCGCTAATAGCAATTATCAAAAAACCGTGCGATAGCTCACCAGTCATCATGCCGTACGCTGCCTCCCTAAAGGGGAACCAATACGACACAATGAACAAAATGCCAACTACCGCTGTGTAGATGTGATTCTGTCTGCTCATATCCGGGTTATCGATTGATCATGGGTTCCGAAATAATGAGCTTAAAGTGGTCGACGGCATTTTGGATCTGTTCGATATTCAGCTCGGCGTACATCGGCAGCGACACGTATTCTGATGCGCCCTTCTCGGCCACAGGGAAGCTCCCCTGCCCTTTTCCGAGGAAGGCGTAGGCCTCTTGCAGGTGGAGGGGCACCGGGTAGTGGATGCCGCAGTGGACGTCCTTTTCGGCCAGCTTCGCGATGACGGCGTCGCGATCCTTCACGCAGATCGCGTAGATGTGGTAGACGGCCTTTCCGTAATCGGCTTCGGACGGCGTCACGACGCCGGGGATGCCCGCCAGCAGTTCGTCGTACAGCTTCGCGTTGCGGTGACGGGCTTCGTTCCACTGCTTGATGTGCTTGAGCTTCACGCTGAGGATGGCGCCCTGGATGCCGTCCATCCGCATGTTCCAGCCGATCATCGAGTGGTAGTATTTTTTCGCCTGGCCGTGATCGCGCAGCATGCGGGCTTTGGCGGCGACTTCGTCGTTATTCGTGACCATGCCGCCGGCCTCGCCGTAGGCGCCCAGGTTCTTGCCGGGATAGAAGCTGAACGCGGCGGCGTCGCCGATCGAGCCGGCCATTCGGCCCTTGTAGGTGGCGCCGTGCGCCTGGCAGGCATCCTCGACCACGAAAAGATTGTGCTTCTTGGCGATCGCCATGATCGGGTCCATGTCGCACATCTGGCCGAACAAGTGCACCGGGAGGATCGCCTTGGTCTTGGGCGTGATGGCGGATTCAAGTTTGGCCGGATCCATCAGCCAGGTTTTGGGATCGACGTCGACGAAGACCGGCGTGGCGCCGCGATAGCTGATGGCTTCGGTCGTGGCGATGAAGGTGTTGGGGACCGTGATGACTTCGTCGCCCGCCCCCACGCCGAGACCGGCGAGGGCGAGCCAGAGCGCATCGGTTCCGCTGCCCACGCCGAGCGCGTGTTTCGTGCCGCAGAACGTCGCGAATTCTTCCTCGAATTTTGCGACAAAGGGGCCGCCGGCGAAAGCGGTCTTGTCGAGAACGCTCTGGATGGCGACGGCGATCTCTTCCTTGATGGTGTCGTACTGGGCCTTGAGGTCGAGAAAGGGAACCTTCATTATTTCTTCTCCTCGGTGATCTTGCGAAGGATGCGGGCCGGGTTTCCGGCCACGATGGTGTCGGGAGGGACGTCTTTCGTGACGACGCTGCCGGCGCCCACGATGGCGCGCTCGCCGATCGTGACGCCGCAGAGGATCGTGGAGCTGGAACCGACGGAGGCGCCCCGCTTGATGAGCGTGGGGACGCAGACCCAGTCAGCCTCGGTCTGGAGCCCGCCGCCTTCGTTGGTCGAACGCGGGAAGGCGTCGTTGATGAAGGTGACGTTGTGGCCGATGAAGATGTCGTCCTCGATCGTCACGCCTTCGCAGATGAAGGTGTGGCTGGAGATCTTGCAGTTGCGACCGATCTTGGCGCCCTTCTGGATCTCGACGAAAGTTCCGACTTTAGAGTGGTCGCCGATCTCGCAGCCGTAGAGGTTGACAAAATCGTAGATCTTGACGCCTTCACCGAGCTTGACGTCCGGGGCGATCTTTTTCATCACGGGTGCATCGACGCACATCGACGAACTCCTTTGGGCGGTTTTTAGATGATCAGGCCATCGCGGGGACATCAGTCCCGAGCGTTGTGTCGATCTCGACGCTGCCGCCGCCGTCCTTGAGCGACCGGGAAGACGCCTCGAGGATCTGGATGACGCGAAGCCCTTCGAGGCCGCCGGACTCGGGCTTCGACCCTTTGCGGATCGAATCGAGGAAGTGCTGGGCCTCGACCTTGAGCGGTTCGGTCTGCTTGATGTAAGGGATGTGGATGTCGCCGTAGTGATACGAATAGGTGAACTCGGCGAAGGTGTCGTAGTGCGGCGGCGTCTCGACGCGCTTGTCGTAGATCTTGATCTTTTCGAGCGGCTCGTTGTCGTCGTAGACGATCATCCGCTTGCTGCCGACGATGACCATCTCGCGAATCTTGTTGGGGTCGAGCCAACTGCTGTGGATGGTGGCGAAGCCGCCGTTCGGGAAATCGATCGACATGTTGGTGACGTCCTCGATGTCCTTGTTGACGTGCGCCTTGCCTTGGCAGTTGACGGAGACGGGCGGCCTTCCGAGCAGGTAGAGGATGATCGAGATGTCGTGCGGCGCCAGATCCCAGGCGACGTTGATGTCTTTCTGGAAAAGTCCGAGGTTGAGCCGGCGGGAGCTGACGTACTGCACCTCGCCGATGTCTCCTGTATCGATGATCTCCTTGATGCGACGCACGGGGGCCGAATAGATGAACGTGTGGCCGACCATGAGCGTCAGCTTCTTCTTCTCGGCGATCGCGATCAGCTCGGCGCACTGCGCGGAGGACTGCGCCATCGGCTTTTCGATGAACGTGTGCTTCCCCGCCTCCAGGCTTTTTTTCGCCAGCTCGTAGTGCAGATGGACCGGGGTGGCGACGACGATGGCGTCGATCTCCTTGTCGGAGACCAGGCTGTCAAAATCGGAGGTGACCTCAACTGTGGGATAAAGCTCTTTCATGTGCTTCAGGCGGGCGGGTGCGGGATCGCAGATCGACTTGACCCGGCAGTCGGGAAGCGCCGAGAAATTCCGGATCAGGTTCGGTCCCCAGTATCCGCAACCGGCTACGGCGACGTTCAAAACCTTTTTCATACCCGTCTCCTCTTGTGATGGTGAAATATCGCGCTTGGGCTGCAAGCCGGGAATTGAATCGGAAATCGGTACGGCAGAAGGGATTTTGCGGCTCCTACGAGACTTTCTTCGCGGACGCGAGCGCCTTCGATTCGACGGAGGCCGTGCGGCGCGCGGCAAGCTGCTCACGGACCATGACGATGATGGCCGGGATCGTCTTGAAAATGATCTTGAGGTCGGTCCAGAAACTGTCTTGCCGGGCGTAGGAGATGTCGTAACGCATCATCTGCTTGAAGGTGGTCTTGTTCTTTCCGTTGACCTGCCACAGCCCGGTCATACCGGGAATAGTGTCGAATCGACGCGTGTGCCAGAGGTTGAAATCTTCGGCCTCGTTGGGCAGGCAGGGCCTGGGCCCGACGAGACTCATGTCGCCGAGCAGGACGTTGATCAGCTGGGGCAGCTCGTCGATGCAAGACTGCCGGAACAGCTTGCCGAACGGGATGATTCTCGGATCACGCTCGGCATCGAGCTTGGTCATCGGTTGGTCGCCGCTGCTGATCAGGGTGCTCAGATATTTTTGATGCTGTGACGCATCGTTGTCGACGTGCATGGTGCGGAACTTCCAGAAAGTGAACGGCCGTCCACGGTAGCCGATGCGGGTCTGCTTGAAGAAGACGGGCCCCGGGGAGACGATCTTGATGAAGAGGGCCACCAACAGGAACAGCGGGGAAAGAACGACAAGCGCCAGCAGCGCGCCGACGACATCGAGCGTGTCTTTCCAGAAGGGAAAGCGCCGCCTGAAGATCGGTTCGAGCTGCTGGGCGGCGAGTTCCGGCTCCGGAGCCACAAGCGAGCAGGCGATCCCGCCCGGCGCGGCGACCTCATCGGACGCTTTGCAGGCGGTGCCCTTCTGCTCGATCCAATTGGTCGGATAGGAATAGATGGTTGTATGGAGCACCGTGATGCGGGGTGCGGCGGACTGCCGGACCGCCTCGGCGAATTTCAAGGCGCCGTCGGGAGAGGTGCCGGGCAGGATGGCGGCAAGCGCATGGTCGTCGAACCAGCCGATGGCGTCGCTGTTGCGCGCGCGTTTGCGGATGGCCGTCTCGAGGTAGCGGGTGGTCATCTGGATGCTGCCGGTCGCGGACCCGATGCCGAAGACCACCAGGGAAAATTCGTGTCCGGTGCGATCGGTGCGGGCACGTTCGCGTTCGAGGATCAACAGGAAGTCTTCCCGGACGTGGATGCCGCTCGAGGACCGCATCCGGCTGAAGGTATCTTTCAGATTCAGGAAATCGAAGAAACTCATGAACGCCCCCTGCGGCCCTTCCCCACGTACGGCAAATCTATTCTGCCAAAATCAGTTACAAGATGCATGCCGGTTTCCTCCGGGAATACAAGAGAGGCAACCTGGCGCAATGATTGATAATTGTTGTTCTGACACATCATCATGAGGATGAGAGGCGAAACGGTGTGGGAAATAACTTTCCCTGATTAAGCAATTAAGCGGAGCTGTTTTCTTTGCCTTCAGGAAACATGATCGGAGGCCGAGGGCCTCTGATAATAGCTTCCGTAATATCGCTCGTAATATCGCTGCCTTTCGGGTTCGACCCCATTGATCACGACCCCGAGGATGCCCTTCTCCCCGATTTCTTCGGCGGCCCGGGAAAACATCTTGTGGGGGGTGAAGCCGGCACGGTAGACGAAGATGAAGCCGTCGACCAGGTCACGCAGACTAAGCGTGTCGGCGACCGGCAGCACCGGTGGGGTGTCGAGCAGGACCACGTCGAAACCGTCCTTTACCGACCCCAGGAAATCGCGGAAGACATTGCCGGAAAGCAGGTCGGCCGGTTCGGAGACGCGCAATCCGGCGGGGATGACGGTCAATCCGGGAGCGACCGTGTTGCAGACGATATCGCTAAGCGGCGCTCCGCCCGTGATGAAATCGGAAAGTCCCGGCTTGCCCGGAAGCCCCAGCCCGCGGGCCAGGTCGGCTTTGCGCATGTCGGTGTCGATCAGGAGCACCTTCTTGCGTCCGGACGATGCCAGGTTGGCCGCCAGCTTGACGCAAAGCGTCGTCTTTCCCTCCCCGGACACCGCGCTCGTCACCGCGAAGGTCTTGGCCTGGATCTGGTCGATCCTGTACTCGACCTTTGCCCGCAACGCCTTGATCTGCTCGGTGTAGATGGAGTCTTCGGCGCCGATGTTCAAGGTGGATACCGCTCCCGATGTCTTGCGGGGAATCGAAGTCTTGGAGTTCATGAACGGGAATCGCATCAGGCGCCTCGCGACAGGTTGAGGATGGTCCGGATCTTGTCGCCATACAGGAGAATGAATCCGGTGACGGCGAAGATGAAAATGGCGCCGACGCCGAAGACGACGGCCTGCCGGATTTTCCGATTTCGGATGTAGGCGCTGTCCTGGATCTGGGGGATGGAAGCCAAAATCGGGTAGGGATAGAAGTGGCGGAAATCGTGGGCGCTGCGCAACGCGGGGTTCAAGATCTCGATCCCGAACGCGCCACCCAGGCCGGCACCCAATGCGGCCAGGAGCGCGATGCCGAGAATCTTTATCCGGTTGGGCGTGAACGGCTCCTCGGGGAGGTTGGCCGGGTCGAGAATCTGAAATTGTTCCCCTTTTTGCCGCTTCTCGAGGTTTTGCGAGACGTCGGCGTCGAGCTTCTTTTTCAACAGGTCGTCGTAGGACGCCTTGAGGTTGTCGTAGTCGCGGGAGAGCGCGATCATCTCCTGTTCGCGTCGCGGAGACTGCGCCACCTTGGCTTCGACCCCCGCAATCCCGTTGAGGAGCTCTTGGCGCTCCTTCTTGATTCGGGGGATGTCGGCTTCGATCGAGGCAAGCTGCGCCTTGACGTGCCGAAGCTCGTCCCGCTCTTTGGTCGCTCTGGGCGGGACCGGCGCGATCGGCCCGTACTTGACGGAAACGGGGTTCCTTCGCTCGTTTTTTTGCGGAGGGGACGCGCTCGCGGGAACCGGGTTCTGGCGAGCCGAGACGATCCTTTTTTCGAGCTGCTCGATCTCCCCCTTCAGGCGCACGATTTCGGGGTACTTGTCGGTGTAGCGCGCGGACAGCTCCGTCAGCCGGTTTTGCTTGGCCTCCAATTCGACCACGAGCGCTTGGGCGGGGTCGACGGTCGACATCTGCTGGACGGGTTCGACCGTGCCGGTCCCTTCGCCGCCCGGCGTCGCAGGCGCCGGGGAAGCCTTTTCGATCTCGCGGATCTGGCTTTCGAGCATGCCGGACTGAGATTCCAGAAAAACCCTGCGATCCTCCGAGCTCCGGATGGAATCGGCGTTGGCGCGCAGTTGTTCCTGAAACCGGGACATGATCGAAATATTGGCCTGCATCTGCTGGGGCAATTCGCCCATGAACTGCATCTTGTACTGCCGGACTTTGGCTTCGGCGGATTCGAGTTTCGCCTTCGTGTCCTGGAGCTGCGAATCGAGAAACTCGGACGTGCCGACCGCCTGCGCCTCGCGGTTCTTCAGGTTTTCGTCGATGAAGAACGAAGCCAGCCGGGAAGCAGTCAACATGGCGGTTTGAGGATTTTCGTGGGTGAAGGAAAGGGTGAAGCTGTCGCTTTCCGTGTCGCGTTTTTTCTGCTTTTCAGTGGTTCCGACCTGGATCTCGATCCGCTTCCGCATCTCGTCGACGACGGCCTCGATCGGCTGCTTCTTGCGCATCTCCTTGAAAAGACCGAGCTCGTCCATGACCGCAACGAGTCGGGTGCGGCTCATGACCTGCTGCTGGATGGTCGCAAGCCGTTCTTCGATCTTGATGCTGACCGTCGATTTGACGTACCCCTCGGGGACCCGCTGCGGCACGACGAGGATCGTGGTGCTCGACTTGAATTTTTCTGGCGCGACCACGCAAAAGACGCTGGCGAGGAAAAGGATGGTAAGGATGGTAAACAGGACCGACCACTTGCGGCGCAAAATGATGGCCAGGTATTCCTGAGGTTCCATGTCGGGGCGAAGCGGCATCGATTAAGTTCCTTGGATGATCTGTTGGTTTAAGGAATGACGATCGTATCGCCGGGCTTGAGGAGGTAGTTGCCCTCTCCGCCTTCGTCGATGATCTTGTAGTAGTTGATCTTGCGGACTTCCTGCTTGAGGCCCGAGCCGCGGATAAGCTTGATGCTGCGCGGGGAGGCGAATTGCGTGAAGCCGCCGGCGGCGGACAGCGCCTGGAGCACGCTCGTTTCGCCCCGCAACGGGTAGGGGCCGGGCTTGGCGACGCTGCCGATGACGTAAAGCTTGGGCGCGTTGACCTGAAGGACGATGATGGAGACCTGGGGATCCTTCAGGAAGCTTTCGAGCCGCTTGTGCACGATTTCGGCGAGCTCGCCGGCCGTCAGCCCTTCGGCCTGGACGTCCTGGACCAGGGGAAGCGATATCTTCCCGTCCGGGCGAACCACGACGTCGAGCGTCAGTTCCTTGTTTTCCCAGACGGATACGCGAAGGATGTCTTCGGGACCCATCCGGTAGGAGGCGTCTGCGCCATGAAGCATCGCGCCGTTATCCTTGGCTGGTTTCGGGCTGATCGTAGCGACCGTGTTGTCCGCCCTGCCGGTTCCGGACAACACCGAAATCAGCAGAACGGCAAGCAGCGGACAGGCTACCGCCCATATGGCCTTGGCCATCGATCCTCCGTTGTCTTTTATATTCCTCTTCATAAATAGCCACTTAAGGGTTATGCCCTTAAGTTTTCCGCAAAACGGGTACGGATTTGCTCCTTGCCTTGAATCTAGGCTTCGTCGAGCCCGCACTCCTTGATCTTGTAGAGGAGCGCCTTGTAACTGATGTCGAGGATCGTGGCCGCCTTGCGCCGGTTCCAGCGCGTCTGCCCGAGGACGCGTTCGATCAGCACCCGCTCGGCGTTCCGTTGAGCGAGCTTGGCCACTTCCTTGAGCGTCGCGTTTTCGGGAGGCGGGGACGCGTGTCCCGCGTTGGGCGTCGGGGCGTAGCTGGTGAACGCGGTGGACCTTCCGCCCTCCGTCGAATAGGCCTCGTCGCGGAAATCGCGGAGCCCCGCAGGGGCGACGGCATCCATCTCGGTCGGGGTCGCATATCCGCCGTTGTCGCGCTTGCGAGTGAACTCGGAGATCAGCTGGGATTCGTTTCCCAGGATGATGTACCGCTTGATGTTGTTTTCGAGCTCGCGCACGTTGCCGGGCCAGGTATAGGAGAGAAACATCTCCATCAACCGGGGAGAGATGGGAACCGGTTCGCGATTGTACATCTCGGAATAGCGGTGCAGAAAATAATCGGACAGCAAGGCGATGTCGTCCTTGCGCTCCCGCAGGGGCGGAATCACGATGTTGACGACGTTGATCCGATAAAAGAGGTCGCGTCGGAACCGCCCCTCGTCGACCATGCGCTCGAGGTTCTTGTTGGTGGCGGTGAGGATGCGGCAGTTGGCCTTGACTTCTTTCTCGCCCCCGATCCGGTAGTACTGCTTTTCCTGCAGCACGTGAAGCAGCTTGCTCTGCAGGTCGAGATGCATCTCGGTAATCTCGTCGAGGAAGATGGTGCCGTTCTGCGCCATCTCGAACCGGCCGTATTTCCGGCGGTGCGCGCCCGTGAAAGCCCCCTTTTCGAAGCCGAACAGCTCGCTTTCGAGCAGCTCGCGGGGGAGTGCCGCGCAATTGACCTTGATGAAGGGCTCACCGCTCCGGTCGGACTCCTTGTGGAGGGCGCGCGCCATCAGCTCCTTGCCGGTGCCGGATTCGCCGGAGATGAGGACGGTGATGTCGGTGTTGGCCACCTGGTCGACGGTCGCCTGGAGCTTGGTCATCTGCTCGCCCAGGGAAAACAGCAGCTGATATTCCTCGTCGACCCGCACCTTGGTCTTGAGCTCCTGGAGCTCCCACTTGGCCTGGCTGTTCTCGAGCGCCATCTGGATCTTGAGCGCCAGCTCTTCTCCGTGGAACGGTTTCTTGATGTAGTCGCTGGCGCCATCCTTCATGGCCCGGACGACTTCCTCGACGTCGGACTGCCCGGAAACCATGATGATGGGGGTGGTCGGGGAATGGCCCTTGAAGGGCTTGATCAGGTCGACGCCGCTGCCGTCGGGCAGAAAGATGTCGAGAACGACGCAGGAGAACGGATGCAGAAGGAAGGCGCTTTCGGCCTCGGCCTTGTTGAAGGCCGTAATGACCTTATGGCCCTTCTCTTCCAGCAGATTTTTGGTGAATTGGGTGAATACAGGGTCGTCGTCAACAAGCAGCACGAGATGGGGCGTCATCTGGCTTGCCTCCGGCAACGACTATAATGCAAAACCTGATTGCTGCCGAATATACCATGAAAGGAAATATTTTTCCCAAGAAAAGAATGCGATTGCTGCCGGGGGCGGCATTTTAATCGATAAGCGAGATTTTGGGGAAAAATGGGAAAATTGGTGGCGGTGCAGGGACTTGAACCCCGGACACTGCGGATATGAACCGCATGCTCTAACCAACTGAGCTACACCGCCACGCAAAAGGAAAAGAGATTATAACGATTCAGGCGTCGTTGTCAATCGGCTTCACCGCATCCAGACGATTCGCCATTCGGACAGGTTTTCGAGCAATTTGCCCTTTTCCCGAACGAGCAGGCCGATGCGTCGAGCCGGGCCCTTCTCTGCGTCGACGAGGAAGGCGTCGGTCACGCCGAAGCCGATTTGCGGGGTTCGCCAGGCAAGGCGCAGCGTGCCGGCATCCTGCACAAAGGCAACCAGTTCGGCCCCCGACTGCACCTTGACGTTTTCGAAGAATACTCCGGGCGTGACAAGATTATTGAGGGCGACCAGTTCTTCGATCCCGTCGTCGTTCAGGTCGACCGCCATGAACCTTGGCGGAATGTTGATCGGCCCCTCGCGCAACGAATCGGCCGAGACGGCCGCCGGCGTGAAATCGGTCCCCCGGATCGATTCGGGCGCGGTGCCCAACGCCTTTCCCTCCGGGTCGTATAAGGAGATCGACCCTCCTTTTCCGAACACGACGATCCGCTTGGCCTGCCCCGAGTTCAGGGTGCCCACGCTATATAGCCCTGTGCCGGGCGGCAATGGGAGCACACCCCCTTTGTCGGGGATCTCGCCTTCACCGTAACGATCGAATGCCAGGCGGAAGATGTCCCCCTTGAAAAAGGTGACCGGATCCGATTCCTGGCCCAGGATATTCGACCCGCCCTTGTCGAGGGCGACCGGGCTCAGGAGCCATGGGATCCCGGCGACCTTTTTCCGATAATCTTTCCCGTCGAAGGCCCATATATCGCTGATGGCCTGCCCGCCGGCAAAACGGACCGCGATGATCTCGGCAAAGCCGTTGTGGTCGAGGTCGGCGGTCTCGACCCGGAAGATGCCGGTCCCGGCTTCCTTGATCCGGTATTTCTCGACCAGCTCGTCGCCGTCGATCCGGAAGATGGCGATCTCGGATGGGAATGCCACGATCAGCTCGGGCTTTCCGTCCCGGTCCGAATCGGCAAGCCTGGCCGAGACCGGATTGCCGGGGAAGGCGGCGCTTCGGGTCAGGTTCCCGGAAAACCCGGGAATTCGCCCCTTGCCGCCCGCCCGGTCGTCCCCGAAAAAGCGGAGTTTGAGGTTGGCCGTGGCTTCGGTGATCAATCGACGATAGATCGGGGAAAGTCCGACGGACGGGGGTGGCTGCCCCTCGGCATCGTCAAGCGCGGATGCGACGACGGTCTTCCCGACCGCGCCCGGCTCGCTCGGCACGATCCGGAGCTCGATCGAGACGGAGTGGCCGATGCGGACCAGGGAGCCCTCGAACAGGTAAGGCGTCCCGAGCGATCTCGCTTTGTTGGCCAGCGCGCCGGGGTCGGATTTGCCGTCTTGCGACAGGATCCGGATGTCGAAGCGGTCGGAAAGCTTGTCGACGATGGCGCGGTCGAGCGTCCCGTTCCGGAGGGACGCATCGTTGTCGCCGGAGATCGCAAGCGGGACGAGCGCGGCGCTCTGCCGGGAAGCGGAGGCGACCGATCCGGTCAAGGAAATAGAAGCCGCGATCAGGAGCATTGCAAGGATGCCGGGAAAATTGAATCGCATCATTTGAGCAGCGACGAGATCTTCTTGAATTCGGGCGTCCCGGCACGTTTCAGGAGGGAAAACAGCGCGGTCTCGGTGCTGAAGACCACCGCCCCGGCGTGGATCATCGACCGGAGTCCGCTCTCGTAATTGTGGCGGAAACGGGAGGACACCGCGTCGTCGATGACGAATACGGAATACCCGGCCCGCATCAGGTCGATCGCGGTCTGGTAAACGCACACGTGGGTTTCCATCCCGACCAGGATCGCATGCTTCCTCCCCAGGGAACCGAGATGGGACAGGAACCCCTCGTCACGAGCGCAGCTGAAGGTGCTTTTCTCGTATCGGGAGATCGGCTTGCCCTCGAGCGCTTGCTCGACCTCGGCCACGGTGCGCCCGAGACCCTTCGGGTATTGTTCGGTCACGACGATCGGGACGGAAAGGGTTCCTGCCGCCTCGATCAAGATTTGCGTGTTTTTCAACGCGATGCGATACAGTTCGGGATCGATGGCGCCGACAAGCCGTTCCTGGATGTCGACGACCACCAGGACGGATTTTTCCATGTCCATGAAATCAACCATACACTGCCCCCTCCACGCTCGATGAACGTTCTTTATGGCTTCATTCTAAATCGAATCGGGGAAGCGAGGCGGCGAAAAAGGAAACGGGGAGAGCACGTATCCTGCGCGGTCTCCCCGGCATGATGCCTGCGGGTACGGGGGTCGAGATCAGGCGAAGGTGTCGACCTTCCCGTCGCGAACGACCGGCTCCTTGACTTCGACCGCCTGGTTGACCGGGGAAGCAGCCTGCTGGATCAGGTTGACCGCCGCCTGGCCTTCGGCTTTCTGGGCGTCGAGCGCCTTCTTGACGACCAAAGTGGATACGTCGGTGACTTTTTGGGCTGCGGGTTCGTTGTTGAGAGCGGACATGACGGGTGTGATCTGCATGGTGACCTCCTCTTGTTCGGTAGGAAAGTTCCCTGTACAACTTATCGGCAGCCTGCCGAAATAACTTCAGAACTATTTCGGTTTGGCGATAAAATCGAATCAGAAAATATTCGAGGGAGCGCAGTCTTGCCGAAAACCGTCAGGCACGGACATATCGGAATCGCCGGATTCGCAGCAGTGGCGGTGCTGTTTGCCGGATGCCCCGCGTTCGCCGACATCTACAAGTGGGTCGACGACCAGGGAACCATGCATTTCACCGACGACCCCGTCTCGATCCCCGCGTCGAAACGGGATCAATCGGTCCCGCTCATCAAGGAGCCGCCGAAGGATGCGGATAACGTCGCGCCCGAGACGCCCCCTCCCGCCACGGTCCAGGCGACACCTGAGCCGATCCCGACCGATGCCGGCGAGACCAGGGACGAGGCGCTCGCCCGCGAGATCGAGCAGCTCAAGGCAAAGATCGCGGCCAAGGAAGCCCTCATCAAGGCAGTCGACGACAAACGCTCCCAGTTCCCCAACCCGATGCGGAACCGGATCGTGAATACGGCCGACATGGATCTCTATAAAAAATACACGGTAGAGCTCCCGGGCGATCGCGAGCATCTGCAACAGCTCGAGACGCAGCTTCAGGGGAGCCGCTGAATTCCGAACACCCCGGGAATCGGTGCGGATACCGTCATCGGCTCCCCGGTTGCCGGGTGGTTGAAGGTCACCTCCGCGGCATGCAGCATCAGCCGGATTGAGTCTCCCGTCTCACGATTGCCGTAGAGCCCATCGCCGCGGATCGGGAAGCCGGCGGCCGCGAGATGCGCGCGAATCTGGTGACGCCGCCCCTTGACGATCCGGGCGCACACGATGGTGCAGCCATCCTCCTCCTGCAACGGGACGACATGGGTCCAGTAGATCGATTGCGGATCCGGCGTATCGTGCCGAACGCGAACCCGCTCCCCTCCCTGCGTCTCGATGACGCCCTTCAGGATGGCCGGCCCCGGGAATATTCCTTCTACCGTGCAAAGGTACCGCTTCATGAGACGTCCGCTCTCCCTCTCCGCGAGAAGAAATCGATAGGCCTCAAGCGTCAAGGCCCCGAGGACGACCCCGCTGGTATCCCGGTCGAGCCTTGAAAGCAGTGGCCCGCCCGCGGATTCGCACCACCCGAATCGCCCCGGAAAACGCCAGAGGAGATAGCCGGAAAGCGTCCCGGCTTCCCGGACCTTGACCGGTTCGGTCTGGACCCCGGCCGGCTTGTCGAGGATCGCGACGGATTCGTCGCTATAGACGACCGATGCGCCCGGGATATCCCCGGGGACGGGTTCCCAGTCTGTATTCTCGGCCAGGCTCCGGACCGAAACGACCTGCCCCGCGCGAACGAAGTCGCCCTTGTTCCCCTTTCGACCGTCGATCGACACTTCGCCCCGTTCCAGCGCCAGGCGGATGGACCTGCCCTGCACCCCGGGAAATGCCTCCCGGAGGACGCGATCGAGACGGTGATCGGCATTCGCTTGAGACACGATGATCTCGAGGTGGGTCAGCAGGGGAAAGTCTCCAGGATTCGACTCCGGATCGTAGAGCGTATAATTGACGCAGGAATGGGCATGGTTTCTATCAAACGCTGTAAAGGGGGCCCGGGATGTATTCAAAACTGCTGGTGCCGCTCGACGGTTCTACCCTTGCCGAGAAGGCGGTCTCGCACGCCGGGATGCTCGCAAAGATTGCCGGTTCCGAGATCATTCTTGTCCGGGCCGTCGTGAATCCGTTGACCCGGTTGCCCGAAAGCGGCATTCCGGACGAAGCCGCTTTCCTGGAATCGCTGCTCGAAGAGGCGCGTCGATACCTGTCCGTCGTCGCGGACGGGTTGATCGCGGAAGGATTGCATGCCCGGACCGTGGTGCGCGAAGGCGAGCCCGAAGACATCATCATCGATGTGGCCCAGGATGAAGACGTCGACATGATCGTCATGGGCACGCACGGCCGAAGCGGTATTTCCCTCCTCGTCATGGGCAGCGTCGCCATGAAGGTGATCCATGCGACCAGCCGCCCGGTATTGCTGATCAAGCCGGACCGCGGATAGTCCCCCCGTCCTGTTGCCGCCAGAAGGCCGAGGCTTACTTCTCGAGAACCTTCGCCTTGAGGATGACGACGGGCTGAACGGGGACGTCATCGAACATGCTGCGGGTCGTGGTCGGGACCGCACGGATCTTGTCGACGACCTCCATGCCCGAGATCACCTTTCCGAAAACGGCATAACCGAAGCCACGCGCGGATTCGTCGGAATGATTCAGGAAATCGTTGTTGACGGTATTGATGAAGAATTGGGCCGTCGCCGAATCGACGACATTGGTCCGCGCCATGGCGACCGTACCGCGCAGGTTCTTGAGCCCGTTCCCTGCCTCGTTCTTGATGGGGGGGTGGGCCGTCTTCTTCTCTTTCATCGCGTCCGTGAATCCCCCGCCCTGGATCATGAAGTCCTTGATGACCCGGTGGAAGATGGTGCCGTTGTAGTGCCCTTCCTTCACGTAGGCCAGGAAGTTCGCGACGCTGACCGGTGCTTTTTCGGAATCGAGTTCGATCTTGATCTCTCCGAGGGACGTTTCGAGCAGGACCAATTTCTTGCCTCCTTTAGGGGCTGCGTTGACGGATCCGGCCAAGCCGGCAGCCAGAAGGCCGACGACGACCGCCATAGAGAATATCTTGCGCACGGGAACCTCCGGGATGCGTTTGGTTTTCAGGTGTAACATTTTACGCATCGCGATCCGCCATGGGAAGTGCAATCAAATTTCTCTGTTTCGCGCGCTCCGGAAACTTTTAGGGATAAAATGGGGTCACTTTCTGACAAATGGACAAACTACCCACATGAAAAATTCGATTATTTTACGACGTTTGAAATCTATCCCGTTGGGCGTGGCCTTCCTGTCCATCGCTTCCTCGTTCGGCCATTCAGCCGACATCCCGCTCTCGATGCGCGAGATCGGCCGGGCCGCCGTTCTGAACAATCCCAGTCTTTCGACCGCCCGCTTCACGCCGGCGTTGGCAGGGAGCTCCGTGTCGAAGGCCAAGGCCATCTACGATCCGGTGCTTTCCGCCCTGATCGAATTCAAGGCCAGCGATTCGAAACTCGCGCCTGACTCTTTTTTCACCAACCGGTCGCGTTCCTGGGATTCCAATCTCTCGCTCGACGCCTTGATGCAGACCGGCGCCACCGCCTCGGCCGGGGTTTCGAGCACTTGGTCCCGGGACGATACCGGCCTGGCGGCCACCGATTCCGTCTCCCCCGCCATCTCGGTTTCCATCGTGCAGCCGATCCTGCGGAATGCAGGGAAAGCGATGACCGAACGCGGGATCACCAGCGCCGACTACGCTTTGAAGATCGCCGAATCCGACTGGTATTCCCAGATGCTTTCGACCACAGCCCAGGCATGCACGCAACTCCTGACGGTCCTGAAGGTCAGGGAAAGCCTCGATTCCCGCAGGGCGTCCGTCGAAACGGCCAAGCGCCTTCATGTTGAAAACCAGGCGCGCGTGAAGGCCGGCGTCCTCGCCCCGATCGACCTGCTCGATTCCGAACTCGGCGTCGCGACGCGAGAGGTCGACCTGCTCCAGGCCGAAAAGGCCGTCCACGATGCCGAAGACACGCTCCGTTTCCTGCTGCACGCCTCCGACAACGACGCATTCGTTTCCAGAGATCCCATTGCCGACCCCGAGTCGCCATTCGTCGCGGACAACGCGATCGGCAAAGCATTCGACAAGCGCCCCGAGATGGTCAAGGCCCGACTCTCCATCCGGAACGAGGAGTTCAACATCTCCGTCGCGAAAAACCAGATGTTGCCCGATCTCTCCCTGAAGGGATCGGCCGGTCTTGCCGGGTTGGGCAGCGATACGGGCCGCGGCATCAGCGACGTGGCCCAGGCGCGCTACCCGTTCGGAGTCGTCGGTGTAGGGCTGACTTTCCCGATCCGGAACGGGTCGGCCCGCGCCGATTACCAATCGAGCCGGCTGAGAGCCGCTCAATCGCGCAGCGGCCTGGCAGGGCTCGAATCCTCCATCGTCCTCGAAGTCAATAACGCGATCCGCTCGATCGACACGCGTTTCCGCCAGATCGGGGTGGCGCGCAAGGGGGTGCAGGTGGGCGAAACCCGCCTCGCTTCCTTCATCAAGAGAAATGCGCTCGGGATGGCGACGACCCGCAACGTGCTTGATGCCGAGGCCGACCTGACTGCGGCGCGCGAGGCACTCACGCTCGCCAAGGCCGACTACCAGGCAGCGCTGGTCGAGCTCTGGCGTGCAACCGGCGAACTCCCGGAGCGTGAAGGAATCGAGGTTTCAGTTAAGAACATTTCCGAGTCCGCTTGGCAGGAGATCCGATGAAAAAGGGGTTGATCGCCCTCCTGGTCGCGTGCGCGTTGGCCGGGGGCGGCTACTATTATTACAGGGTCCAGCAGAACAAACCGGTTCCTTATCGCACGTCATCCGTCGAACGCGGCGACGTGTCCGAGACGGTGACGGCGACCGGGACGATCAACGCCGTCACGACGGTCCAGGTGGGCAGCCAGGTCTCCGGCACCGTCACCCGTCTTTTTGCCGACTTCAATTCCCACGTCCGCAAAGGCCAGATCATCGCCCAGATCGACCCTTCCAAATACAAGGCCGACCTCGACCAGTCCCGAGGCAACCTCGCCAATGCCACCGCCCAGGTCGAGAAGGCCAGGATCGTTTTGGCCGACGCCGAGCGGACGCTCAAGCGCAACGAGCAGCTCTCCGCCGCCGGATTCCTGGCGCAATCCGATGTCGATGTTTCCATGACTGCCCGTGACAGCGCTCTGGCGATGCTGAAGAGCGCCGAAGGGACGGTCGCCCAGTCCAAGGGTGCCCTCTCCTCGTCCGAGACCAACCTGAAATACACACAGATCTATTCCCCGGTCGACGGGATCGTCATCTCCCGGAATGTCGATGTCGGGCAGACCGTCGCCGCGAGCTTCCAGACCCCCACGCTTTTCACGATCGCCCAGGATCTGACCCGGATGGAAGTCGACGTGAATGTCGACGAGGCCGACATCGGCAAGACGAAAAACGGGCAGGACGTCACTTTCACGGTCGATGCGTGGCAGGGAAAGACCTTCAACGGAAAGGTCTCGCAGGTCCGTTATTCGCCGACCGTCACGCAAAACGTCGTGACCTACAACGTGGTCGTGCTGGTCGACAACCGCGAACTGCTGCTTCGACCGGGGATGACGGCCAACGTCTCGGTCCTGATCCGGACCGCCTCCGACGTGTTGAAGATTCCCAATGCCGCCCTCCGCTATCGCCCCGCCGAGAAGAAGGCCGATACCACCGCCCAGGCAGGACCGGGCCGGAAACGGAAAGATGATCGGGACGGTTCCCGAGTCTACGTCGTCGACGACCGCGGCAACCCCAAGGCTGTTCGCATCGAGCCGGGGATCAGCGACGGCGCCTTCACCCAACTCGTGAAAGGCGACCTCCATGAAAAGGATAAGCTCATCACGGGCGAAGCCAAGGCGAACGGCGCCAAGGCTTCCGGCGGTCCCCCGGGAATGGGCATGGGCGGCTTCCGGTAGGAGCCGATCTTGATGCCCACACCCGTCATCGAGATCCAGGGACTCAGCAAGACCTATCGCATCGGCGATGTCAGCGTCGATGCGCTCCGGTCCGTCGACCTTTCGATCGGCACATCCGATTTCCTCGCGATCATGGGCGCCTCCGGGTCCGGCAAGTCGACGCTGATGAACATCCTGGGTTGCCTCGATCGGCCGACGGAAGGCAGCTACCGGCTCGACGGGCATGATGTCGGAAGTCTCGATCGGGATGCATTGGCGCGAATCCGGGGCAAGAAGATCGGGTTCGTCTTCCAGGGATTCAACCTTCTTTCGCGCATGACCGCCATCGAGAATGTCGAGCTGCCCATGCTCTACGACCAGGTTCCGACGCACCAAAGACGGGAACGCGCGATCGAGGCGCTCCGTTCGGTCGGGTTGGCCGATCGGAGCCACCACCTTCCGAGCCAGATGTCCGGGGGGCAGCAGCAACGCGTCGCGATTGCCCGGGCGATCGTCAACAATCCTTCCCTGCTTTTGGCCGACGAGCCGACCGGAAACCTCGACACGTCCACCAGCGAAGAGGTGATGGGAATCGTCCAGCGCTTGAACGACGAGCGAGGGATCACGATCGTCCTGGTCACGCACGAAACCGACATCTCCGAATTCGCCCGGCGCGTCGTAACGGTTCGCGACGGGAAGATCGTTTCCGACCACCCGATCGAACACCGGCGCATCGCAGCGAGCCCTGGACCCGCGTCGTGAACATTCTGTCGGCTCTCAAGGTTTCCCTCCGATCGCTCCGCGCCAACAAGATGCGATCCGGCTTGACCATGCTGGGCATGATCATCGGCGTTTCCGCCGTGATCGCGATGGTCGCCGTCGGATCCGGGGCCAACGAGCGGATCTCCAGCCAGATCGCGTCGATCGGATCGAACCTGATCATGGTCATCCCGGGCAGCGTCACCTCGGGTGGCATGCGGATGGGATCCGGCGGAACGCAGACGCTCACCTACTCGGATGCACGCGCCATCTCCGAGCTTTCCACCGTCCGAGCGACCGCTCCCTCCGTCCGCGCGTCGGGGCCGATCGTCTTCGGGAACCAGAACTGGAGCACGATGATCCAGGGCACCTCTCCGGGGTATCTCGACGTGCGAGACTGGCCCCTGTCCTCCGGCCGGAATTTCACGGACGCCGAGGTCGATGCTTCATCCAAGGTGGCGTTGATCGGACAGACCGTCTCCGAAAACCTGTTCGGGGATGAAGACCCGGTCGGGAAGGTCGTCCGGATCAAGCGGATTCCCTTCACGATCGTCGGGCTCCTCGAGCCCAAGGGGCAATCCCCCCAAGGCCAGGACCAGGACGATGTCGTCATCGCCCCGTTCACCACGGTGCAGAGGAAGGTGTCGGGAAGCTCGCACATCGGCACCGTTGGTGTCGTGCTCGTGCAGGCGACCGGCCCCGAGACCATCGATGAGGCGCAGAAGCAAATTATGGCGCTCCTGCGTCAGCGTCATCGCATCGCGAACGGCGAGGCCGACGATTTCTCGGTCCGCAATCTTTCCGAGATGCTGTCCGTGGCGGAATCGGCGACGCGCATCATGAGCCTGCTGCTTGGCGCCATCGCGTCCGTCTCTCTGGTCGTCGGAGGCATCGGCATCATGAACATCATGCTGGTTTCGGTGACGGAACGGACCCGGGAGATCGGGATCCGCATGGCGGTCGGCGCGCGGCAGCGCGACATCCTGGCCCAATTCCTGATCGAAGCGGTCGTGCTGGCGGTCGTCGGGGGAACGATCGGCATCCTGGTGGGAGCCGCCGGTTCCGTGGCGATCTCGTATTTCGCCGGATGGTCGACGCTGATCTCGCCTATCGCCATCTCGGTGGCCTTCGGCTTCTCGGCCGCCGTAGGCGTCTTCTTCGGATATTACCCCGCCCGCAAGGCGTCCCTCATGGACCCGATCGAGGCGCTTCGTTACGAGTGACTGCTCTCCCTTTCGCCGGCTCCTTCAGCGACGGTGGCAGGCGATGCACATCTCGGAAGCGCTGACATCGATCACGTAGCGATGCCCCTTCTTCTCTCCGGATGCCACCCGCGTATCGATATGCGGGTTGTGGCACGTCGTGCATGTGAGCTTCCCCTTGGCGTCCAGTTTGAACACCTCGGGGATTTTCATGCGCGGCACGACCATGTGGTTGGCATTGGTCGGATGCCTGTCCTGCGGATGGCACCGGAGGCAGATCAGGCGCGTGTTCGAGATGAAGGAGATCCTCGCGGCCTCTTCGTTTTTCGGGTCCGTCATCGTGTCGTGGCAAAACCTGCACGAATTGCGATCCGACATCGAGCTGTGCGGGTTCCTGCCGCCCAGGTCGGCCTTGTCGTGGCACTGGAAACAAAGATCGTTACCGGCCTCACCGCTTGAGCGACCGCGCATGCGCATGCCCTTTCCGTTGCACGGGGTCGGGTCATGGCAGGTGAGGCAGGTGATCTTGCCGTCGGGAGTCAGGGGGAGATCCTTCCCCGGTTTCATGTCGGGCCCGAGTTTGACCATGACCGGGTGGTCCGGTTCCATCGTCCCGTGACACGACAGGCAAAGCTGCAGGTCATCCCCTCCGTATCGACGATTTTTCCGCATGACGGCGGGGTCCTTCGAGACTGCCCCGTGGCATGCCGTGCATCCACGGTAGTCGGCGACGATATGGGGATTGAAGTAACGGCCCGACTCGAGAAAGTCGACATAGCTGCGGCGGAGGAAATGCAGCGTGTCCGGCGTGCCGTGCGGGTCGTGGCACGTTCCGCAGATCAGCTCGCCCTTCCGGTTGCGGGGAAGATCGGCCGGAAGCGACTTGAGCGTATCGACGTTCAGAGGGTGGGACTTTCCTCGGACGTTATGGCAGAAATCGCAGGTCTGGTTCAGCTTGTCCCGGGTGGCGACACTCTCGGAATTGTCACCCGCCTTGGGTTTCGTGACATGGCACGTGTAGCACTTTTCGCTTTCGGCCCCTCCTAGATGGGGGTTGAGCGTGTGGAAATCCTTCCCGTGGCAGTCAAGGCACATATCCATCCGGACCGAGTACCGCCCCGTGTCGAATCCGCGCAACAAGGCATTTCCGCCGATTTCCTGGTGGAAATTGTGGCAGGTCGAGCATATGACGTTGCCGGTTCCACTGAGCGGGAGGCCCTCGGTCAGCGCGCGCCCGCTCCCCTTGTTGACAGGATGATGGGTCGTCTCGACCGCCGGATGGCATTCGTAGCAGAGCGTGACCGGATCCTTCTTGAAGGTGGCCAGGATCTCCTTCCAGGACGTCGCACCCTTGATCGGCGTTTTCGTATGGCACGACGCACAAGGGATATCGAGATGAGGATTGGCCAGTAAATGTGATTTCTGCTCGCCCAGACTTTCGCCATGCGCCGACAGCGACACGATCGCGATAGCGATCGCGAAAAACGATGTACTGATAATTTTCATGCGTCCCCTGCCAAACCCCGTATTGCGATCGATATTTCCCACCCCCGATCGCCCGTAAAATACTATCATCTGAATCATCTTTTATGGATTTTCTTGTGTGTCGGGAGGGAATTGGATGCTGTTGCCGAAAACCGTAATCACTATTGCCATCATCGCCGCCTCGATCTTTCTCCCCTGGCAGGCGCATGCCGGTCGCTCCGAGAGCGAGATGGCGTACACGCAAGGCCGCGAGGCGCTGAAAAGGAACGCAAACGCTGAGGCACTCTCCCTGTTCAAGAAGTCGGTCGAGGAGGACCCTTCGAACTGCGACGCCCGTTTTTATCTCGGTGATCTCTACGGACAGAACATCGCCACTTACGACCTGGCCGAAGAGATTCTTCTGGATCTGCCCACGAAAGCGATGTCCCGGGGGACCGGAAACCGGGACGACATCATTTTCAGGGCAGGCGTGTCGCTGGGAAAGATCTACGCCAAGAGCGGCCGCAACGGCCAGTCGATCCGCCTTATCCGGAACGTGATCGCCGCGGCCCCTCCGTCGGTGCATCTGGATGAAGCTTACACGGTGCTGGGCGTCGCCCTTTATTATGAACGTCTCTACGATGATGCCCTTTTCGAGCTTCGGCGCGCGTACAAGATCAATCCCGCCAACACCGCGGCGACATTCAATCTCAAGACGATCCGGACGCGGCTCGAGCACTTCAACGCCGCCCGGATCTATTCCCGGATGGGAGACCACCTCGGTGCCATCGGAGAATATCGGACCGCGATCGCGCTGGATCCGCGGTTCATCGATGCCCGTTACCGGCTGGGGATCGAACTGCTCCAGAACGGGGACAAGGCGGAAGCGATCAAGGAATTGCGTCGAGCCGCTTCCGTTTCCGAACAATACAGCAAGATCGGCGATATCCGGTTCGGGATCGGCTTGGCGTTGCGGGACCTCGGACAGGCACAGGAGGCGGAGAAAGCGTTCGATCAAGTCGTCGTATCGAAACCAAGGTTCGCCCCGGTCCGAAATGAAATCGGGAAGCTGCACATGCTCCGGAAAGATTACAAGGGGGCTATCCGGCAATTCTCCGAAGCGATCCAGCTGGACCCGAACGAGGAGTATGCGTTGAACATGCAGAAGGCGTTACTGAAGGAAATGACGTCCGTCAAATGACCGGGCCTGTCAGGGGGAGGTATTCAGGTCGAATGCCACCCGGAGGTTCCCCTTCTCGTTTGATGGGCGGTCGAACCGGACCCGGATCTCGGTTGCCGTTCCCTTCGACGCCCTTCCGTATGCGGCCTTGAAATCGGCATCGATGACCCGCCGGGCCTCGATCCGTTTCCCGATCTCGTCCTGGCCGGCCACGACGAAGACGGTTTCTTCATCCGACAACCTGAACATCGATCCGACCGGCGTCCCGCAACCCCAGACATACGTCAGACGCAATCCTCGAGACGGGAAGCCGTTCCAGAGACGAGCGAAGAACCGCCCGACCTGTTTCGCGAATGGGTATTCCGGACGATCCTGTCCCATGACGACCGTCACGGAAATCGGGAACCGGGCATCGCCCTCGTGGTAATCGTTCGACTTCAAATTGCAGCCGTCGGCCTGAACGGAAAGATCGAACCCCGTGATCGTGCCGGCCGACGCTAGGGGCCGTTCGAAGAAGACCCCGGTGCCGGCTGCCAGATCGGCCTCTCCCGAAAAACGGACGTTGTCGGGGGTGAACCTGATCGGGGGACGGGATGCGAACAGGCCCGCCGAGCGTTCGCGCCAGCCATGCGGCGCAGAAGAGATGGCCACCGACGACTCGCCGAACGAGGGACAAGAAGAACAGGCAAGAAGAACCGCGAGGGCGATCACGATTCCGGGAAAAGTTTTCAATACGGCTCCTCCGTGCGGGATTCGATCGAATAGCCGATCGTGCCGAGCTTCGCGGTGAATACCTCTGCGCAGGATCGGGCGCGCGCAAGCTCATCGGATCGGAAGACGACCCGGACCCGATAGGTTCCCTCCATCATGGGGTAGGACCCGATGCCGACGTCGGTGAAGGCCGACATCAGTTCCTCCATGAAGCCGGCATAAAGCGACTCGGGAGCATTGCTGAACAAGGTGACGCTCGCCTGCCGCTTTCCCGTGATCCGGGGACGCACCCAATCGAACATCCCGTGGAGGATGGCCGGCACGCCCGGGAACGCGGCCATGTGGTCGATGAAAAAGCCGGGGGCGGCACTGATCGGGTTCGGGATCAGTTCGGCGCCCTGGGGAACATGCGCCATGAGCATCCGGTAGGGATTGGGCTCGCCCTTCGTCGGATACCTCGCCTCGAGCATGGCCTTCGCCTCCGGGTCCAGGACGACCGGGACGCCGGCTGCCTGGGCGACCGCCTCCCGCGTAATATCGTCGGGGGTCGGGCCGATGCCGCCGGTCAGGATCAGCAGGTCGGTCTCTTGCTTGTAGATCTTGAGATAGCGGACGACAGTCTGGATATCGTCGGGAAGAATGGCGCAAAGGACGACCTTGGCGCCCCACGCGTTCAGGAGGGGCAACATGTATCCGATGTTGGCCTCGCGGATCTCGGCCTTGAGCACCTCGTCGCCGAGGATGACGATTCCCACGCGCGTGGATCCCATATCTTCTCCTTCTGACGCCAAGCCGATTATCTTACCGGATGGAGAGGGAAAAATCATTGACAGATCGGCAACCCGATGCCTAGATTCTAATCATCTCACAAATGGGTCATCCGGCCCGTCCGCAGGGAGACTTTCCGAATGAAAAAGCCTGTTACGTATGCATCCGCCGGGGTCGACATCGACGAAGGTGAACGGATGGTTTCGCTCATAAAGCCGCTGGTCAGGTCGACGCACCGCCCCGAGGTTCTCGGGGAGATCGGTTCCTTTGCCGGGTTCTTCCGCTTTCCCGCCCGCAGGTTCAAGGACCCGGTCCTCGTATCGGGGACCGATGGCGTCGGCACCAAAGTCAAGATCGCGGCCATGGCCGGCGGACTGGGGACGGTCGGGATCGACCTGGTCGCCATGTGCGTCAACGACATCCTGGTCCACGGTGCCGAGCCGCTTTTTTTCCTCGATTATTACGCAACCGGAAAGCTATCGGCCGACGAAGGGGCGCGGATCGTCTCGGGTGTCGTCGAAGGATGCCGGCAGGCGGGCTGCGCGCTCCTGGGCGGCGAGACCGCGGAAATGCCCTCGGTCTACCAGCGCGGCGAATTCGACCTGGCCGGTTTCGCGGTGGGCGCCGTCGATCGCAAGGCGATCATCTCCGGCAAGTCGGTACGTAAAGGGGATATCCTCGTCGGGCTTGGATCGAACGGTTTCCACAGCAACGGATATTCCCTGGTCCGGAAGGTCGTT
Organism: Candidatus Deferrimicrobiaceae bacterium; assembly: GCA_036504035.1. Classification (NCBI taxonomy): domain Bacteria; phylum Candidatus Deferrimicrobiota; class Candidatus Deferrimicrobia; order Candidatus Deferrimicrobiales; family Candidatus Deferrimicrobiaceae; species Candidatus Deferrimicrobiaceae bacterium. The sequence goes on from DASXVV010000013.1 coordinate 197,118, forward strand.
TTCGAGATCATGAAGAAGAAGGTTTCCGATCGGGTGCCGGGTTGGGAAGGCACCGTGGCGGAGGAGCTCCTTCGCCCGACCCGGATCTACGTGAAGCCGGTTCTTTCCCTGCTGAAGAAATGCGATATCCAGGGGATGGCCCACATCACGGGGGGAGGGCTTCCCGGAAACATCCCGCGATCCCTTCCCCCGGGCACGCGGGCCGTCATCGAACGCGGAAGCTGGGAGATCCCCGCCGTGATGAAAAGCGTGGTCGAGGCCGCGCGCATCGAGGAATCCGAGGCCTACCGGACCTTCAACATGGGCATCGGGATGGTGCTGATGATGCGTCCGGGGGATGTCGACGTCGCCCTCCGCCACTTCCGCCGTCTCCGCGTCCCGGCGTCGGTCATCGGCGAGATCGCCTCGGGGAAAAAAGGAAGCGAGCGCGTCGAACTGAGAGGAGAACGCCGTTGAGCGAATTGCCGGCGATCGCAGTCCTCGTCTCGGGCAGCGGGTCCAATCTCCAGGCGATCATCGATGCGACCGTCCGAGGCGAGATTCCCGGCCGCATCGGCCTGGTGCTGAGCAATACGCCCGACGCCTACGGGCTTGAACGCGCACGAAGGCATGGCATCCCGACGGTCGTCGTCGAACACAAGGCATTCGCGACCCGGGAAGAATTCGACGCGCGGCTGGTCGAGGTCCTCAAGGAAAACCGGGTCGAACTGGTCTGCCTGGCCGGATTCATGCGAGTTCTCACCGGCCTGTTCATTCGGTCATTTCCTCACCGGATCCTGAACATCCACCCCGCCCTGCTTCCCGCATTTCCCGGGACGCACGCCCCCCGTCAGGCATTGAACTACGGCGCCCGCTTCTCGGGATGCACGGTGCATTTCATCGATGAGGGGATCGACACCGGTCCTGTCATCGCACAGGCCGCCGTGCCGGTCTTCGACGACGACACGGAAGAGACCCTCGCGGCGAGAATCCTCGTTCAGGAACACAAGATCTATCCGATGGCGATCAGGCTGTTCCTTGAGGGGCGGCTTTCGATCGAGGGACGTCGGGTTCGCGTGCTCGGGTGCGGCAATATCCAGGAATTCGGCTTCTCGAACCCTGAAGCGTGACCGCGCCCCTGCGCTACTCCCACTGCAGAAGAAGCCGGTAACCCCAGTACTTCCAGGATTCGACGAAGAACAGCCGGATCTTTCGCCAGCGGGCATCGCTTCCGGTCCAGCGTGAGTTTACCGTCAGCACTTCGATCCGGACCGTTTCGGGGATGGCGCTTCGCACCGCGAGGTAGGCGCGCGGCAAGTGATAATCGGAGGTCACCAGGACAACACTCCGGTATTGCCGCTCGCCGACGATGGTTTTCGCCGATACGGCATTTTCAAGCGTCGTCTCGGACCATCCCTCGAGGTGGATTCGCCGGCGCTCGTCTTCACTGAGCCCGGCATATCCGGGGATGACCGTTTCGGGAACGGCGGAATGCCCCGTTCCCAGGATGTAGAGCTCGCGTCCGATGCCGTCTTTAAGCGCCTTGACCCCGACGACGATCCTCTTGTCCCCCCCGGCAAGCACGAAGATGGCCTCGGCGATCGCCCCGGAATGCCTTGGCAGCCGGGATGCCGAATACTGGGGGTAAAGCGAGCCGAACAGCAGGAACGCGACGACGAGAAGCAGAAGCAACCTGTATTTTCGTCGCTTCGGAGGCCCGCTCAATATTTGCTCTTGCCTAAACAGGTCCATATCGTTCTATAATGCTAGGTTCAATTTACGGAGGTTCAGACCGATGGCAAAATGTTCTCTTTGCGGCAAGGGGCCCAATTTCGGCAACAACGTTTCCCACGCGAACAACCGCACCAAGAAGATGTGGAAGCCCAATATCCAGCGCGTGAAGACCATCACCGGGGGCACCGTGCGCCACATCAAGATCTGCACTGCCTGCATCAAATCGGGCAAGATAGTCAAGTCGGTCAGTTGATCCCGATCGACGCCACGGCGTCGATCTCGACTTTCGCCCCCATCGGCAGTCCCGCTACCTGCACCGTCGCCCTCGCCGGCGACGATGCGGGGAAGCTTTTCCCGTAGATCGCGTTCATCTTCGGAAATTCCGACAGGTCGGTCATGTAGACCGTGGTTTTCAGAACGGTCGCAAACGACGCCCCCGCCGCGGTCAAAACTGCCTCGAGATTCTTGAGCACCCGTTCGGTCTGGGCTTCGATGCCTCCCTCGACGATCTTTCCGGTTGCGGGATCCAGCGGAATCTGCCCCGAGCAATAGACAACCCCTTCATTCTTCACGGCCTGCGAATACGGCCCGATCGCTCCCGGTGCATTTTCGGTCGCCACGATTTCTTTCATTGTCTACCCCTTCCCCCTTTCGACGCTCTCGACGTTCTTGACCTTCTCGATCGACCGGATCAAGGTCGCCAACTGATCGGCATCGAGGATCGCAACCTCGAATGTGCAGATCGCCTTGTGATCCCGGGTCGTCATGACGGCAGCCCGCCGGATGTCGACATCGTGCGCCGTGATCGTTTTGGTCAGCTCGGCCAGCAGGCCGGGACGATCGGAGCAGACGACCCGCAGCTTCACCGGATAGGCGACCTTGGTTCCGGATTCCCAGGTCACTTCGACCGAACGCGCCGCGTCGAGTTCGAGCACCTTCGGGCAATCGCCGGCATGGATCGTCACGCCCCGTCCACGCGTGATGAACCCTACGATCGGTTCGCCCGGCACCGGATGGCAACAATTGGCTAGCCGTACGAACACGTCGTCGACGCCCTTGACGACGATCGCACTCGGATTCCTGCTGGCCACGTGCCGGATCAGAGCCCCCAGGCGACTGCCCTTGGGCTTTTCCTGAAGCTGATCGGGCGGGACCAGGCGACGAAGCAGCGGCAAAAGCGAAGTCTTTCCGTAGCCGATCGACACGAAATATTCGTCGGCGCTCTTCATCTTGTGATCCTGGAGCAATTCGGCGAATTCGGGCGTTTTGGTGACCTTCGAAATCGAGAGGGAATATTTCTTGAGCTCGCGTTCGAGAACCTGCCGGCCGAGCGCCAGGCTCTGGACCTGTTGTTCCTGGCGGACGAATGCCCTGATCTTGTTGAGCGCTCGGTTGGTCTTGGCGACCTTCAACCAGTCCCGGCTCGGTTTGTGGGACGGTTGCGTGATGATCTCGACGACGTCGCCGTTCTTCAGCGGCGTCTTGAGGGGAACCATCCGTCCGTTGACCTTGGCGCCGACGCAGTGATGACCGACCTCGGTGTGGATGGCGTAGGCGAAATCGATCGGCGTGGCGGCCCTCGGAAGCTCCTTGACGTCCCCGCGTGGCGTAAACACATAGACCTCTTCCGGGAACAGCTCGGCGGTCACGGTGTTCATGAAGTCCCGGGGGTCTTTCATCTCTTTCTGGAGTTCGAGGATCTGCCGAAGCCAGAGAAAACGCTGATCGTCCTTGGAGACGGCCTGCTTGCCCTCCTTGTATTTCCAGTGAGCCGCGACGCCGTGCTCGGCGATGGCGTGCATCTCTTCCGTGCGGATCTGGATCTCCATCATTTCGGCATTGGGCCCGAAGACGGTCGTATGGAGCGACTGGTAGAGATTCCCCTTGGGCATCGCGATGTAGTCCTTGAACCGCCCAGGCACCGGTTTCCAGAGGCTGTGGACGATCCCGAGCGCCTCGTAGCATTCGCGGATCGTCTTGCACATGATCCGGAAAGCGATGAAGTCGTAGACGTGATCGAAATCGATCCCCTGCCGTTGCATCTTGGCGTATACGCCCGCGAGATGCTTCGAGCGTCCGGTCACGGTCGCCTTGATCCCCAGTTCGGCGGTCTTCCGTTCGAGGATAGCGATGACGTCGCGGATGTGTCCCTCGCGGTCGCGTCTCCGGGCATCGGCCTTGTTCAACAGGTCGTTATAAACGTCGGGGTTGAGGACCTTGAAGCAGAGGTCCTCGAGCTCGACCTTGACGCGGCTCATCCCGAGCCGGCTGGCGATGGGGAGGTAGATCTCGCGTGTCTCGGTGGCGATGGCCATCTGTTTTTCGGGGGCGAGGTGCTGGAGCGTCCGCATGTTGTGGGTCCGGTCTGCCAGCTTGACGAGGATGACGCGGATGTCCTTGCCCATCGCAAGGATCATTTTTCGAAGGGATTCGGCTTTCTGGTCGGCCGCGTTAGCCAGGACGACCCGGCTGATCTTGGTCACGCCATCGACGAGGAGCGCGATCGAATCGCCGAAAAGCTCGGCGATCTCGGGAACGGTGGCGACAGTGTCTTCGACCGTATCGTGAAGCAGGCCGGTGGCGACCGTTTCCTCGTCGAGGTTCCAGTCGGCCAGAAGCCAGGCGACGTTGATCGGGTGGATCAGGTAGGGTTCGCCCGATTTGCGAAGCTGACCGTGGTGGACTTTCGCCGTGAAGACGTAAGCCTTCTCGATGAGCTCGATGTTGGCGGTCGGGCGGGCCGCCTGCAGCCGCTCGACGATGTCGTTAAGACGGAGCATGAAGCGCCGTCCCTTGGTTTATAGACGGACCCGGACTTTCCCCTGGGCAATCTCGCGAAGCGCGATGACGGTCGGCTTTTCCTTGCGTTCGGAGGTATCGATCGTGGCTCCGGCCCCGCCCAGCAACTGCTTGGCGCGCTTGGCGGCCAGGACGGTCAGTTCGAAATGGCTGTTGACGTTTTCGAGACAATCTTCGACGGTTACTCTTGCCATGTTGTTTCCTCTCCGGCTTCGAAAAGAATCGATATGATCCTTGTTTTTGCCCGCTCGCGGCGAAGCCGATGGGCATGGATGATCCTTGAGACGTTTTCGACGGCGACATCGAGGTCGTCGTTCACGACCAGGTAGTCGTAGGAAAGCAGGACCTCCATCTCTTGGCGCGCGGCCCCGATCCGGGCGCCGATCTCGTCGTCGCTATCGCGTCCGCGTCCGAAGAGCCGGTCCTGCAATGCCTTCCACGAAGGCGGGAAGACCCCGACCATGACGGCTTCGGGCATCGCCTTCTTGATATTGCATCCGCCCTGCACATCAATCTCGAGCAGGGCGTCGCTGCCCTTTTCGACTATTGACTGAACGGTCTTTCGAGCGGTCCCGTAGCAATTCCCGTAGACGGTGGCGGATTCGAGAAATCCGCCGGAATCTTTCATATTATCAAATTCGTTTCGATCGACAAAGACATAATCTCGACCGTCCGTCTCGCCCTGCTTGATGCGACGGGTCGTATAGGAGATCGAAAGTTCGAGGTCGTCGACTTCCTCAAGGAGCCGCCGGCAGATCGTGGTCTTACCCGAGCCCGAAGGGGCCGAAACGACGAATACGTCACCCTTGCCCATCGGGTCACTCCACGTTCTGGATTTGTTCTCGTATTTTTTCAAGCTCGGTCTTCGCGGTGACGGCCGTTGCCGAAATGAGCGGGTGCGCCGATTTGTTGGCGGACGTCGTCAGCTCTCGGAATACTTCCTGGACCAGAAAATCGAATCGTTTCCCGAGCGCCTCCCCTCCCTTTTCGACCAGGATCGAAAGGGAGGAAAGGTGCGATTTCAGCCGGTCGATCTCTTCGGTGATGTCGAGACGATCGAGCTGGAGCGCAATCTCCTGGTGGAGACGCCCCGGGTCGATCGACGTGCCGAACTCGCCGCAGGCGGCGTTAATGCGTTCACGAAATCTCGAGGCGGAAAGCTGCTTGTTTTCGGACGTCAACGCGGAGATCTGGGCAACATATCCGGCCAGCACCCCCAGCGCCTCCCGTATGACCTGCCGGAGGTTTTCCCCCTCGGCGGCGCGAGACTGCTGAAGCATCTCGAGTGCCTTGCGCAGCGCCTTTTCTGCGAACGGCCATCGCGATTCGGACGGATCGTCTTCGCCCTCCGCGTCGGGGACGAACAGCTCGGGAATGCGGACCAGCTCACCGAAAGAGATCTCGGTCGAGATCCCGAATTCCTTTCCGATCGATTCGGCTTCGGCCATGTAAGCGGCGAGGAGCGGACGATTGACCCGGAGGGTGGCCCCACCGCTTCCCCATTCCCGGACGTTGACGAAGATGTCGACCTTGCCACGCCTCAGCGTCTCGCGGGCTACGGCGCGTATCCGCGATTCCCACGACACGAATTTCCCGGGGGCCTTGACGTGCACATCGAGGTATCGATGATTGACAGACCGGATGTCTGCGGTGACCGAGATGTCGTCGCCGTGGGATTCACCCCGTCCAAAGCCGGTCATGCTCATCCAGGTCAAGAATGTCCTCCCCGCCCCGATTCGGTCTTGTCGTCGGAATCGATATCGTGGTCACGAAGCCGTTGCTTCAAGGCGTGACGCAGCTTGTCGATCGTAATCGGGGAAGTGCCGACTTCACCGACCACGACCCCGGCCGCTATGTTGGCGAGCAAGGCGGCGTCGCGAATCGGGACCCCTGCCCCCATGGCGACGGCGAGCATCGCGATCACGGTGTCGCCCGCCCCGGTGACGTCGAAGACCTGGCGCGCAAGGGCGGGGACGTGGAACGACGCGTTGCGTCCGCGCTCGATCAGGCTCATCCCCTCTTCTCCCCGGGTGATCAGGATGGAGGTTGCGTGCGTCTTCCGTAGTAGCGCTCTGCCTGCTTCCGCGATTTCGACGTCGCCGTTGATCTCCCGCCCACCCATGGCAGCTTCGGCCTCTGACTTGTTGGGGGTGATGATCGTGCAGCCCGAGTAGAATGCGAAATCGGACTGCTTGGGGTCGACCGCGACAAACGCCCCGTGCCGTTTTGCGAGGTCGACGACCTCGGCGACAAGCTCCCGCGTCAGCACACCCTTCCGATAATCGGACAGGACGACTCCGTCGACCGAGGGGATGAGCGAAGCGATGCCGGCGAGAAGCGCGGCTTGCGCCTTCTCGCCGGGGGGATCCCTTTTTTCCCGATCGACGCGAACGACCTGCTGGTTATGGGCGATGACGCGCGTTTTTCGGGTGGTCGGACGCCCGGACTCGGTCACGATGCCCGAAACCCCGATCCCTTTTTTCCGGAGCAGGCGGAGGACGTCCTTTCCGGAGGAGTCGTTGCCGATAAGTCCGATCAGATGGGCCGTTGACTGGAGGCCGGCCACGTTGACGGCCACGTTCGCGGCCCCGCCGAGGACGTGGGAATCGTCCCGGACTGCGACGATGGGCACCGGCGCTTCGGGAGAGATCCGCCGCACCGAGCCCCATACGTACTCGTCGAGCATGATGTCGCCGATGACGAGCACACGGCTGGAAGGCAGGAGCGACAAGTAGTGCATCACGCGATCGTCGAAAGAACTTTCATTCATACGATTTAGCTTGGTCTAGAAGGAGGATGGGAATATCGTCCTCGATCGGGAAACGCAGGCGGCAGTGTTCGCACTGAAGCGTCTTCGAATCGGGAGACTGGATCAGCGGTCCCTTGCAACCGGGACAGGCGAGGATATCGAGGAGTTCCTGATCGAGAGTCATCCGCCCTCCTGCGGGGGAATCAATTGGCCGACCAAAGTGCCGATCTTGATGCTCGCGTAGATGCGGATCGGAATATGGCGTTCGTCATTCGTGAGCCACATCTTGATGTCGCCCTTGCTTTCGATCTTCCCGTCACGACGGATGATCGGTCTGATGATGGTGGTCTCGACCGGTTGGCCGAATTCGTCCGGAATCGTTTCGGTCCCGTTCCTGCTGGACGCGATCTGCCACATCTTGCGGCCCGCGTAGACATTGCGGCTTCGGTCGGGATTGCCCGTATCCTTGGCCCGGAAATAGTAGACTGCCGTCACCGGATCGTGGACGTTCGGGGTGACGTCGACCTTTTTTTCCATCTTGGTCAGCGTCTTGTCCCAGTAGGAAATCTGTCCCTTGTCCTGGTCGTACAGGACCACCTCGTCCGTGAATTTCTTCTTTTCGTTTTTTGTGACGTCGATGCGGACCGGCGCGAGCGTCTTCACGTCGAGGTAGTAATCCATGATGTTGTTGACCGGATAAAAAACGGAAAGGAACTGCGATGTCCATCCCCGGACATGGAGATGCCAGACCTGCCGGCCGTCGACGATCGTCTTTCCCATGATGCTGAATCGCGCGTATCCGGCGGTCACGCCCAGGAATGTCAGGCGGTAGTACAGCTCTTCGTGTCCCTTGCCCCAGCCTGGCGCATTGGTCTTTCCGAGATCATGCTGCCTTGCCTTTGGTTCTTCGGGTTGCGACTTTTCGGCCTGGTTGTCGGGCGACGACGCAGGGGGCTGCGATCCGTTTTCGGCGGCCGCCCCAGCGAAGAGGGAAGAAGCCAGCGCGACGGCGAGAAGCAGCCGGCATATACCGTTCATTTTTTTACCGATTCCGCAACGATCCAACTGGCTGCCTCTTTGATGTCTGAAAGATATGCATTCGGGAGGATGCCGCAAGTGGCGCACCGTTCGGCTTCCTCGACGCCGTATCCCGTCGAGACGAGAACCGTTCGGGCCCCGAGCCGCCTCCCCATCTCGATGTCGATCATTTTATCACCGACCACCCATCGACTCCATGACGGGGGCACGGAAAAGCGGGAAAGAATGCGCTCGGCCATCCCTGTGGCAGGTTTTCGGCAACCGCATTCTTGCCGGTAACGATCGATCGAGCCCTCCGGGTGATGAGGGCAATATTCGATCGCGTCGAAGGTAACACCCTGCTCCGCGAATAGCGAGACGAAACGGTCGTGGACCGCCTCGAGTTGAGACTCGGTGATCTTCCCACGCGCAATCCCGGCCTGGTTGGATACGACGCAAAGAATAAGTCTCTGTTCGGCCAGGAGACGCAATCCCTCAGCCGCGCCCGGGATCAGGATCACGCGATCGGGATCGCTCAGGTAATCCTGCTCCTGGATCAGCGTCCCGTCCCGGTCGAGGAACACGATGCCGGGCATCAGCAAGCCTCGTACGGGTTCGGCTCTCCCGGGGGACGCGTCTTCCAGCGCCGGTGGAACCACAACCACTGGTCGGGCGCCATCCGGATCGCCTTTTCGAGCTCCAGGTTGCATGCACGAGTGAGGCGCTCGACCTCTTCCTCTCGTGGCGCTTCCGGGTCCATCGGGAGCGGCGGCCCGAAACGAAGGATGTGGTGGAATTTCCGCTCAGGGTCCCGAAAGATGAACGCGGAATGGACCGTCGTCCGGGTCGCCAGCGCAAGCCGTGCCAGCCCGAAGGTCGTATAGGCCTTCTTGCTGAAGAAATCGACGAGAACGCCGTTCATCGTATCGACGTTCTGGTCGATCAGGATGCCAACGAGTACGCCGCGTCGAATCTCTTTCAGTACGGCCTTGGCGGAATCGAATTTCCGGATGACATGGCTGCCGGAGAATTCCCGCCGGTCCTGGACGATCCGGTCGAGCGAAGCGTTCGCGAGCGGGCGGACGATGAACGCCAGCGGCTCCACGAGGACGGCATAGGCATGCGACAGCAATTCCCAGTTCCCGAAATGACCGGTCAGCCCGAGCGGGCCCAGGCCGGTCTTTGCCTTGGCTTCGACGAAATGATGCGCTCCCTCGATCCGGAAATGTTTCTCGACGTAAGATTTATCCATTTTCGGAAGGTGGATGAACTCCGCGGCAGATGTGCCCATCTGGACGTAGCAGCGACGGATGATGCGGGAAGCCGTTCGATCGTCCATCTCGGGAAAGGCGATCCGGAGATTCACGCGCGCGATGCGCCGATGCTTTCCGTCGGCGGCCCACACAAGCATCATCAGCCCTTCGAAGATGAACGCCCGGAGCGCAAGCGGAATCATCTCGAAAAATCGGAGCGCCAACCGATAACCGGTTCCTACAGGATTGTCATTCGTCATCATGGATGCTTTCCGAGGATGGTCTCGATCGCCGTTGCAAGCCCCCCCCATCCTTCCAGCCACTCGATATCGACGGAGAGCGCCTCGACTTCGAACGGGAGTCCCGGCGGGAGACGGACGAGATCCTTCTCTGTGGTCATGATCGGGAGACCTTTGGCCGAAGCGAGGATCTTCCCGATATCGGACTCGGTGAACCGGTGGTGGTCCCCGAAGCCCGTAAAGCTGCGGACATCGTAACCTGCCGCCTTCAATGTTCCGGCAAATTGATCATTTCGCGCAAGGGAGGAAAATGCGGAAACCGGTTTCCCGGGCGGATCGAGAGGGCGTTCCGAACCGTCCCGTTTGACGATCACGCACGGCTTGAGACCGGACATCGCAACCGGGCGTCCGAGAGGGAATGGGACTTTTCGGGAGGTCTCTTCGCCCTGGCGACGATCCCGGCATTTCGACACGACGAGCGCATCGGCGTATCGCGCATGGGATGGGGGTTCCCGAAGAGGGCCGAAAGGAAGGGTCAACCGGTTCCCGAGCCCGCGGCCGGCATCGACGAGCAGGATATCGAGATCCCGCTTCAGGGCAAGGTGCTGGAATCCGTCATCGAGCAGGAAGAGGTCGACGTCCATTTTTTCGAGGCATGCCCTTCCCGCCGCGGCACGGGATTCTCCGACCAGTACCGGGACGCCTTTCAGCCGGGAGGCCAGCAGAAATGGCTCGTCCCCCGATTGATCGCAGGTCGACAGGATCCTTTCCCCGTCGGAAACCCAGACGACCCCATGCGAAGTCCGTCCGTATCCCCGACTCAAGATCGCGACACGAAGCCCTCGGCCCTTGAGCCAACCGGCGATCCACCGGACATGCGGCGTCTTCCCGGTTCCGCCGACGGACAGGTTCCCGATGCTGATCACGGGTCGCGGAAGCCGTTCGGACGCGATCAGGCCCCAGGAATAAAGCCGTCGACGCAACCGGTTCGCGATTCCGATCACGGGGTTGCGCTCCCCGCCATCTCGATAATCTTCCGGATGTTCCGCTCCGTGCCGCCCCGGGAGGCGGCCAGCAGATCCTGCCCCCGCTTTCCCATCCCGGTCGCCCGCTCCTTGTCTATCAAGAGTCCGCGAAGCACTTCCCCGAACGCCCCGGCGGATTCGACGACGTCGACCGCTTCGAGCCTTGTGAACTGCCGGGCCATCTCGCGAAAATTGTCCATGTGGGGTCCGACCATAACTGGGACGCCGAAGCAGGCGGGTTCGAGAATGTTGTGCCCGCCGACGGGAACGAGGCTTCCGCCCACGAATGCGACATCCGCCAGTGCATAAGCGCCGGAAAGCTCGCCGACCGTATCGAGAATCAGGACGCGGGCGGTTTCCGGGAACGCGCCATCCATGCAAGCCGTTTTACGAACATACGGCATGCCGATCGATTCGCAAAGCCGCTCGACCCGGTCAAACCGCTCGGGGTGCCGAGGGGCGAGCAACAGGCGCAAGTCGGGGAATTCGCGGCCAAGATCACGGACGGCGTTCAGGATCGGCGCTTCCTCGCCTTCGTGCGTCGAACCGGCCACGAGCCATTTGCCTCCGCCCTGCCTGACCGCGGACATGATACGAAAAAGGGCCGGCGAAATCTCGGGGACGGCCATGTCGTATTTCATGTTGCCGGTGGCCGCGACGCCGTCGGACCGCCCCCGAAGCTCCGAATAGCGGCTGGCGTCCTCGGGAGTCTGGGCCCCGATGAAGGAAATATTGGAAAGAACCCGGCGGAACAGCCAGCCTGCTTTCTTGTAGCCGGCATACGATCGTTCCGAGATCCGGCCGTTCAGGATAGCGACCGGGATCCCGCGCGATGCGCATTCTGCCAGGAAGTTGGGCCAGATCTCGGTCTCGAGGATGATGACGGCATCGGGACGGACGCGCTCGAGGAAACGACCGCAGACAAATGGCAGGTCGAACGGAAAATAGATGATGGCCGAAGCCGACTCCCCGACGGTTTTCCGCGCGGTCTCCTGCCCGGTGAGCGTGACCGTGGAAATCGTGATCCCGGCGTCGGGCAACGTATTCTTGATGGACCGGATGAATGGCGCGGCCGCGAGCGTCTCGCCGACCGAGACGGAGTGGATCCAGAAAGTGCGAGCCCCTTCCGGGTGCGGCACCGGGGGAATACCGAATCCCAATCGGGCCAGGAAGTTGGCCCGGCGCTTCCTGGCCGCCAGCATCCATGGAAGCCAGAGCACGAAGCCGCCAAGCAACGCGATGACGAGCGCCAGGTTATAGGCGAACCAGGCCGGCGTCCAACGAAGAAAGCGTTCAGCCAACCGAGATCGGCTCTCCGGCCGATTCCTGTCCGCCGGATTTTCTTTCTTCGAATTGTTTCAGGTGGAACAGACGGTATCGGGTATCGCCTGCGAGCAGTTGCTGGTGGGTGCCCCGCTCGACGATCTTCCCGTCCTCGACGACCAGGATGACGTCGGCATTGCGGACGGTGGACAGCCGATGAGCGATGACGAAGGTCGTCCGTCCCTGCATGAGGGTGTCGAGCGCTTCCTGGACGATGGCCTCGGATTCGCTGTCGAGCGCGGAGGTTGCCTCATCCAGGATGAGGATCGGGGCATTTTTCAGCAGGGCACGGGCGATGGCGACCCGTTGCCTTTCGCCCCCGGACAGTTTCATCCCCTGCTCGCCGACGGCCGTATCGTACCCTTCGGTGAAGCGGGAGATAAACGTGTGCGCGTTGGCCTTGCGGGCAGCATCTTCGATGGCGTCGATCGGAGCATCCTTCATGCCGTAGGCGATGTTGTAGCGGATCGAGTCGTTGAAGAGGATCGTATGCTGGCTGACGATGCCGACCTGATCCCGAAGCGACGAAAGGGAGAAGTCGCGGATGTCCCGTCCGTCGATCCGGATCGATCCCCGGTCGGGGTCGTAGAAACGCGGGATCAGGTCGACCAGCGTGCTTTTGCCCGCGCCGCTGGAGCCCACGATGGCGACCATCGTGCCGACCGGGACGTCGATGCAGATATCGTTGAGGGTGTAGTCGCCGCTGTCGAGGTATCTGAAATCGACGTGGTCGAACTCGATATTACGGGCGATGGGAGGGAGCGCGGGGGCACCCTCCGCGTCGGCGACATCCGGCTGCGTATCGAGCACCTCGAAGACCCGTGTGGCGGCCGCGATCCCCTGCTGGATCACGTTGTTGATTCGGGAGAGCCGCTTGACCGGTTCGTAAAGCATGAAGAGCGCAGTCATGAACGAGAAGAAGTTGCCCGGGCTGCTGTGCCCCTTGACCACGCTATACCCGCCATAGAAGATAACGGCCGCGGCCCCCATTCCGGCAAAGACTTCGGAGAGCGGCGCAGTCATCGCCTGGACCTTGACCACTTTCATGCTGAGCTTGTAGAGATCGGCGTTGCGGATCGTGAAGCGCTCGACCTCGTAGTCTTCGGCGCCGAAGGCCTTGACCAGCTTGGCGCCGCTGATGGTCTCATGCAGGTGTGAGGTCAAGCCGCCGGTGATCTCCTGTGTCTTCGTGCTGGTCCGGCGCAACTTGCGCCCGAAGCGTGCGATCGGCCAGAAGGCCAGCGGGAAGAACACCAGCGCGACGAAAGCAAGCCGCCAGTCGCGATAGAAGACGACGCAGATGAGCGCCAGCGCTGAAAAGACGTCCTTCACGAGCCCGGTAGCGGCGTCGGTGATGGCGCCCTGCATGAGTCCGACGTCGTTGGTGACGCGCGACATCAAAACACCGGTGGGATTTCGCATGTAAAACGAGAGGGAGAGCGACTGCATGTGGCGGTAGAGATGGTCGCGGATGTCCCGGATGACCCGCTGGCCGACGCCGCTCATCATGTAGTTCTGGGCGAAATCGCAGAACCCTTTGAGCAGGTAGACGATCATGACGATCAGGGGAATCCAGGTGAGCTGGGTCGTATCTTTTTTGATGAAGATGTCGTCGAGGGCAGGCTTGACGAGAAAGGCGATAGCCCCCTGGAGCCCCGAAACCCCAATCATGAACAGAACCGCGAGGATCATCTTCGGGACGTACGGTTTCACGTATTCGAGCATCCTGCGGTAAATCGTTACGCCCATGCGCCCTCCGAAACTTTGACCAGCGTGTCCACGACGGCCGCAGTGGGGCCGCTGCCCCGGAGCCGTTCGCGCAGTGCGATGCATTGCGCGGAAAGCCGGGCCCGCCTGGAGTCGTCGGCCAGGATGGAAAGCATCTCGGACGCCATGCGTCCGGGGTTGCATTCCCCCTGGATCAATTCCGGAAGAAAAGGCGTTCCCGCGATGAGGTTCGGCAGACCGATGCTCTTGACCGATACCAGCATCCGGCCTACCAGGTAGGTCAACGGTGAAATTCGGTAAACGATAACGTGCGGGACGCCGAGCAACGCCAGCTCGAGCGTCGCGGTTCCGGATGCCGAGATCGCCGCGGACATGGAACGAAACAAAAGGTGCCGCTCCTTGTCGACGATCACCGCCTTGAGGCCGCTGCCGGCCAGGCCGTCCTCGATCTGCGACCGGAACCGGGAAGATGCGACCGGAATCGCAAATAAACAGTCAGGACGCACTTCGGCGATCCTTCGGGCCGCATCGACCATCAAGGGGAAGTGCCTGCGGATCTCCCCCGAACGGCTCCCCGGGAGCAGGCCCACGACGGTGCTTCCTTCCGGGATTCCGAATCGGCCGGGGCAGGGCGGGGCGTCGAAGAAGGGAGAGAGTTCGTCGATGAGCGGATGCCCGGCGAAACGGGCGGCGACGCCGGCGTTACAAAGCGTCTCCTCCTCGAACGGGAATGCCACGACCACGCCTTTCGTGAATTCGGCGAGCTGCCGGGCCCTTCCCTTTCGCCATGCCCACAATTGCGGAGGGATGAAGTAGACCACCGGCTTCCCGGCGCGCGCCGCATGTTTCCCGACCCGGAAGTTGAAATCGGGGAAGTCTACGAGCAGGACGGCACCGACCTCGAGCCTCGAGGATTCGTGCATGGCGAGACGAAGCGTCCGACGGATCTCGGGAAGGTGCCGGATCACCTCGGTGATGCCAACGACGGAGATACCGGAATAATCGGCCACAAGCTCGACGCCTTCGGCCCGAAGACGGTCGCTCCCGATCCCCCGGACGGGCGCCTGCGGGAACCGGCGCCTGAACTCGCGAACGGCGTTGACGGCGTATGTCTCCCCGGAGGGTTCGCCGCAGACGACGAAGAGGGATTTGGAAACTGTGTTCAACGACTTCTCATCTTGCCCAGGATGCGGAATGCCACTTCGAGCGCAGCGAGCCCGTCGGCGCCAGTGACGCGCGGCGATCCATTCCCCGATGCGCATTCGACGAACGCGTGGATCTCGTCGCGCAGGTGGTCGCTCTTCCCCGTCTCGACGATCTCTCCTGACAGCTCGGGAAGCCCTTCCTTGCCGTCAGGCCAGGTGCGGCGAAAGATCTGGATCGTGTTTTCGACGAAGTCCATCGACAGGTAGGCGTCGGACTGGAAGATCCGGATCTTCCGTTGCTTCCGGGCCGAAACCCGGCTGGCGGTGACGTTCGCCACGCATCCGTTCGCAAATAGAAGGCGGGCGTTGGCGATGTCGATGTTCGGCGAAATGACGGGCACCCCGACCGCATGGATGCGGGTGACCGGCGACCGCACGAACGAAAGGATGAGGTCGATGTCGTGGATCATGAGGTCGAGCACGACGTCGACGTCGGTCCCCCGGCCGCCGAAGGGTCCCAGCCGGTGACATTCGATGAAGCGGGGCTCGGTCAGGATGGAAGCGGCCGAGACGACGGCCGGGTTGAACCGCTCGAGGTGGCCGATCTGGAACACGAGCTTGCGTTTCTGAGCCTCGCGGACCAGCGCCCTGCCCTCGCGGACGGTGGCGGCGATCGGTTTTTCGAGCAGCACGTGGACGCCCGCCTTCATCGCGTCCATGGCAATGCGGTAATGCGCGGTCGTCGGGACCGCGATCGAGACCGCGTCGACGAGTTTCAGCAGCGCGCGATGGTCCGGGAAAAAGGGGACGGAATATTCTTTCGAGACCGCTTCTCCGTGCGCGACGCTGGTATCCGAGATGCCGACGAAATCGACGTCGTCGAACGACGCCATCTTCTGGGCGTGAAGCCTGCCGAGGTACCCGACTCCGATGACACCGATGCGTGTTTTCATCGCTCTACCTCAGCACGCCGCGCTTGCTGGACCGGATGAACCCGATCAGCCGGCGCACTTCGGCGGATTGCTCGATTTCGGCCTCGGCTTTCATGAGGGCATCCTTCAGGGGGAGCTCGGACCGGAAGATGACGCGATAGGCCTTCTTGAGCAGGTCGATCGCCTCTGCGGACATCCCGGCCCTCTGGAGCCCGATGACGTTCAGCCCGAAGAGCGACCGGTTGCGCCCTTGACGGGCTGCTACCGCCTTGACGTACGGCGGGACATCCTGGGAGATCCCGGACATCCCCCCGACGATCGCGAGGGTGCCGATGCTGACGAACTGGTGCACGGCGCTGAGGCCGCCGATGAAGGCGCCGTCCTCGATGTGGACATGCCCCGCGAGAGTTGCGGCATTGGCCATGATGACCCGGCTCCCGACCTGGCAATCGTGCGCGATGTGGACATAGGCCATGATCATGGAGTTGCTTCCGACCCTCGTGATGCCCTCGCCGGTCACTGTCCCCCGGTTGATCGTGGCATATTCCCGGACGATGACGTCATCCCCGATCTCGACCCAGGTCTCTTCACCACGGTACTTGAGGTCCTGGGGAGGGGCGCCGATCGATGCGAAGGAGGAGACCTTGACGTTACGCCCCAGCCGGGCATGCGACTCGACGACGGCGTGGGAGCCGATCGAGCATCCGTCCCCGATCGTGACGTTGGGACCGATGACGACATAGGGACCGACGGAGACCTCCTTGCCCACCTCCGCTCCCGGATCGATAATGGCGGTCGGATGGATCATTTGCTGCCTCCCTCCCCTTTCGATTCGTCGTCCGGCGCTGCGACCAGGGTCGCGGTGACATCGGCCTTGGCGACGATCACGCCCTCGACCTTGACCTCGCCATGCATCTTCCAGACGGGCCCCTTGTGGGCGGTCACGTCGATCTCGATCCTTAACTGATCGCCCGGGACGACCGGCTTCCGGAATTTGCAGTTGTCGATCGACGCGAAATAGGCGAGCCGTTTCTCGCCGCCCAGCGCCTTGAGCGCAAGAATGCCGCCAACCTGGGCCATCGCCTCGACGATGAGCACGCCCGGCATGATCGGGTGACCGGGAAAATGGCCCTGGAAGAAGGGCTCGTTGATCGTCACGTTCTTCAGGCCGACGATCCGCTTCTCGGGATCATGCTCGACGATGCGGTCGACGAGCAGGAACGGAAACCGGTGCGGCAGCAGCGCCATGATTTCATTGACCGACATCATCCTAGGATTCCCCCTGCGCAGGATTGGGCTTTTCAAGCCTCGAGACGCGGCGGAACAGTTCGGGGAGCTTCGGCAGGAGCGTTGCCATCCGGAGCCAGGTCCCGTGGGGCATCGCCGGGATTCCCGACCAGACCCGCGAGGTAGACGCCTTCAGGGTGTCGGGAACGCCGGACTTCGCGCCGAGCATGATGCCGTCCTCGATCTCGAGGTGTCCGGCAAGGCCGGCCTGCCCGCCGATCATGACCCTGTTCCCGATCTTGCAGCTTCCGGATATCCCAGCCTGCGACGCGATCACCGTGTCGGTTCCGATGACGACGTTGTGCCCGACCTGGACCAGGTTGTCGAGCTTCGTGCCACGCCCGATGCGCGTGACGCCCAATGCCGCGCGATCGACCGTGGTGTTGGCTCCGATCTCGACATCGTCGGCGATCTCGACCGTGCCGACCTGCGGGATTTTCTTGTACCCGGAACGGGAAGGTGCGAACCCGAAGCCGTCGCTGCCGATAACGCTTCCGGAGTGCAGGATCACCCGGTTCCCGATGACAACATCGTCGTAAAGGACGACGTTCGGATAGATCCGGCATCCTGCGCCGATCTTGACGTTTCGGCCGACGACGACGCCCTGGAAGAGGATGGTGCCTTCTCCGACGGTTGCCCCATCGGCAATCGAAACAAAGGCGGAAACGGCCACGCCCGAGCCGATCGATGCATCGGGATGGATGTCGGCCTTCGGCGAAACCCCGGCAGGCGGCATGTACGGCGGGTGGAACAGTTCGACCGCGCCGGCGAAAGCGTAGTAAGGGTTATCCGAGATCAGAAACGTCGCGGAGGAACCCGGGATCGGCTCTTTCGTGATGATTGCGGAAGCCTTCGAATGGGCAGCCATCGAAACATATTTCCCCTGTGCGATGAAGGAAACCTGCCCCGGACCGGCCTCGTCGAGAGGAGCGACGCCCGTGACGACCATCTCGGACGGGCCTTCGATCCGGGCGGAGATTTTCGAGGCCAGCTCGGCCAGCGTCATGCTATTTGGCAACGGGGGCCTCCTTTGCGGGCTGTTCGACCTTGTTGACCAGCGCAAGAACCTTGCTCGTGATATCGAGGGACGGAGAAGCGTGAAGGACGACGTTCCCCTGGCCGCTGTCGAGGAGCAGGTCGATCTTCTCCTCGGTCACGACCGACATCACCTTTCCCTCGATATCCTTCAGGATGTCGCGCGTCATGTCGGCCTGGCGCCCCTGCATTTCCTTTTCGGCTTCCTGCCGCAGCTTTTCGAATTCGGCGACTTTCGCCGCGAACTTGTCTTCCTTGTCCTTGAGTTTGCCCTTGCCCTTGTCCTTGTCGAGGAGGACTTTCATCTTGTCGAGCTCCTCCTTGAGCTTCTGGGCCTCTTCCTTCCGGGCGTCGATCCCCTTCCGAAGTTCGTCGAACCGGGCCTCGAGCTTTTTCTTGGCGACCTTGCCGGCCTCGGATTCGTTGAGGATCCGGGCGACGTCGATCACCGCCACCTTGAGCCCGTCGGCGTGGGCCGCGATGTCGGTGAACGAGAGGACCGCCGTCATGCATGCGGCCGCGAATGCCAGCTTGTGGATACGCATCAAACTGTACCTCCTGATTGTCAGAATGCGGTTCCGATCGTGAATTCGGCGACCTTCCTGGACTCGCCGGGCTTGGGAGAAAGGTTCCACCCCCACTCGAACCGGAGCGGCCCCATCGGTGAGTACCAGCGGACGCCGAAGCCCGTCGAATAGCGCAACCCCTCATCTTTTCCGGGCCACTCGCCCTGTCGCCACGTATTGCCCGCGTCGAAGAAGAAGACGCCCTTGAAACCGATGTCGTTCATCAGCGGGAATACATATTCGACGTTCAGCACCAGCTCCTTGTTGCCGCCATAGAGCTCTCCGGTGTTGGGATCGGCCGGCGAAAGGCTCCGGGACTTGAAGCCGCGAATGCTGTAGGGCCCCCCGAGGAAGAAGCGTTCGAAGATCGGCACTCGCCCGCCGCCCTCCGTGCTCACGACGTGGCCCCACGTCAGGTTGCCGGAAAGCACCGAGGATTCGGTGACCGGGAAAAATACCTTCTCGGTCAGGAAATATTTTGCGAACTGGCTCGTGCCGCCCATCGGTCCGCCGGCGTATTCGACGACCGCAGACTGGACGGACCCTTTCGAAGGGTCTACGAACCGGTCGGTGCTGTTCCGGGTCAGATTCGCCGACAGGGAATGGGTCTGCTGGGTCCCCTTGTTGAATTCGTCGAGAAGGATGGAGGAGACGGTTGTGGGGTTGGTGGCGGTGATCCGGCTGGTGTCATGCCGGTAGCTCAGGCTGCCGCTGACCAGTCGGGAAAAATTGTAGCCGAGCCCGAGCTTCCCTCCGCGCGCCTTCCGCTTGAAATCGGTATATTCGGTATCGCTGTTGTAGGCGTTCAGGAGCAGGCTGTAATCGGTGTCGAACAGGTTCGGATCCCGGAAGTCGAGGCTGAACACGGTCTTTCGCGCGCCGAACTGGGAATTGAGGGAACTTTTCCAGCCGCGCCCGAACAGGTTGTTCTCGCTGACCTGGACCACGCCGAAAAGCTTGTCGACGGAGCTGAACCCGAGTCCTCCGGAAAGCGTTCCGGTAGGGCCTTCCTGCAACTCGACCTTTACGTCTTTCTCGTCGGGCACGGTCGACTGGGAGGTCGTGATCTTGACGTCCTTGAAGTAAGAAGTCCGGACCAGATTTTCCTTGCTCTCCTTGAGCGCGGATTCGGAGTAAAGCTTTCCGTCAACGGCCTCGAGCTGCCTTCGTGCGATCCGGTCGAACGTCTTGGTGTTGCCTGCGATCTCGACGCGCCCGAAACGGAACAGCGTCCCCTGCTCCAGGACGTACTTGACGTCCGCCAGCGGATAATCCTTGTGCTTCTCGACGACGGGGCGAACGTTGGCTTCTGCGTATCCCTTGTCCTTGAGCATCGTGGAAAGGTTCTGCAGATCCTGGATGAGCAGTTCCCGGTCGAAGATCTCCCCCTTCTTGAGACGGACGCTCTCGCGCAGACGCTCGGTCGGGACGGAACTTTCGCCGCCGACGGAAATATCCCCGACACGGTATTGTTTTCCTTCGAAGATCCGGATGGAAACGACCAGCCCGTCGGCCCCGCGGGATATCTTTGGATCGGTGACTTTCGAATCGAGAAACCCGTTGTTGCTGTAGAGCGCCTCGATACGCAAGATGTCGTTCTGGAGGACGTCCTGCTTGAAGGTTCCGGAATCGGTGATGAAAGAAAAGAAGCCCCTCTCTTTCGTCTCGAGAACCTTCCGGATCTCGCTGTCTGAAAGGTAAAGATTTCCGTCGAACCGGATCTTTGCGATCTTGATCTTTTCGCCTTCGCGGACCCGGAACATCGCCTTCATCGACCCGTCGATATCTTCCGTCACCGAGGAATCGATCGCCGCGTCGTAATAACCCTTGTTGTGGTAAAGCTCCGTCATCTTGCGAACCGATTCGCGAACCTTATCTTCGTTGTAGAGGTCGCGCTCCTTCAAGGAGATCGCCGCCTTGAGCTCCGCGTTGTCGAGTTCCTTGTTTCCCTCGAGCGTCACCCGGGAGACGACCGGCTTCTCGGCCACGATGATGGTCAGCTTGTAACCGTCGGCGACCTCCTCTGAGTCGAAACGGACATCGGTGTAGAACCCCATCTTCCAGATCGTCTTGACGTCGTCCCGAATATCCTGAAGGTCGAAATCGCGGCCGACTCGGGTCTTCAAGTTCTGGAGAATCGACGAGGGCTTGATCCGGTTGGCGCCGACCACCTCGATATCGACGACCTTGAACCCTTCGGGCATGGCGACCCCTGCCGTGACTGCAAGGAGGAGGATCGAAACGATGACGGACAGCAGAACCTTTTTCATCAGGCGATCATCCCGTCGTCGATCCGGATGACGCGGTGCATCCTGGAGGCGAGGTCCATGTTGTGGGTCACCATCATGACCGTCAGCTTGCGGGTACGGTTCAGATCGCGGAGAAGGTCGAAGACGCCGTTGGCGGTTTCCTTGTCCAGGTTCCCGGTGGGTTCGTCGGCCAGCAGCACACTCGGGTTCATCACGAGCGCCCGGCAGATCGCCACGCGCTGCTGCTCTCCCCCGGAAAGCTCTCCGATCCGGTGATCCTTGCGATCGGTCAGGCCGACTTCGTCGAGCAACGCATCCGCCCGACTGCGTGCCTCGGACCGCGACGCCCCCTGGATCAGGCAGGGAAGCATGACGTTTTCGGTCGCGTCGAACTCGGGCAACAGGTGGTGAAACTGAAAGACGAAGCCGATCGTCCGATTGCGGAAAGATGCCAGCGCTTCCTCGGAGAGCGCCGATATGTCGTTCCCTTCGAAGGATACCGAGCCGGAGGTGGGCCGATCGAGCGTCCCGACGATCTGCAGGAGCGTCGTTTTTCCCGCGCCGGAAACGCCGACGACGCCGAGCAGCTCCCCGCGCGCGATATCCATCGTGATCCCCTTGAGGATCTCGAGCTTCCCGCCGTTCCGGAGGTAGGTCTTCCGGAGCGATTCTACGTGGATCAGGGTATCGCTATTCATAGCGTATCGCCTCGGCGGGATCGATCCGGCTGGCTTGCCGGGCGGGATAGAGCGTCGCAAGGAAGCAGATCAGGATGGAGCTGCCGCCGACCAGCATAAGGATCGCGGGATCGAACAGCACGGGAAGCGTGGTGATGTAATAGACGTCGTTGGGAAGATGGATGAACTGGTATTTTTTCAATAGCCAGCAAAGCCCCCCGCCCAGGATCGTCCCGGCCAGCGTCCCCACGATCCCGATGAAAAGGCCCTCGAGCGCGAAGATGCGGCGGATCGTGCGCCGAGTGGCGCCCATGGTCATCAGGATCCCGATGTCCTTGTTCTTTTCCATGACGATCATGATGAGCGTGCTGATGATATTGAACGCCGCCACCATCACGATGAGCACGAGGATGATGAACATGACCACCTTTTCGAGCTTGAGCGCCGAGAACAGGTTGCGGTTGCTCTGCATCCAGTCCTTGGCGTAATAGGGCAGCCCCAGATCGGTCCGGATGCGCGCGGCGATAGCCGAGGCCTGATAAATGTCGTTGACCTTGAGCTCGATCCCGCTGGCGCGCCCGCCGGTGCCGAGCATGCGGGACGCCTCGTCGAAGGAGACATAAGCAAAGGTGGCGTCGTACTCGTACATGCCGGATTCGAAGATGCCTGCGACCTTGAACCGCTCGGATCTGGGGAAAGCCCCGAGAGGGGTCACGTTGCCGCCGGGCACGAGCACTTCGACCAGGTCGCCCATCCCCACCCCCAGGTTGCCGGCCAGCTCTTTCCCGAGGATCACCCCGGGCAGGTCGTCCGCGGATCTCCGGATGATGTTTTCGATCTTGCCGACCCGGACGTCCTTGACCAGCCGGGTTACCTTTCCGACAGAGGCCGGGTCGACCCCCCGCAGCACGCCCCCGGTAGCGCCGCCCCCGGAAGTAATCATCATCTGGGAAAAGACGTAGGGAGATGCGGCGGCGATGCCTTCCATCGCGCCCAGCCGGGCGGCGAGCCGGTAGGGTTCCGGGATCGTCCCGTCGAGGCTGGTCACGTGGACGTGGGCGGTCGCTCCGAGGATCCGGTCCTTCAGCTCTTGCTCGAATCCGTTCATGACCGCAAGCACGATGATGAGCGCGGTCACGCCGATCGTCACCCCCAGCACGGAAATGAAGGTGATGATCGAGATGAACGTCTGCTTCCGCTTGGCCAGAAGATACTTCTGGGCAATGTAATATTCGACCGGGAATCGCAAGCCCGGGTCACCCTTCCTTGCGAAGTTGCGGGAACAGGATCACGTCGCGGATGGAGGGGGAATCGGTGAACAGCATGACCAGGCGATCGATCCCGATCCCCTCGCCCGCGGCTGGCGGCATGCCGAATTCGAGCGCCCGGATGTAGTCGTCGTCCATCGCCATCGCCTCCTCGTCGCCGCGCGCTTTCTCTTCGAGCTGTGCCTCGAACCGCTTGCGCTGATCGACCGGGTCGTTGAGCTCGGAGAAGGCATTGGCAATTTCGCGGCCGTTGACGATGAGCTCGAAACGGTCGACGATCTCGGGACGCTGGTCGTTCTTGCGGGAAAGCGGCGACACCTCGATCGGATACTCGGTGACGAACGTGGGCCCGATGATTGCGCGCTCGCCCACCGCCTCGTAGAGTTCGACCAGCAGCTTTCCGTCGGGGGTGCCTTCCTTGACGTAAAGACCCAGGCCCGCCGCCATCTCGCGCAGGAACGCCGGGTCGGACAAACGCTCCTCGGGAACCTTCCCGTAGAGGGCGACTGCCTGGCGGACGGTCAACCGCTGCCAGGGCGTGGCGAAGTCGATCTCTTTCCCCTGAAGGGGAACCTTGGTGGACCCGAACAAATGTATCGCCAACCCGGAAAATAAATCTTCGGTGAGGGTCATCAGCTCGTCGACGGTGGCGTAGGCCTGGTAAAACTCGACCATCGTGAACTCTGGATTGTGCTGGGTGGAAATCCCCTCGTTCCGGAAATTGCGGTTGATCTCGAAAACACGCTCGAAACCGCCTACCAGGAGCCGCTTGAGATAAAGTTCGGGGGCGATCCGGAGGAACAGATCCATGTCGAGGCTGTTGTGATGCGTCATGAAGGGACGCGCTGTTGCGCCGCCCGCGATCGGTTGCATCATCGGCGTCTCGACTTCGAGGTAGTCGCGCGCGACGAGGAAGTTGCGGACGAAAGAGATGATGCGCGAACGTTTCCGAAAGATCTCGCGGACGTCCTCGTTGACGATGAGATCGACGTATCGCTGCCGGTAGCGCGTCTCGACGTCGGAGAGGCCATGCCACTTTTCGGGAAGCGGCCGGAGCGCTTTCGTCAACAGGCGGAAAGAGGAGACCTTGATCGTCAGCTCGCCGGTCTGGGTCACGAACAGCGTGCCTTCGGCCCATACGATATCGCCGATGTCGATGCGCTTCTTGAACTTCTCGTATTCGGCCTCGCCGACGCTGTCCTGGGTCAGGTGGAACTGGATCTTCCCGGCACGATCGAGGATGCTCAGGAACGCCGCCTTGCCCATCCGGCGCTTGGCGAGAATTCTTCCTGCGACGTCGACCTTGATGGCGCGGCCCGGAAGCTCCGCGGCCGGGATTCCGTCGGCAGCCCTACGAACCGCATCCGATGTCCAGCCTACATGCTGCCCGTTGGGATAAGCGATCTCGCCTGCTTCCCGTATCTCTTCGACCTTCCGGTAACGGTCCCGGATCAGGTCGTTCCATTCTTCATTCAATGTCGCCTCCGGAATCCTGCACGTCGGCGCCGCCCGAGAGCAGGTACTTATGGATGAAGTCCATGATGTCGCCGTCGAGCACGGCATCGACGTTCCCGGTCTCGTGCCCGGTCCGATGATCCTTGACCATTCTGTAAGGCGCCAGCACGTAGGACCGGATCTGCGAGCCCCAGGCGATGTCTTTTTTCGCCTTATGGCTGTCCTGCACCTTCTCGGCGCGTTGCCGCATCTCGAGCGCGTACATCTTGGACCGCAGGATCTTGTAGGCCAGCGCCTTGTTCTTGTGCTGGGAACGCTCCTGCTGGCAAAGAACGACGAGTCCGGTCGGCAGGTGGGTCAGCCGGACGGCGGATTCCGTCTTGTTGACGTGCTGCCCCCCCGCGCCGCCGGAGCGGAGCGTGTCGATCCTGAGGTCGTTATCGTCGATGGTGATCTCGACGGTATCGTCGATCTCGGGAGACACGAAAACCGAGGCGAACGACGTGTGCCGGCGCTTGTTCGCGTCGAAGGGCGAGATCCGGACCAGCCGGTGGACGCCGCCTTCGGCCTTCATGTACCCGAATGCATGGTCGCCTTTCATGAGGAAGGTGACGCTCTTGATGCCGGCTTCCTCGCCGTCCTGCCGCTCGGCCAGCTCCATTTCATACCCGTTGCGGTCGCAGAACCGTGTGTACATCCGGAGCAGCATCTCGGCCCAGTCCTGGGATTCGGTGCCGCCGGCGCCGGCATGGATCGTCACGATCGCGTTGAGGTCATCCCCTTCGCCGCTGAGCATCCGCGCCATCTCCAGGTCGTCGAGACGCTCCGAAATCGTGCGCAGAATCGACCCGATCTCTGATTCCAGCCCGGGATCGGCCTGCTCGTCGACCAGGTCGAGGCAGGCGTGCAGGTCGCCGAAAGAGGCATCGAGGGAGCCCCATTTCTCGAGGAAAGTGTCGATCGACTTGCGTTCCTTGAGAATGGGCTCAGCTTTTTCGGGAGACTCCCAGAAGCCGTCCCGTGCCGCGATCGACTCGAGTTCGGCGTGGCGTGCGAGTTTTCGATCTACGTCAAAGATAACCTCGAAGCGCGCGCGCGCGTGCTTCAAGGGCGATTGCTTGCTCCTCAAGAATTCCGGCTGCCATGGGGTCCTTTCAAGGCGAAAAGAAAAATGAGAAAACCAATTATAATACACGAATATCCGAACAGTTCACCCGTTTTTGCGTAGAACGTGGTTCCTGTACCGGGTGTAATCTCGGCGACCACGATCCCCTTGCGGAAAAGACCGAGCGAGCGGTCGATCGCGCCATCCGGACGAATTATGGCGCTGATCCCGGAATTGGCCGCCCGGACCATGGGACGGCGCTCTTCGATGGCGCGCATCCTCGCCATAGCCAGGTGCTGCCATGGAGCGACGGTGTCCCCGAACCAGGCGTCGTTCGTGACGTTGATCAGCCATCCGGCTCCCGCCAGCACGCTTTCGCGAACGAGCTCGGGGAAGACCGCCTCATAGCAGATCGAAGCGGCGGCGGCAGTATTGTCGATCATGAAGAGCGTGGGCGCCTTCCCGCGGGAGAAATCCTCCTCCCCCGCCGTGAGCTTGCTGATGAACGGCAACAGCCTGCGAAGCGGGACGTATTCTCCGAAGGGGACCAGATGGCGCTTGTCGTAACGGCCTATCGGCATCCCTCTTGAATCGACATGGAAGACGCTGTTGAAATATTTCACGCCGTCTTCGGGGCTGAACCACGGGGCCCCGAATACGATCGGGACCGAAAGGCTTCGCGCCACGTTGTCGACCCGCTGCGTTAGATCGGCCTCCCACCCGTAGAAAAACGGCGCCGCCGTCTCTGGCCAGACGACCACGCTCGCCCCGTTGGCCACGGCCTCGGACGTCAGTTGGCGATAGATGTCGATCGTCGCTTCCTGGTTGGCGGGATCCCATTTGCGGTTCTGGTCGATTCCTCCCTGGGCGATGCCGACCCGAATCGCGGGGCCGGCCGGAGCGACCGGCTGCCCCAGGCGAAAGCTCCCGTAGCAGGCCATGAAGGCCACCACGGCCATTCCGGCAAGGCCGGGCAGCACCGCTTTTCGCCACGCGCGTTCCGCCAGGCTCCTTGTTGCGACGAAGATCGCCACGTTCACGCAGACCACGAGAAAACCCAGGCCGTAGACTCCGGCCAGGTCGGCGGCCTGGCGAAGCCATGGACTGTCGGCGAGCGAGTACCCGAACAGCATCCAGGGGAAGCCGGTGAACAAATGCATCCTTGCGGTTTCGATGGCGACCCAGAAGAAGGGAAATGCCCAGAACGCCGCGGGCCCCAGCATTCGAAAACAAAAATGGTTCAGGGCGCAGACTGCCGAGATGAAACAGGCCACGAAAGCGGAGACGGCAAGCGCGCATGCCGCGCCGATCAACCACCCGAGATTCCCGGGAACGGCTACGGTCCAGGCGATCCAGTAGTAGATCGGGAGATCGGCAAGCGTGCCCAAGGCGAAGCCGAGCCTGGCGGCCGACCGGGTCGACGAGGCGGATGCCGATAGCGCCAGCAGTGGAACGAGGGCGACGAAGGGGAGAAACGGGATGCCGTAGCCGGGCATCCCGAGCGGATAGCAGAGCACGAACGCTGCCCCCAGCAGCGCATCACGACAGGCGATCCGAGCCATCAGACGACGTGCCCCGGAACGACCGCGCGATAGATCTTGAGCTCCCTGGCCCGCATCCGACGCGCCTGCTTCCTGTCTCCGACATGATCGTACCCCAGCAGGTGAAGCATGCCGTGGAGGACGAAGAAGAAGACGCGCTCTTCCTCTGTGCCTTCCCATCCGGAAGTCTGCGCCAGGCAGGTCGGGGCCGAGATCACGATATCCCCCAGGATGCGGGAAGTCTCGCCCTCGACCGGCTCTTCCTCTGGGAAGGAGATGACGTTGGTCGTTCCGGCATGCCCCATGAACCGTCCGTTCCAGCGCGCCATCTCGGGATCGCCGACGACCAGGAGTCGAAGATCGCACGCCTCCGCCTGCAGGACCTCGAGGGCGTGCAGGATCAACCGGCGCAACGCCTTCCCCGAAAAAAGGGCGGGACGAACATTTTGACGGATGCTGACCTGCATGGGCACGGTTGCGCTCATCGCGCGGGCCTCAGGATTCCTTTGCCGCTTTCGGGATAATCGACCCGGGTGTGCGAAATCGCGATCAGGACCTTGATGAATATCTGGCTGACGGCGTGGAAATCGCGCAGCGTCATGTCGCAGTCGTTCAGCTGTCCGTCGAGGTGGATCCGGTTCACCAGCCCCATCACCGTCGCTTCGATATCGGCGGCCGTCGGATTAACGAGGCTGCGCGTAGCGGCTTCCGCCGAATCTGCGAGCATGATGATGGCCGCTTCGCGGGATCGGGGCCTGGGCCCGGGGTAGCGGAAGGTCTCCTCGCTGGCGTCGGGCCCGGCCACTTGCCTTTGGGCCTTGTCGTAGAAGCAGTAGAGAACGCTCGTCCCGTGGTGCTGCTGGATGATCTCGACGATCCGTTCCCCGAGCCGATACGACTCGGCCAACCGGACCCCTTCAGAGACATGGGACAGGATGACCAGTCGACTGGCCGCCGGCGTCAGAAAATCGTGGACGTTTCCCATCCCGGCCTGGTTCTCGGAGAAATAGCCCGGCTTGCCGAGTTTGCCGACATCGTGAAAGAGGGCGGCCACCCGGCAAAGATTCGGATTGGCGCCGATGGCGGTCGCCCCCGCCTCGGCCAGCGTTCCGACGATGACGCTGTGGTGGAACGTCCCGGGCGCTTCGACCATCAGGCGCTTGAGCAGAGGATGCGCCGTGCTCGAAAGCTCGACCAGGCGGATATCGCTGGCGTACCCGAAGACGTATTCGGCGACGGGAAGGATCGCGATAGCCATCGGCCCCGAAACGATTCCGTTGATGGCGCCGAAGAAGCCCGCCCACAAGATGTCGGAGGGGCCGTGAAAGGCAAGCTCGAGCGCGACGGCGCCGAGCGCGCAGACGGGCGCCGTGAGGATGCCCGCGAGCAGCGCCCGGTAACGGTCCTGGATGCGCCCCGCCCGTGCGGCGCCGGCCGTCCCGCAAAGAAGGAGGAACAAAAGCGTCGGCCAGCGCCCGGAGGCGGCGGCGGCGGAAAGAACCGATGCGGCCACGGTGAACAGGATCGCCACTTCCGAATTGAGCAGCATCCGGACGACCATCGCGAATGCGGTCACGGGAATCAGGTAGACGTAGGCGCGGGCGGGAACATGGCGATTCCAGGCCCGGACGTCGGGGAGGACATCCATGACCGTCTTCGCGAGAAAAAAGAGAACAAGGACCAGCGAAAACAGGAGCAGGAAATCGCGCGCGGCCAGGCGGACCTTGCGAACCTCCCGCCCGGCGAAGCCGAACCATTCGGACAGGAACAGGGCGACGGCCAGCGTCAGGGAGACCGCCCCGACGAACGGGAAAAGGTGGCCGGACCGCCCCGCCGCCCGCGGCATCAGCTCCTCCCCCCAAAGGTAGAAGATCGCCGCGAACGCGGCTGCGGACAGAATGCCGATGGCCATCTCGCGGAAAAGACGCTTCCTGCGAGGTTTAGGCGATTTTTCGATTTCAGTCGGCTGAACGATTTTCATACCGCTCGTAGGCCTTGATGATTTCCTGGACGATCGGGTGGCGCACGACATCGATCTCGGTGAACCGGCAGAAACGGATTCCGGGCAGTCCCCCGAGAATTTCCAGCGCCTCGTTCAGTCCGCTGACCCGCCCGGACGGCAGGTCTGTCTGAGTGATATCGCCCGTAACAACTGCCTTCGACCCGAAACCGATCCGCGTGAGAAACATCTTCATCTGCTCCGAGGTGGTGTTCTGGGCCTCGTCCAGAATGACGAAAGCATCGTTCAGCGTGCGACCGCGCATGAACGCCAACGGGGCGACCTCGATGGTCCCGCGCTCCATCAGCTTGGAAGCCTGATCGAATTCGAGCATGGTATAGAGAGCGTCGTGGAGCGGCCGGAGATAGGGATTGACCTTTTCCGCCATATCGCCCGGCAGGAAGCCTAGCTTCTCCCCGGCTTCGACCGCAGGACGCGCGAGGACGATTCGCTTCACTTCCTTCCGCATCAGGGAACTCACGGCCATCGCCATGGCCAGGAAGGTCTTGCCTGTCCCGGCGGGGCCGACGCCGAATACGATATCTTCCGTCCGGATCGCATCGAGGTAGATCTTCTGGGCTATGCTTTTGGGGGCGATGACCACGTTCCGGGACGAACGAAAGACGACATCCTGGAACACTTCGTAGACATCGGCATTCTTGTCGTAATTGACGATCCGGATCGCCGAAGCCACGTCGTTCGACGTGACCGGGATCCCCTTCCGAAGAATCCGATAGAGCCCTTCGAGTACCTTGGTTCCCAGCTCGACCTGCAGCGGATCGCCGTGCAACGTCACCTGGTTCCCGCGCGGGACGATGACGACTCCCATAACCCGCTCGACGATCTTGAGGTGTTCGTCATGCCCCCCAAACAGGTTGGGAAGGAGCGCAGTGTCCTCGAACGTCAGGGTCGCTTCGCTTTTCTGCGTGGTCATCTTGTTCAAAAATCCCGCCTCGATTCTAGAAGAACCCGGACCAGGAGGAGAAGATCCAGGCCGAATCCGGCGAAAGAAGCGCCTGGAACAGCCAGAAGGCTGTCGCGATGCCTCCTGCGGCCCAGAGCGTCGCGCGAATCATCGCAATGCGCCGCCGGCGCCCGAGCTCCTCGCGGATGATCCCCCGCTTGTCGCCCGCTTGTGACGTATCGGGTAACGAAACTTCGATCACACCCCGGTCCAGGAGGGAATGCAGCCCCTTGATGCCTTCGAAAGCCGTGAGATACGCCCGCCTGAAGACGCGGACGGGCTCGTCCGAAAAATCGAGCGCCTTCCAGACGATCCGCTCCTCGGGTGCGAGTGCGGATGGGTCGATCTTGATCCCCTTCTTTCGGGTTACGCGAAAATCGCCCTTGGGGAACTTGTCGCGATAACGGGGGTACTCATCGAGATATTGCATCCCCTCCATCATCAGCACGTCGGGACGAACGGGGTCTCCCATGACTCCCGACGGATGGAAGGCATATCCCTCGAATCGATATTCGCCATCCTTGAGTCGAAGGACGTCGAAGACCGTTTCCTTCAGTTGAAGATTCAGGAAGCGAACCAGTGATTCCCGGGAGATCTTTTCTTTTTCGAGGAGATGCTCCCCGAGCTTCTTCCCCGACTTGAGCTGATCACCCAGTCCGCGCCGCAGCTCTTCGACCGTGATGATCCCGGCATCGGTCAGCATGCGTCCCAGCATGGCCGCAGGTTCCCGCCGGTCAGGCTGGACGTCGACAATCATTCCGTCGGAGAAATAGAACAGGGCGTCGCGTCCGTCCCCCCGGATCGCCAGAGAGCCGCTTTTGCCTTGGGAAGAGACGAGTTGGAAGATGTCGGGTATGCCGAAATCGACGATTTTCCCCTGCATCGGCTACCGCCCTCCCACGATGTTGAATCGACGCTGAAGGGAGGAAAACGACTGGAGACTCCACGCCGCTCCGAAAATCCAAAGCAGCGCCGTGATCAAGAGAAAGAAGACAAGGACCGATCTCTGAAGGGAATAGACGAGAGGATTCCCTTCGGCGCCGATCCCGAGAGAGGTCGTTACTCCGGCGAGGGAACCCGCCAGGAACAGGCCGTAAACGAACGCGCGAATTTCCTTTCCGGCCCATAGCATGCCGGCCCCGGGAACTGCCATCGAAGATAGCCGGACGAAGCGCTGGTGAAACAGGATGACCTGGACGCGCCGATCGCGCTCCTCCCCGCCCCGGATACCGCTGCCGATCTGTGCCCGGCACGGCGTGCAGATGTCCGATTCCTCCACGTTACCGATGATCATGGAGCGGGCGCCGCAGGCCCTGCAGGTGCAATTGACCCATAGCTTCATGGATGCGGCTTTCCAGACCATCGACCAAACATAGGCCATCCCGAGGAAGAACAGCGCGCCGGAGGGCGACATCGGGTGAAAGAATTTGTTGAAGACCTCGCTCTTGCCGGCATCCCGGATCAGTCCCTGGCCGCCACGGAAAAGCGCCATCCAGATCTCGCCGACGGGGAGACCGGAGGCGATCCATTCCCCTTGCTCGAATTCAGACGGGCGAAAACCGAAAGGACGCAAGTTCTGGACCCCGGACCACGCGTCGGCCTGGATCGTCCCTGCCATCTCGAGGTTGAAAGTCTGCAGATATATCTGGTAGGCGTTCCAAAGCGCGGGGGCGTAACCAGGGCGCTTGCCCCGGGCAGCCTCGAAATCTGCGAGCGCATCCTGCATCCTGCCCTGCATGGCGCGCGATATCCCCCGATTGTTGAGCACCTCCGCGGTCGCCTTGCCTGTTTCGAAGATTTCATCGAATCGGCGTTCGGCCGAAGCGGCCTTACCGGACTGCATGTCTAAACGCGCACGGGCGAAATCGAGCATCCAGGCGACATCGGCCGAAACGACCGGTGCTCCCTCGTCGGGCATGTTCAAGGGGATGTACCCTTCTCCGCCGAGCCAACCGCCTTTGTGAGTATTCCCGCCCATCCGGTCGAACGAGTAGAGAATGCCGCCCCCAAGCACGAGACTCGCCAGCATCAGAACGGAGACCGTCATGACGACCAGTTCCATCCGTCGGAGATAGACGGTCGAGAAGGCAAGCCAGATGCCCGCGGCGATGGCGAGACCGAATCCCAAGGCTACAGGCAGGATGAAAATCAGGAACGTAACGATCGGCGCAACGTACTCGCGATATGGCATTTTGAGGAGACGTTTGAGGTCGGCTTCCAGGGATGGGCGCCCACGAAGGAAAAGATTGACGGCCGCCCATGCGGAAAACCAGCAGGCCATTGCGACGAGATAGGTGACCAGCCACGCTCCATAGCCCATGAGTGCAGGGCCGAACTGGCGCACCGCGCCGGTGATTCCCGAGAAATCGAGGATCGCTTCGGGAATCCTGAAATGGAGGATATCCTCTTTGAACAGCCAGGCCCATAGCGGAACGGAAAGAGGCGCAACCTCGCCGAGGATGCGCATCGTGTCCGCGGATTGCGAATTCCATCCTTCATTCAGCGACTTCTTGAAGACGGTATCCGGGATCGTATTGATCGAAAGGATGGCTCGAGCGTGCATTCGCTTCCCGAGGATGCGGACCTCGGACTTGAGCTGCGCTTCCTGCCCCGGTTTCGCGGCCGCGACGACTTTTTCCGCGTTTTGACGGATATCGGGGGGATAGCCCTTGAAATTGCCGCCTTCCTGCCCCGCCTCGGCTATCCCGGATGCAAGACACGTCGACATGATCGACACGAACAGGACAAACCGTATGGCGGATTGGAACGAACGGGTTATCATCGGTTAGATGTTACCACCATTTCAAGGAAAACGACTCATGCAGGAATTCGACGATCTCGTAGCCATCATGGCCCGCCTTCGATCCGATAACGGATGCGAATGGGACCGGATCCAGACCCACGATTCTTTGCGCCAATATCTTCTCGAAGAGACACACGAAGTCGTCGAGGCCATCACGCACGGAAGTCCGGAACATCTGTGTGAAGAGCTCGGCGATCTGGTTCTTCAGGTCCTTTTCCATGCCAGGATCGCCGAAGAGGCGGGGCAGTTCGATATTTCCGACGTCCTTCGCGCTATCTCCGAAAAAATGATCCGGCGTCATCCGCACGTTTTCGGCACCGCCGTGGCCGACACCCCCGAGGCCGTCGCCCGCCAATGGGAACATATCAAGAAGACGGTCGAGAACCGGACCCACGATTCCCTGATCGACGGAATTCCCCGGGGCTTTCCGGCATTGCTTCGGGCGGCCAAGGTCTCCCGGAAGGTCGCACGGGCCGGGTTCGACTGGTCCAGCACCGAACATGTCATGGAAAAAGTCGACGAAGAGCTTAACGAGCTGAAAACGGCGATTTCCGAGGGGGATCCCACCGCTATCGAGCACGAGCTGGGCGATGTGTTCCTCGCGCTGGTCAATCTCGGTCGATTTATCGATGTCCAGCCGGAAACTGCCGTCATGAAAGCCAACAGCAGGTTCGAGAAACGGTTTCGCACTTTGGAGATAATCGCAATGGAATCAGGCATATCGATCGATAACGCCGATATGGGGACGCTCGATCGTCTTTGGATCGAAGCGAAGAAAAGGGTGGGTTGATCTTCTCCCTGCTTTCTCCACACCACCTGTGGACAGGTTGTGGATTCCTTTGTGGACAATCGAAAACCACCACGCAAACTGAGCAGGTTGAGCACATTGCCTTATTATTGGGCAACCGAAAGGAGCCGGACGTCGGTCGCCCGGCGCGACCGAAACCGGGATGAAATTCCTTTGACAAGAAGGCCGGGATAGAGTCTAATACGTGTTTAATCGAAAATTTTCTTTCGTTTCAGGAGGCACGAATTGGCCAAGAGGTTGAAATCCGGAATCAAGCGTCACAAGCAGAGTCTCAAGCGGCGTATCAGAAATCGCCACGTCCGGTCCACAGTCAAGAGCGCAGTGAAGGAAGTCCGTACCGCCATCGCCGAAAACAACGTTGAGACCGCGAATGGCGCGCTCTCTGCCGCGTCTTCCGAATTGACCCGGGCCGCCAAGAAAGGCGTCCTCCATCGCAAGACCGCTTCCCGCAAGATCGGCCGCCTCGCCAAGGCGGTCCACAAGGCTTCTTCCGCCAAATAGCCCTGCTGCTTCCCTAGCGGAGCAGCTTCAACAGCTGAATTTCGACCACCTGTTCGGGGGAGAGTTCGCTCTCCCCCTTTATTCCCCGGTCAATCGCCCCCAAAGCATCGATCAGTGCTCCCGCGCGTTCAGGCGACATCCTTCCCCCCGATGCCCTGACCTTCCAGGATACGGCCCCCAGCAGCTTGAAATACTCGTCCTTTTCCGCCGCCTTCGAAAACCTCCGGAACATCGGGATGACCTGGTCCATCTTTCCCGCGATCAACGCCTCGGCGAACTTGAACGGGTCCATCTCGAATCCGCCGGCGACGCAAATTTCACGGATCTCGTCTTCGCCGATCTCTTTCCCTTTTTCGACGGTCGCCAGCAGCTTCCGGATCTCTTCCTTGAGTCGCGGAAAATCGAGTCCGATCCACCGGGCGAGAAAAGCGGCCGCCTGAGGGGTGACCTTCCCGCCGGCGTCGCGAATCACGGACGCGGCAAATGCGGACATGGCCGATTCCGCCTGGTCGGTCCGGAGCGAGACGGACTTGACGCCCTTGATCGTCGAGATGGGATCTTTCTTTGAGCACGGGATGAAAAGCGTGACCTGCGGTGTCGGCCCCTTGAGATATTCGGCGATCTCCTCGCGAGGGCCTTTCTTGAGGTCTGCAAGATCGGGCAGGATGAAAAGGCGATATTTTGCGAAAAAGGATGGGGTGCGCCAATCGAAGACGACGGTGTCGCGCTCCATGTCGATCGGCGTCAGATGGGTCATCTCCGCGGATTGGGCTTCATGCTTCAGCCGTGCGCTCCAGCTTTCGGCCAGCATCTCGGTCAACCCGGCGGCATCCCCCGTCAGGACGAAAGCCGGAGGAGGGTCCCCTTCCAGCAGCTCGCGGAATACGGATGCGGTCGTTGCCTTGCTCAAAGGACCATCCGCAGCGTCTTTCCGAGGCGCCCCGCAAGACGGCGGCATGCGTCTTCTAGCGCCATCCTGCGGTTGGATTCCGTGTACTGGAAGTCGCGCCCGGCAAAATAGGTGGCGCTTTCGGAGACCGACTCGTCCTTCAGCAGGACGCGGGCCTTTGATACCTCGACGACCCGGATGTCGACCACGAGCGTCAGGGCGTGTTCGAGCGAAAACCCTTCGGCCCCATGCGTGACGACGTCCTCCCTGACATCTCTGACTTTCCCTTCCACCAGGAAATCGGCGCCCGCCCGTTCGAAAGTCCCGCGAAAACCGTTCCGGCGCAGTTCTTCTCGAAGTCGCGTCGCCATGAGGGCACCGGCATCGGAATCGAACGAGAGATTCTGGAACGGCTCGAGGGAGATTCGAATCCCCGGATCGGTAAAGCGGGCTTGATGCGCGGTCTGAAGTTGGTACCCGCAACCGGCCAGAAGAAGGGCCATCGCCGGGACCAAGACAAGTTTGAAGCAGGCGCGATACCGGGAGCCCATCCCGTCAGACCACGATGCTCACGAGCTTCCGGGGCACATACACGAGTTTCCGGACCGTCTTGCCCTCGAGATATTCGAGGATTTTCGGATCGGCCAACGCAGCTGAACGGATCGTCTCTTCGTCGGCATCGGGAGCGACGACCAGTTTTGATCGAAGCCTACCGTTGACCTGGATAACGACTTCGATCTGCTCCTCGCGCGCGGCTTCAACGTCGACGTCGGGCCAACGTCGGGTGCAGAGCAGGTCGTCCTGCCCGATCCGCGACCAGAGTTCTTCGGCCAGGTGGGGCGCAAAAGGGGAAAGCATCAGCAGCAGCGTCTCGATCGCCTCCTTCAAGGCCGAAGCTGTCGCGCCGCCTTCCCAGTCGGTTTCGGGGACCAGGTAGAGGAAGTTGACCATTTCCATGATGGCGGAAATGGCGGTATTGAAGTGAGACCGGTCTTCGATATCGGCTGTAACCTTCTTGAGCGTCCGGTGGGTGACCGAGCGGATCGGACGCGCTTCCTCCCCGGCCGCGTCGACCGCGACCGCGGAGCGGATGGTTTCTTCGTGCTGGACGACCAGACGATAGACCCGGTTGAGGAACCGGAACGAACCCTCCACGCCCTGCTCGCTCCAGTCGAGGTCCTTTTCGGGAGGAGCGGCGAACAGCGAGAACAGGCGCGCCGTATCGGCGCCGTATCGCTCGACGAGCGTCGATGGTTCCACGACGTTTCGCTTCGACTTCGACATCTTGACCGAACGGCCGACCGAGCATTTCTCGCCGCACTGGACGCAGTTGCCGTTTGGGTCGACCTCCTCGGGATAGCGCCACCCGTGCTTCGGGCACTCGGTGGTGGCCATGCAGACCATTCCCTGGGAAAGGAGCCGGAGGAACGGCTCGTTGCCGGGGGTGAGACCCTTGTCGCGCAGGAACTTGTGGAAGAAGCGCGCGTAGATCAGGTGCATGCAGGCGTGTTCGACGCCGCCCACGTACTGATCGACGCACATCCATTTCGCCGTCTTGGCGGGATCGAGCGGCTGGTCCTGGTTCTTGGGATCGATATAGCGCAGGAAATACCAGCTCGATTCCATGAAGGTATCGAAGGTGTCGGTTTCCCGGCGCGCCGGCTTCCCGCACGCGGGGCACGGGACGCGGACCCAGTCTTCGACTGCGACCAGGGGGTTTCCGCGTTCGCGCGAATAGGCGATGTCCTCGGGAAGGACGACCGGGAGATCCTTTTCGGGAACGGGGACGATGCCGCACGATTCGCAGTGGATGACCGGGATCGGGGCTCCCCAGTAACGCTGGCGGCTGATTCCCCAGTCCCGGAGCCGATACTGGACCTTGCCGCGTCCCATCCCGTTGGACGCGATATGGTCGATGACCGCCTTCTTCCCGGCCTCGTTGGGCGTTCCGGAGAATATGCCCGAGTCGACCATGCTTCCGGTCCCGACGTACGCCTCGGTCAGCGCCTCGGCGCCGGCGGGAGAATCTTTGGGCCGGATGACGATCTTGACCGGGAGGTCGTATTTCCGGGCGAATTCGAAATCGCGCTGGTCGTGGGCCGGAACCGCCATCACTGCGCCGGTCCCGTATTCGTAGAGGACGAAGTTTGCGGCGAAGACCGGGACCTTGCCGCCGGTCAACGGGTTGATGCAATATCCGCCGGTAAAGACTCCCTCTTTCTCGAACTCGTCGGCGGTGCGGTCGATCTTATCGATGCGGGAAACCTTCTCGACGAAGGCGGCGACCTCGGCCTCCCGGCCTGACCTCCGGGCGAATTCCATGACCAGCGGATGCTCGGGCGCCATGCTCATGAAGGTGACGCCGTAAACCGTGTCGGGCCGCGTCGTGAACACGGTGAGTTTTCCGTCGGACCCATCGATCGGGAAATCGATCTCGGCGCCCTCGCTCCGGCCGATCCAGTTGCGCTGCATCTCGAGGATGTTCTCTGGCCAGCCGCCCTTGAGTTCTTCGTGTCCGGACAGCAGCTCCTCGACATATTGCGTGGTCCCGATGAACCACTGGTCGAGATCGCGCTGTGTGACGCGCACCTGATCGTGGATGAAGCAGGTGCCGTCCCGGTTGACCTGCTCGTTGGCAAGCACGGTCTGGCACTCGTCGCACCAGTTGAGTTGGGCGCGTTTGCGGTAAGCCAGCCCGTCCTTGAGCATCCAGAGGAAGAAGAGCTGCTCCCATCGGTAATATTCGGGCGAACAGGTCGCGAACTCGCGGTCCCAGTCGTAGGAGAAGCCGAGCTGCTTCAGCTGGCCTCGCATGAAGGCGATGTTTTCCCAGGTCCACTTGGCGGGATGCACCCCATGGCGGACGGCGGCATTCTCGGCGGGAAGACCGAAGGCGTCCCAACCGATCGGGTGGAGCACCTGGAACCCGCGCATGCGCTTGAACCGCGCGATAAGGTCGCCGATCGTGTAGACCCGGACGTGCCCCATGTGGATGCGGCCGGACGGGTACGGGAACATTTCGAGGCAGTAGAATTTGGGGGATCCGGGCTCATCGGGACAACGGAATACGCCTGCTTCCTCCCATCGCTTCTGCCATCGGGATTCGATCGCCTGCGGCTGATATCTCATGCCTGGCCTTTCTTTTTCCGGGAGATCTCGGAGATCCTGTCGAGGATGCCGTTGATGAATCCGCCGGACTCGACCGAACCGAACCGCTTCGCGAGCTCGACGGCTTCGTTGATCGCAACGACGAACGGGACGTCGGAGGAATGGCAGATTTCGAATGTGCCGAGTCGCAGGATGTTCCGGTCGACCAGCGCCATGCGCTCGATGCGCCAGTTGGCGGCAACCGAAGAGATCATCAGATCGATCTCCTCGAGGTGGTCGAACACCCCCTCGACCGTCCCTCTATAGTAGGCCTCGTCGGAGGGGGGGGTGTCGGAGGTCATAGCGTAAAGCGGGATCGCCTTTTCGGGCGGTATCCCGAGGACATCCATCATGAAGAGCGTCTGAAAA
The DNA here is from genome assembly GCA_036504035.1 of Candidatus Deferrimicrobiaceae bacterium. Lineage (NCBI taxonomy): Bacteria > Candidatus Deferrimicrobiota > Candidatus Deferrimicrobia > Candidatus Deferrimicrobiales > Candidatus Deferrimicrobiaceae > Candidatus Deferrimicrobiaceae bacterium. The sequence continues at coordinate 235,704 of DASXVV010000013.1, forward strand.
ACCTTTTCTCGCGATTCTTTCCGCACGTCTGCTCTTTTCTGTCCCGGCCTAAAGGTTCCGGAGAAGGTTGGCCATCTCGATGGCTGAAAGGGCCGCCTCGGCGCCCTTGTTGCCGGCCTTGGTCCCGGCTCGTTCAATGGCCTGCTCGACCGAATCGGTGGTCAGGACGCCATAAGATACGGGGATACCCGAATCGAGCATCACCATGGCCACGCCCTTCGTCACCTCGGCGCTGAGATAATCGAAATGAGGGGTGCCGCCGCGGATCAGCGCACCGAGGGCGATGACCGCGTCGATGTCGCCCGTTGCGGCCTTCCGGACGCCCAGCGGAACCTCGAAGGCGCCCGGGACCTTGATGACGGCGATATCCTTTTCTTCGACTCCGTGCCGCACCAAGGCGTCGAGCGCACCTTCCAGCAGCCGGTCGGTGATGAAGCTGTTGAAGCGGGAAACCACGATGTTGAATTTCAGCCCTTTTCCCTGAAGGTCGCCCTCGATCGTCCGGATCATCGTATCCCCCCTATTCGACATGCAGAATGTGCCCCATTTTCTTTTTCTTGGTCCTGAGGTATTTCACGTTGTCTTCCGTAGGCGCTGTCTCGATGGGAACGCGTTCGATCATCCGGATGCCATACCCTTCGAGACCGATGATCTTCTTGGGGTTGTTCGTCAGCAGCCGCATGTCGCGAACGCCGAGATCGACCAGAATCTGTGCGCCGACGCCGTAGTCGCGCAGGTCGGGCTTGAATCCGAGCCGCTCGTTGGCCTCGACCGTGTCGAAGCCCTTGTCCTGCAGCGCGTAAGCCTGGATCTTGTTCGCAAGCCCGATGCCGCGCCCTTCCTGCCGCATGTACAGGAGGATTCCAGTTCCCTCCGCCTCGATCCGCTTGAGCGATTTCTGGAGCTGTTCCCCGCAGTCGCAGCGGAGGGAGCCGAAGACGTCGCCGGTCATGCATTCGCTGTGGACCCGGACAAGAACGGGCTGGGTCGAGTCGATGACGCCCTTGACCAACGCGATATGCGTTTCTCCCGTGACATTGTCCTGGTATGCGATCGCCTTGAAATCGCCGCCAACCCTCAGCGGAAGCCCTGTCTCCCCGGCCCTGGTGATGATGCGCTCGTGCTTCATGCGGTATGCGATGAGATCCTTGACGGAAACGATCTTGAGCCCATGTTCCGCCGCGAAGATCTCGAGGTCGGGCAACCGCGCCATCGAGCCGTCCTCATTCATGATCTCGCAGATGACGCCGGCCTCGGTGAGTCCCGCCAGTCGGGCAAGATCGACCGACCCTTCCGTCTGGCCGGTCCGGACGAGGACGCCGCCGTTCCGGGCGATCAGCGGGAAGACGTGGCCGGGGCGGACGAGATCCTCGGGCTTGGCTTCCTGGGCGATGGCCGTGCGGATGGTCGTGGAGCGGTCGTAAGCCGAGATTCCGGTCGTGACCCCGCGACGGGCCTCGATGGAAACGGTGAATGCGGTCCCGAACGGCGATGAGTTGTCATGCACCATTGGGGGAAGCTGCAACTGCTTCGCCTTGGTTTCGCTGATGCTGAGGCAGATCAGCCCCCGGCCGTAGCGCGCCATGAAATTGATCGCTTCCGGAGTCACGAACTCGGCTGCGAGGGTGAGATCGCCCTCGTTCTCGCGGTCCTCGTCATCAACGAGGATGACCATTTTTCCGGCCCGGATATCTTCGATCGCTTCTTCGATCAGTGACAATGTCATCGATAGAGCCCCTTTTCAGGCAAACCCGTGTTCCTTCAGAAAGTCGATGGAGACGCCGCCCTCGTCGCGCCCCATGAGCTTGTGGACATATTTGCCGATGATGTCGGTTTCGATATTGACCGGGTCTCCCGGCGAAAGGATCCCGAAGGTGGTCCACTCGAGCGTCAGCGGGATGAGCGCAACCTCAAAAGCCCCGGGGAGGACGGCACTGATCGTGAGGGAAACGCCGTCCACCGCGACCGATCCCTTGAAAACCAGGTATTTCATTATATTGGCATCGGCGCGGATATGGAATACCCGGCCGTCGCCGACCGATCTGGATTCCCGCACGGTGCCTGTTCCGTCGACGTGTCCGTAGACGAAGTGTCCCCCAAGGCGGCCGCCGACCGGCATCGCCCGTTCGAGATTCACCCGCTCGCCCGGCTTTTTTTTCGACAGCGTCGTCCGGTCGAGCGTCTCGGCCGATACGTCGGCCGTGAACCGGCCTGCCCCTTTCGAGGTCACCGTAAGGCACGCGCCCGACACCGCGATCGAGTCCCCTTCCGCGATCTCGGACATCGGCAAGGCGGTGGACACGCAGATCAGGGCGCCCGCGCCATGCTTTTCAAGCGTCAGGACCGTTCCGACATTTTCGATCAGGCCGGTGAACATCACGCCCTCCCTGGAAGTCGGGATTCGACCATCGGCAGCGATTCGATCATCACATCGTCCCCCATCCTGCGGACCCTGGAGATGGCGAAACGACGGCCCTCGGCCGGGGTGCTCGCCGCCCAGCCCGATACGGACCGGACGGCTTCCCCGAACATGACGGGAGCATAAAACATGACGAGTCGATCGACGGCGGAATCGCCCAGAAACATCCCAGCCGTTTTTCCCCCGCCTTCGACCAACAGGGTCGTGATTTCCTTTTTCGCGAGCTCGGCCAGGATATCGGCCGATCGGATGCTACCGGCGGGCGCGGGAAGAACGATCACGGATGCGCCTTTCGACCGGATCGCTTCGACGGCCCCTTTCGAAGTCTCGTCCGGCACGATGACGATATTCCGGTCGCTGTCTTCGGAAAACATCCGCAGGGGGAGGAGCGCGTCGGGGCGCGAGGTCACGACGATCCTGACCGGGTCGCGGCCGCCTTTTACGCGGCTGGTGAGCAGCGGGTCGTCCTGGATCGCGGTATTTCCGCCGACAAGCACGGCATCGCACTCGGAGCGCATCCGGTGAACCTGCATGCGGGACCGTTCGCCCGTGACCCATCGGGACTCGCCGGTGGCCCCGGCGATCTGGCCATCGAAGGAGACCGCCAGTTTCAATGTCACATGGGGGATCCGTTTGACGATCCAGTGGACCCAGCCGCGATTAATCTCGCGCGCCTCCTTTTCCATCAGGCCGGTCGAGAGCTCGACGCCCGCCATGCGCAAGGCACTGAAACCGGAACCGGACACCAGGGGGTTGGGATCTTCCATGGCGGCGCAGACGCGCCGGATGCCGGCATTGAGAATCGCGTCGACGCACGGCCCGGTTCGTCCCGCGTGTGCGCACGGTTCGAGCGTCACGTAAAGGTCGGCTCCGCGCGCAAGCGGTCCGGCGGCTGCAATGGCTTCGATCTCGGCATGGGGCATCCCGGCCGCATGGTGCCAACCGGAACCGACGATAACCCCGTCCCTGGCGAGAATCGCGCCCACGGCCGGGTTCGGAGATGTCCTCCCTATCCCTTTTCTGGCAAGACGAAGCGCCTGCCGCATATGCGAAGGGTTCGGGAACAAGGGACCCTTTAGCGACGGGTTTTTCTGTCGGAGGATTCGGTGATGAGCGCCCTGATCTCGTCGACGAACTGGTTGGCGTCCTTGAACTGACGATAGACCGACGCGAACCGGACGTAGGCCACATCGTCGATCTTGAGCAGCTCGGACATCACGCGCTCGCCGATCGAGACGGAATCGATTTCCTTTTCGCCGGAGGCCTGAAGCTCGGATTGCAGCGAGTCTACGACCTTTTCGATCGCGGCGTAGCCGACGGGCCGCTTTTCGCACGCTTTCATGATGCCGTTGAAGATCTTCTGGCGGTCGAACGGCTCGCGTCGCCCGTCGCGCTTTACGACGAGCGGGAACTCTTCCTCGACGCGTTCATAAGTGGTGAACCGGTTCCTGCAGGCGAGGCATTCCCTGCGCCGGCGGATGACATCGGCGTCTTTTCCCGTGCGGGAATCGACGACCTTGTTGTCGATGTGACCGCATAACGGGCATTTCAAGGAGCGGGCTCCACCATCCTGACGAGCTCCATCCCGACCTCCTCGAGCATCTCGCCTGCCAGGACATCGGAGTATCCGTCGAGATAGACGATGCGCCGGACCCCGGCATTGATCAGCATCTTCGCGCAGATGATGCACGGGAGATTGGTGCAGTAAAGCGATGCGCCCTTGATGGAAACACCGTGCAAAGCTGCCTGAAGGATCGCGTTCTGCTCGGCATGGAGCCCGCGGCAAAGCTCGTGGCGCTCTCCCGACGGGACGTGGAGCTTCTCGCGAAGGCACCCGGACACCTCACAGTGCGTGACGCCGGTCGGGACCCCGTTGTATCCGGTCGACAAGAGCCGGCGATCCTTGACGAGGACGGCCCCGACCGCCCTCCTGAGGCAGGACGACCGGGAGGAGGCCAGCTTGGCCATCGACATGAAGTAGGTGTCCCAGTCGGGGCGGGCGTGTGCCACGGCTAAGCCTGTGCGTACTCGGCGAGTCGGCCGGGGTAGAGGGGAAACGCATCGCAGAGCGCTCGGACTTCGGCGGAGACGCGGGACGCAACGACGGCATCTCCGGGCGCTGAAAGGATGTCGGCGATCATTTCGCCTACCCTGGACAGTTCGGCTTCCTTCATTCCGCGCGTGGACAGCGCGGGCGTCCCGATCCGGACCCCGCTCGTGACGAACGGGCTGCGAGTCTCGAAGGGCACCGTGTTCTTGTTGACGGTGATCCCGACGTGCTCAAGAGCGGCTTCCGCGTCCTTGCCGGTCAGCTCCCGTTCCTTGAGGTTGACAAGCATGAGATGGTTGTCGGTCCCGCCGGACACGAGCCGGAAGCCGCGCGCCATCAGCGTGGCGGCCATGGCTGCGGCATTCTTGACGACCTGCTGCTGGTACACCTTGAACTCCGGCGTCATCGCCTCCTTGAGCGCCACCGCCTTGGCTGCGATCACGTGCATCAGCGGGCCGCCCTGGATTCCCGGGAAGATGGAAGAGTTCAGCTTTTTCGCCATTTCTTCTCGGCACATGATCATGCCGGACCGGGGGCCGCGCAGCGTCTTGTGCGTCGTCGTCGTGACGAATTCGGCGTAAGGGACGGGACTCGGGTGAATGCCGGCCGCGACCAGACCCGCGATGTGGGCGATGTCGACCATGATCATCGCCCCGACTTCGTCGGCGATCTTGCGGAATGCGGGAAAATCGATGGTCCGCGGATATGCGGATGCGCCGACCACGATCATCTTGGGGTTGTGGGCCTTCGCGAGATCGCGTACCTGATCGTAATCGATAGTCTCGGTGTCTTCCCGGACGCCGTAGGGGACCACGTTGTAGAGCTTCCCGGAGAAGTTGACCGGGCTGCCGTGGGTCAGGTGGCCGCCGTGGGAAAGGTTCATCCCCAGGATCGTGTCACCCGGGGAGAGGACGGACATGTAGACGGCCATGTTGGCCTGGGATCCGGAGTGGGGCTGGACGTTGACGTGGTCGGCGCCGAAAATCTTCTTCGCCCGCGCGATCGCCAGCTCCTCGGCCTGGTCGACGAATTCGCAACCGCCGTAATACCGCTTTCCGGGGTAGCCCTCGGCATACTTGTTGGTCAAGGTGGACCCGGTCGCCTCAAGGACGGCCTCGCTCACGAAATTTTCGGATGCGATCAGCTCGAGCTTGTAGGACTGTCGCTCGGTTTCGCGGCGGATGATGTCGTAAATTTCGGGGTCGACCGTCTTGAGGAAGGACATGCTGCGGATCTCCTTGGTTGTTCTAACTTTATTTCCGATGATTCTCGATCATCGCGATCTTTTCGACCCTTCGTTCGTGGCGGCCCCCCTCGAACGACTCGTTGAGGAAGATCTTCAGCCGTTCCAGGATCTGGGCGGACTCCATCGTTCTGGCACCAAAGACAGCCACGTTCGCATCGTTGTGAAGGCGGGCGAACCGGGCGGAAGTCTTGTCGTAAAGGAGCGCGGCGCGCACTCCGGGAATCTTGTTGGCGGCAATCATCATCCCCGTGCCGGTCCCGCAGACCAGGACCCCGAAGGCGGCGCTGCCGTCGGTGATGTGTTCCCCGACCATCTCGGCGTAATCGGGGTAATCGACCGAGGCGTCGGTCTCGGGGCCTAGATCTTCGACCGGGAACCCCTCGGCGGAAAGCGCCGCGACGATTTCTTTCTTGCTCTCGATTCCCGCATGGTCGGATGCGACCACAACCCTGGGCTTTCCGTTCGGCTCGGCCATCGCAGGACTACCCGTCGAACCTGCCGAAGAGCAGACAGGAGTTGGTCCCGCCGAACCCGAATGAATTCGAAAGGACATATTTGATTGCCTGCTGACGGGGCCCGCCGGTGACGTAATCGAGATCGCATTCGGGATCGGGCGTCGTGTAGTTCATCGTCGGGGGAATGACCCCGTCGTGAAGCGCCATGGCGGAGAAGAAGCCTTCGACAGCGCCGGCGGCCCCGAGCAGATGCCCGGTCATAGACTTCGTGGAACTGACCGCGATCTTTTTGGCCCGCTCGCCGAACACCGTCTTGATCGCCATCGATTCGAAAAGGTCGTTAAGAGGCGTGGATGTGCCGTGGGCGTTGATGTAATCGACATCCTCCGACGTGATGCCCGCGTCATCGATCGCGGCCCTCATGCAACGGGCGGCGCCTTCGCCTCCCGGCGCCGGAGAAGTGATGTGGTAAGCATCCGCCGTCGCCCCGTATCCGCACAGTTCGGCGTAGATCTTCGCTCCGCGTTTCCGGGCGTGCCCGTATTCCTCGAGGATGAGCACCGCGGAGCCCTCGCCCATGACGAAACCATCACGATCCTTGTCGAAGGGGCGGGAAGCCGTCTTCGGGTCGTCGTTCCGTGTGGAAAGCGCCTTCATGACGATGAAGCCGCCCAATCCCAGCGGGGTGATGGTGGCTTCGGTCCCGCCGGCGATGACCACGTCGCAGACTCCGCGCCGGATCGCGTTTAGCCCCTCGCCGATGGCGTGGCTGGACGCGGCGCACGCGGTCGTGGTGGCGATGTTCGGCCCTTTGGCGCCGTACTTCATCGCAATCTGTCCGGGCGCCAGGTTGGAGATCAACATCGGGATGAAGAAGGGGCTGATCTTCCTGACGCCGCCTTCGAGGTAGGCCTGATGGTATTTTTCGAGCGTCGTCAACCCACCAAGGCCGCTCCCGATGTAGACGCCTGCGCGCGGGGCGAGCGACTCGTCGATGACAAGACCCGAGTCTTCCATGGCCATCGACGCAGCCGACATGGCGTAGTGGATGAACGGGTCCATCCTCTTGCACTCTTTCTTGTCGATGAAGTCCTCGGGATTGAATCCCTTGACCTCGCCCGCGATCTTGACCGGGAAATCGGCGGTATCGAATTTCGTGATGAGATCGACGCCGGACCTTCCGGCGAGAATCCCCTCCCACGAAGACTTGACTCCGATACCGAGGGGAGTGACGGCCCCCAACCCTGTAACGACAACCTTGCGCATGGGCTCCCTTTCCTTTTGAAGAATCGAACCTCGCGGGCGCCCCGGATCGGGGTCGCCCACGAGCAGCTTCGTGTTCGTCGTTATTTTTTGTTCGCCTGGATGTAGTCGACGACGTTCTGGACGGTCTTGATCTTCTCTGCTTCCTCGTCGGGAATCTCGATGGAAAACTCTTCTTCCATCTTCATGACGAGCTCGACGATGTCGAGCGAATCCGCGCCAAGATCGTCGACGAAGGACGCCTCGGTGGTAACCTCATTGATATCCCGCTCGAGCTGTTCGGCAACGATTTCCTTGACCTTTTTTTCGATGGACATGGTGGAGCCCTCCTTCCCTGATTGGGAGTGTGATTTTACATGTAAAGGCCGCCGTTGATCCCGATCACCTGGCCGGTGACGTATGCGGCACCGGCGGACGAAAGCCAGGCGACCAGGTCGGCGACTTCTTCGGGAGCGCCGAAGCGTCCCAGCGGGATGCCGGCCAAAAACGTTTCCCGGACGGCATCGGGCAGCTTGCCGGTCATTTCAGTCGTGATGAATCCCGGCGTCACGGCGTTGACCGTGATGCCGCGAGAAGCAAGTTCGCGGGCCATGGCCTTGCTGAACCCGTTGATGCCGGCCTTGGTCGCCGCGTAGACGGATTGCCCGGAATTGCCCATCTCGCCCACCACGGAGCTTACGTTGACGATCCGGCCGCCCTTCTGCTTGATCATGATGCGCGAGACCGCCTTGGTCAAAAGGAAAGTCCCCTTGAGGTTGGTCCGGACGACCTCGTCGAAATCGGACTCGGACGAGCGCATGAGGAGGTTGTCGCGCGTGATTCCGGCGTTGTTCACCAGGATGTCGATCCGCTGGCGCAAGGCGACGATCTCCTTGACGGCGGCGTCGACCTGGGAAGCGTCGCCGACGTCGAACTTCATCGGCAGGCCGTCTCCGCCCGCGGCGCGGATCGCCGACATTGCTTCGGCCGCCGCCGCTTCGTTTCCGGCGTAGTTCACGACGACGAAAGCGCCCTCGGAGGCGAGCCGGACCGCGATCGCGCGACCGATTCCGCGCGAAGCGCCGGTGACAAGGGCCACTTTTTCTGCAAATCGCGTCATCGAATGCTCCTTCCCTTTCGTTGGGAACCGGGGACGACTCAGGCGGACAGTGCGGTGCGAACGCCTTCCATGTCGGAGGGCTTGCTGAATGCCGCGGTGACGGCTTCGCGCTCGATCCGCTTCACGAGTCCGGAAAGGACCTTCCCCGGGCCTACTTCGATGAATGCGGAAGCGCCCAAGGCGCGCATCGCGCGAACGGAGGCTTCCCATCGGACCGGAGAGGCAATCTGCCGAGCCAGAAATTCCCAAGCGGGGATACCGTCAGAATAGCATTCCCCCGTGACGTTCGCTACCACCGGAAACCGGAAAGTCCCTTGCGGCATGGCTGAAAGCTCGGGCGCGAGACGGTCGGCGGCCGGTTTCATGAGCGCACAGTGGAAAGGCGCGCTCACCGGCAGCGGAAGCGCCCGCTTGGCGCCCGCGGCCTTGCCCGCTTCGCACGCCGCTTTGACGGCATCGGCGCTTCCCGAGATGACGACCTGGTCCCCTCCGTTGAAGTTGGCGGGGGAGACGATGCCTTGGCCGGCCACCGATGCGCAGACCGCCTCGACGGCTTCGGCGGACAGCCCCATGATGGCCGCCATCGCGCCCTCCCCGACGGGGACCGCCTCCTGCATGTACCGGCCGCGCGAACGAAGCACCCGGACCGCATCGCGAAGGGAGAAGACGCCCGCGGCCACGAGTGCCGAGTATTCGCCGAGGGAATGGCCCGCAACGCACACGGGCGAGAGCGACAGCTCGGCATCGAGTACGCGGAACGCGGCAACGCTCACGGTGAAGATCGCCGGCTGGGTGTTTTCGGTCATTCGAAGCGCCTCTTCGGTCCCGGTAAAGCACAGCGCCGCAAGGTCCATCGAAAGCGCTTCGGAAGCCTCCTCGAACACAGCGCGGGCGACGGGGCTATCGTCGTAAAGTTCCTTCCCCATACCGCTGAACTGGGACGCCTGGCCTGGAAATATCAGTCCGATTCCCATGGGGCGGCCGCCTACATCCGGACCAGGGCGGAGCCCCAGGTCAGTCCGCCTCCGAACGCGGACATCAGGACGAGATCCCCCGGCTTGTATCGCTTCTGCTCATAAGCCTCTGCCAGCGCCATCGGGATGGACGCCGCCGATGTATTGCCATATTTCGCCAGGTTAACGAACACGCGCTCGGAAGGGATATGGATTCGCTTGCCGACCGACTTGATGATCCGGAGGTTGGCCTGGTGCGGGATGAAGAGCGCAACGTCTTCGATGCCGACGCCGTTTGCTTTGAGCGCCTCTTCCGACACCTCGGCCATCCGGGTAACGGCGTGCTTGTAGACGTCGTTCCCGGCCATGTTGATGACGCGCCTTGGGGCATCGTGGCCGTGGTCGGTCCCGGCTCCGACGGTGCCTCCGCCGGGGCCGTTCAGGAGCGTCCACAGGTCGCCGTCGGAATGGGTGTGCGTGCTCAGGATCCCCTCACCTTCGGGACAATCCGATAGAACCGCAGCGCCGGCGCCGTCGCCGAAGAGGATGCAGGAGTTCCGGTCGGTGTAGTCGAGGATAGAGGACATGATCTCGGCGCCGATGACCAGTGCGTTCTTCCCGCGCCCGGCACGGATCATCGCGTCGGCCATCGAGAGGGCGAAGATGAAACCGGAGCAGGCAGCCATAATATCGAAGGCGAAGGCGTTCTTCGCCTTGATCTTGCTCTGGACGTAGCACGAGGTGGACGGGAACAGCATGTCGGGCGTCAGGGTGGCGACGATAATGATGTCGATATCGTCGGGACTCAGGCCGGCGTTGGCCATCGCCCGGCGGGCAGCCTCGGCGGCAAGGTCCGAGGTCGGAGTGCCGGGAGCGGCCTTGTGGCGTTCGACCATCCCGGTGCGTTCGCGAATCCACTCGTCAGAAGTCTGGACCATTTTCTCGAAATCTTTGTTGGTCACGATTTGAGGCGGCGCATACATCCCGACGCCAACGATCTTGCTGCCCATATCTTTCCCCCCCCCGGGATAGTGCCCGCCCGCGGACCGCGATCGATCAGTTTCGGGCGGATATCCCCTCGTCGGCCTGACAGCCGTGCGAGGCGATCGAACGCGCGATCTCGACATCGACTCCACCGCGGCTGAGCGAGGCCGCCATGCGGATTCCGTTCTTGATCGCCTTTGCGTCGGAGGAACCGTGGCAGATCACCACCCCCCCGCGAACGCCGAGCAAAGGCGCTCCGCCGTATTCCGTGTAGTCGAGTTTTTTCTTGAGTTTTTTGATCGCCCCGCCGGCAAGCAGCGCGCCCAGCATGGCGGGGTAAGATTTCCGGATCTCGGCCTTGAGGAACTGCCCGAGTGCGGAGGCCATCCCCTCCATCGTCTTGAGCACGACGTTCCCGACGAAGCCGTCACAGACGAACACGTCGGCTTTGCCTGCGAAGAAATCGCGCCCTTCGACATTGCCCACGAAATTGAGGCGGCTGTTGCGAAGCTTCTCGCCGGTCTCCCGCGTCAGGTCGGTGCCCTTGCCTTCCTCTTCGCCGATGCTGACCACGCCGATACGCGGTGATGCAATGCCGAGGATCTTCCGGGCATAGGCGTCGCCCATGAACGCGAACTGCTCCAGGTGGGCGGGTTTGCAATCGACATTTGCCCCCGCGTCGATGAGCACGATGGGGCCGGAAGGGGTCGGGATGGTGGCGCTGATGGCGGGACGATCGATGCCCTCGACCTTCTTGAGGATATACAGGGCTCCCGCCATGACTGCACCCGAATTGCCGGCGCTGACGAAGGAGGAGACCTCCCCGGAAGACACCAGGTTGAGGCCGACCCGCATGGAGGAATCCTTCTTCTTGCGCATGGCGATCGCCGGCGACTCGTCCATCTCGACGATTTCGGAAGCGTGGACCACCGAGACGAGGGGATGACCGCCTCCCGCGCGCGCCAGCTCCTCCCTGATCCGGGTCTCCTGGCCGACAAGAACGATCGGGACGTTCAACTCGCGGGCGGCCATAAGTGCGCCTGACACGACTTCCCGCGGAGCGTGGTCGCCCCCCATAGCGTCGACAGCGATTTTCATCTTGAAAGCGGCAGGAGACGCTGTCGGGTCAGTCCTTGGCGATGACTTCTCGGCCATTATACGTTCCGCAGTTCTGGCAGATCATGTGGGGCCGCTTGATCTGCTTGCACTGCGGGCAGACGTTGATTGCGGGATTGGAAAGCTTCTTGTGCGTGCGCCGCTTGTCGCGCCGAGTCTTTGAACCGCGTCTTTTCGGATTAGGCATCGTACTACTCCTTTTTCGTTTTCAGGGATTCCAGCACGGAGAACACGTTTCTTCGTTCGGCGGAAGGACACGTGCACTCGCCGCGATTTCGGTTACCGCCGCATCGGGGGCAAAGCCCCTTGCAGTCTTCCTTGCAGACGATCCTGGACGGGATTCCCAGCGCTACATGCTCCCGCAGGATATCTTCCGGGTCGATCGAGACCCCGTTATGATAATTCAGTTCGAGGTCGCCCTCGTGAAGCTCGACATGCGAGTTGCCCGCCGGCTCCTCGTCGGGCGGCACCAGGAAGGCATGGAAGCGATCTTCCAGAAGAACGGAGACCGGCTCCGAGCAGATGTCGCACTGCCCTTCCCCCTTGGCCCGGTATGCCCCCTCGACGAAGACATCCTTGCCTTCGACCCGAAGATACAATTCGACGGAAACCAGCTTGCAAGACTCTAACGGGTAAGGATCGATCCCTTCAAGAACATTCGGGACCCACGCGCTCCCCCTGGAGGCGACCACGTCGAGCCCGTCCCCGGGAATTTCGGCAATTCGAATATGCACGGCTGTCCTGTCTCCAGAAGTCGAATTGAATACTATAGGCAAGGCGGCCGTTTCTGTCAATCGCAACATGGCGGGGCGTCGACTCGCGCAACATCTTGTTATATCATTGGATGATGATCCGCAATCCTGCCGTCGCCGGACAGTTTTACCCGGCGAGCGAACGCGAGCTCGACCTTGCCGTGGAATCGCTCACCGCCGACCTTCCGGGCAAAGTGCCCGCGAAGGCGGTCGTCGTCCCGCATGCCGGCTACCTGTATTCGGGCAAAGTCGCCGGCGCCCTGTTTTCCGCGATCGAAATCCCCGACCGGATCGTCGTGATGTGCCCAAACCATACCGGCGTCGGCCACCAGGCTGCCCTCTGGGGTTCCGGCGAATGGCGCATGCCCTGGGGAAACGTCCCCGTCGATGAAGAATTTTCGAGCCGCCTCCTGAAAGCCGCTCCGATCCTGGTCGACGATCCCTCCGCTCACGGGGGGGAACATGCCCTCGAGGTCGTCCTCCCCTTCGCCCACAGATTCCGGAAGACGTTCCGTTTGGTCCCGATCGTTCTCGGTCACCTTTCCCTGGCCCAATGCCGGCAGCTCGGCGAGGCGATCGCCGACACCGTTTCCGCGTCGGAATCACCGACGCTGATCGTGGCCAGCTCCGACATGTCCCACTACGTCCCCGACGAAGTCGCCCGCAGGAACGACCGCCTCGCGATCGACCGGATGCTGTCGCTCGACCCGAAAGGACTCCACGAGACCGTCCTGACCCACCGGATCTCGATGTGCGGGGTGCTCCCCGCCACGACGGCGCTGTTCGCCGCGCTTTCCCTTGGCGCAACCGAAGCCCGTCTGGTAAAATACGCGACCTCCGGCGATGCCACCGGCGACTATCGTCAGGTCGTCGGCTATGCGGGCCTTCTGTTCCGCTGATCCGTTCCCCGTCATCCCACATCTTCAACGAAAGAGGCGCAACATGTCCGACGTCGTCACCCGATTCGCTCCGAGTCCCACCGGTTACCTGCACATCGGCGGCGCGAGAACCGCCCTTTTCAACTGGCTCCACGCCCGGGAGACCGGCGGCACTTTCGTTCTCCGCATCGAGGATACCGACCAGGAGCGTTCCACTCCCGAATCCGTCCAGGCAATCTTCGACGGGATGAACTGGCTCGGGATGAATTGGGACAAGGGGCCTTTTTATCAGACGCAGCGGATGGACCTCTATAAGAAGGAAGCGGAACGTCTCCTCGCGCAGGGAAAGGCCTATCGGTGCATCTGCACCCCCGAGGAGCTCGACCAGCGTCGCGAAGCCGCGCGCGCCCGTGGCGAGAAGCCGCGATACGACGGACGCTGCCGCAATCTCTCTCCCGCCGAGTCCGAGGGGAAGAAATCGGTCATCCGGTTCAAGCTTCCCGAAGGCGGGCAGACGATCGTCCACGACTTCATTTTGGGGGACGTGTCGTTCGACAACGCCGAACTCGACGACATGATCCTCGTCCGGACCGACGGCTTCCCCACCTACAACTTCGTCGTGGTCGTCGACGATGCTTCCATGGGCGTGACGCTCGTCCTGCGCGGGAACGACCACCTCAACAATACTCCCAAGCAGATCCTCCTTTATGAGGCGCTCGGGTATTCGATGCCCCGCTTCGGCCACGTCCCGATGATCCTTGGCAAGGACGGCACCAAGCTGTCCAAGCGGCACGGGGCGATGTCGGTCATGGCCTACCAGGAGATGGGCTATCTGCCCGAGGCAATGGTCAACTACCTTGTCCGCCTCGGATGGTCGCATGGCGACCAGGAGATCTTCTCCGTCGAGGAGCTGAAGCAGGTATTCTCGCTCGACCACATCGGCAAGTCGGCCGGCAAGTTCGACCCCGACAAGCTGCTCCACTTGAACGCCCACTACATCAAGAGCGGCGACCCGGCACGGATCGCGGCGCTCCTGGTCCCCTTCCTCGCGAAGGTCGGCATCTCGACCGAGGCGTCCCCCCGGCTCGAAGCCATCGTCAAGACGCTCCAGGAACGGGCGAAGACACTGGTCGAGATGGCGGAATCGGCGGTCTTCTTTTTCCGTGAAAAGGAAATCGACCCCGCCGCAGCCAGGAAAGTCCTTACCCCCGAGGCGCTCGCCCTGCTCGATGAAGTGGTCGCCGCGCTCTCCGGGTCGGCGTCCTTTTCCCACGAGGCGCTGGAAGCGGCGGTCGCCCCCCTTGTCGTCAAGGCCGACGGCAAGCTCGGGAAAATCGCGCAGCCGATCCGGGTCGCACTTACGGGCGGCACCGTCTCCCCCGGCGTATTCGAGATCATGGAAGTACTGGGAAAAGAAGAGGTGATCCGGAGACTTTCGAGCGCGCGGAGCCGGATTCCCGCTTGACTCCCACCGTCCCTGCGGGTAAAATTTTCGTTCTCGTTGGGGAATGGTGAAATGGAATCACACGTGGCTCTGACCCACGTATTCCAGGTTCGAACCCTGGTTCCCCAGCCAATGCGGTCCCATCGTCTAGTGGCCCAGGACGCCGCCCTCTCACGGCGGAGACGGGGATTCGAACTCCCCTGGGACCGCCACTAAAAAATAAAAGCCCCTCGCGCGAGCGGGGGGCTTTTTCGTATCCGCCGATCCCGGCAGGGTTAGAAGGAAGCCTGCCGATCAGCGCGGGCCCATTCTTTGGAGCTGATCTTCGGCTTTCCGCGCGACCGCCTCGCGGCCGGCACGAATTGCCTCGTCCCGTAACGCAATCAGCAACTCGCGATCCTCCGGTGCAAGGGTCGCCGCACGCTCAAGGATCGAAAGCCCTGAATCGATATCGCCTTTCCGAATACGGAGCGATCCCGCTGCCAGCATGGCGTTCGTGTCGTCGGGCCTCCATGCAAGCACCTGCTCGTAAATACGAAGCGAGGCCGCTTCGTTGCCGAGTCGTCCGTATGCCGCCCCCAGGTTGTACCAACTCTTGACGTAGTCCGGTTCCAGGCGAATCGATTCCTCCAGCAGAGGGATCGCTTCGGTGATGTGACCATCCTTGATCCGTTCCACGGCAAGCGCCGTCCGGGCACGCGCGTGACGCGGATTTGTCCTGATCGCCATCAGGAACGATTTCTCTGCCCCCCCACGATTTCCGTCCAGGAGATCCAGGTTCCCCAGGTTGTACCACCCGTCCCCCGGATCGCTTTCGATGAGACGTTCAAAGAGCGCTCTGGAATTTTTCCAGTGGGCCAGTTGCGCCCGTGCAGCGAGCCCGAGCGCAACGACGACGCCGGCGATCAGGATCCCCATGGCGATCCTTACGGAGCGACGTCGACATTTAAGGAAGAGATCGCAGAAAAGAAAAGAGAATGCGATATAAAGCCCGATGAATGGCAAGTAGGCATAACGGTCCGCCATCGCCTGTCGGCCGACTTGCACGATGCCGACCATCGGAACCATCATCCCCAGAAACCAGAACCATCCGACGGGGAGATAAGGTCGGCTCCGGCCGACCATGATGATGGCAACCGTCAGGGCGATGAGGATCATCGCGCTGCCCGCGACCTTCCATGCCGGAATCGACAGGGGCAACACATAAAGCGCGGCAAGATGCGTCGGCCAGACTGCCTTTCCGATATACGCCACGTAGGAGACGACGGCGTTCGACAGCCGAAGGGAAACGGGAATGTCCCCGAGCTCGCTCACCGCCCCTCCGGCTCTTTGGGCCGCAATCGTGACGACCGAGAGGATGATGGAGAGCGCCAGGAGCGGCAGTTTCTCGATGATGGCCCATCGCCATCGCACCCGAGAAAATGCCGTCAAGGTCGTAGGAGGGCTCCCTGTCTCCGCTACAAGCAAGGGCGCCATGACGCCCCCCAATGGCCAGATATCGAGCAGGAGCAATACGAACGGGATCGTGACGAGCGTCGCCTTCGACAATAGACCTGCGACGAATGCAAGTACGACGAGAATATACCGGCCGGCTTTTCGAGTTCGTGCATACCAGACATAGGCAAGCAGCGTGAGCATGGCGAACAAACCTGACAGGACGTCTTTTCTTTCGGAAACCCAGGCAACCGATTCCACATGCATCGGGTGGAGGGCAAAAAAGACGGCAACGAGCACGGAGGACACGGCGGCGCCTGTTGATGAATACAGGAAAATGAAGAGGAGCGCGGCATTTGCGGCATGAAACGCGACGTTCACGATGTGATGCCCACCGGCGGACAATGGCGCCGCGCCGAAGAGTGAAACATCGACCATATGCGAAATCCAGGTCAGTGGATGCCAGTTTGCGAAACGAAACTCCGTGAAAGCGCGGATGAAACCATCGCGAGTCAGCCCCCGCAACACCAATTCGTTCGCAGTAACGTATCCCGGGTCGTCAAATGTGACAAATGCGAACCCTCCGATCGGCGCGTAGACTGCGACAGCAAGCATGATCGGCACGAGCGCAAGGAATAACCGGGAGACAGGGGGAATCTTCCGCATGTCTCGATGATACCATCCCCCAACCCGGGAACTTTCCGGACCCGAACAAAAAAGCGACGCCCCGGAAACAGCCCGGGGCATCGCTTTGGTGCCGGCGGTATCGCTCCGCTTCCGGAGCGGGTCTCGTTATGTGGCCGTTAACGAATCCGGTTCGCGTTCCATGCCGGCGCCTCGACGAAGCCGAGCAGGACTCCGAGGCCGCGCGAGAATTCACCCAGGAAAGAAGGCGTCGCAACGGGGAAAGCCGCTGTCTTTTTGGCCTCCGACTTTTCGGCGCCGGTCTTGAGCGTCGTCGTCAGCGCGGCGCCTGCCAGCAGCAGGACGCCAGCCAGCATGAACGACTTGCTCATGCCGCCCGGCTGGGCGTTGAGCGTCTCGGACACCTTGCCCATGACGAAACCCCCGACGCCCCAGGCCGTGAAAAGCGCACCGTAGTTCATGCCGTAGTTCTTGAATCCCCAATAGTCCTTGCTGAAGGTCGGGAACAGGGCCAGATTCGAACCGTAGTTGAAGCCGATGAAGGTGGCGAGCAGGACGAGCAGCGCCGCGCTGCCGGTGTTGATGACGGTGAGCGCCCCGAACATCATGACGGCCTGGAAGCAGAGCATCAGGATGAGCGTCGCCTTTCGGCCGATCTTGTCGGAAAGGATGCCCGCAGTCACGCGGCCGCCCGCGTTGCCGATCGCCATGATCGCGACCGCGATGAAGGCCATGGAGCCGAGGCTCTTCTTCGCCAGGCCGGCAACGCTTCCGATGACCATGAGGCCGGCGCCCGCTCCTATGAAGTAGGCGATCCACAAAAGGTAGAAGCGTGGGTCGCGGAGCATCTCGCCGACCGTCGCGTCGTTGCCCGACTTCTTGGCCGCAACTTTCGCCGGGTCGACCTTCGCGGTCTCGACGGGGACGTAGCCCGCGGGCGGGTTGACGAGCAGGAAGGACAGGCCGCACGCGATCACGGCGAAGGCCGCCGCCAGGAACAGCATCGCCTGCTGAACGCCGTAGGCGCCGATCAGGTAGCTGGACAGCGGAGCGATGTAGACGGGGGCAACGCCGAAGCCGGCGACGACGAGCCCGGCGATCAGGCCGGTCTTGGAGGCGGGGAACCACTTGAGCGCGGGCGGCGTCGCAGCCGAGTAGCCGAAGCCGAAACCGGCGCCGGCGAGCACGCCAAAGCCGACGACCCACGCCGCGTAGGCGGGCGAGAACGCCATCAGGCTGAAGCCGGCGCCCACCAGGATGCCGCCGATCAGCGCGGTGCGGGCCGGCCCGATCTTGTCCTGGCACTTGCCGGCCAGGATCATCGCAAAGGCGAAAGTGAGGCAGCAAACGGCGTACGGATCGTTGATCGACGCGTGATCCCAGGTAAACGCCCCCGGGCCGCCCTTTTCGATCGACGCCTTGATCGCGCCCTTGAAGATGCTCCAGGCATAGAGGACGCCCAGCGCCAGGTTGATCCCCAGGCCGGCCATCGTGACCTGCCACCCTCTATTCTTGATCGTCTGTTCCATGATCGCGACTCCTCGGTAATTTTGGGTTCTAGCGATTGGCCGGTTGGCCTTCGTGGAACGTCACCGGCATCTCGATCAAGGCGTCCGCCTGCTTCTTGACGGGCCCGTTCATGCGCATCGCGGCGGAAAATTCCATCCAGAAGATCAGGTAGATCGAGATCATGAGCGACAGCCCGATGTTCTGGTTCTCAGGTCCAAGCGCCTTGGTCAGGACCGGGGAGAGGAAACCGGCGCCCAGCGTGCCGGTCACGCGTTCCAGGACATAGAAGAAGACCAGGGTCGCGGCGGTGCCGCCGAACATGATGGCGAGCCCCCTCCCGCGCTTGACCCAGTATTTCGGGGAGAAGCCGAACATCCGCATGAAGATGACGACCCAGATGATCCACACGGAGTAATCGACGGCCGCGTCGGGGAGCGCCAGCTTGTTCTTGACCAGGACGATCTCGAGGACGGTCACGACGGCGAGCAGGATGAACATCCACGAGAACTTCTCGTCGGCCTGCGACCGCCAGGTCCGGCTGTCGGGCGGCGCGATCTCCTTTACGGAATGGGAATGCGTCCCCAGCGACATGAACAGGATGGCGAACCAGATGCCCGCGTTGTGGAACAGCAGCGAGGCGTGGTTGCCCGCGATGTTGGCGATGCGCGCCATCGGGTCGCGAATGAAGTCGGCGGCGATCCGCATGAGGAACAGGTTGACGAGGATGGAGCAGACGGCGACGACCAGGACGGTGAAGATCCGCTTCGGGAGCAGATAGGCGTCGATCCGGTCCGGGAAGCCGAGGATGAAGGCAAACCAGATGAGGAACATGATAAAGGGAATCCCGAAGCAGATGCCGTAGGTGGTATTGCCTGCGAAATCGCCGGCCTGTGCGTAGATCACGAACTTTTCCTTGACGAGGGGATCGGTGTTGGCCGCCTTGACGACGTCCTTTGCGACGGTCTTGACGTGCGGCAAGAGCCCCATCGTGCCCCAGCCGTGATCGCCCTGAGTCGTGTCGAGCACCCAGTACCGGTCGCCCATGGTGGCATCGAGCCCCTGGAAGAACTTCATCGAATAGGTCGCGCAGAGAGCCACGACCACCAACAGCAGGATTGCGTTCTTGATGCTCATCGGCTTGGTCATGGCGCTATTCCTTGTGGGTGGTCCAGAACATGGAAACCGCGTTGGCTGCGAAAATGCCATAGAGCCACATGGTGTTCCAGGCCGGGCCGGACCAATGGCTTCCCTTGCCGGCGCCGACGACGCCAGAGGCGATGACCATGCCGATGATCGCGGTGAACGATACCGTCGTCACGGCGCGAAGGATCTGGTTGTTCCGCCAGGTGTGGCGTTCCATCTCCTCGATCCGCTCGACGACCGACTCGTTGTACTGCTGGCGCCACTGCTCGATCAGGAGCTGGGTATCCTCGAGCGAATAAGAGACCTTTTCATCGGGCTTTGCCACCTTGAGGTTGTTCTTGCGCGCATCTTCCGCCCCGATCTCCTCAACCTGCTGAAGCTTTTCGGCGGTCGCTTTCATGTCCCGGATGCTCATGTCTTTTCTCCTTTGCTATCGGTCAAGTCTGGTTGCGGTCTTCAAGCAGATGCGGCTGTCTTCGTTTCCGACGGGAATCGATCGGCCAGTTCCTGGTATTTCGGGCAATCGGCAAAACGGCTGCTGCAGTACCGGATGATCAGGTTCACGTCGTGGGGGAAGATGTACCCGCACCCGACGTCGCAGTAGTCTTCGTTCTTGCCGTAATAGGGACAGACCGGTTGTTGTTCGTTCATGGGTTGGACTTCACCCTTTTGCGAAATGGTTACGGCAGTTGATTGAGCAACAGGCATGCCATGACTGAATGCAGATGCGGAACCCTGTGTTTCCGGGAGGTTATGCTGAAAGGGGATTCAATGAATGAGGTGGGACGAGGAATTGATTCGCGCGGGCGCAAAATTCCGAACCCGTGTTTCGCAGAAATGCAAAAACGAAATATGAATCTATCTTTGTGCGTCGTCCTCCCGGCGGATGCCGTATTTCTTGATCTTGCGATAGATCGTCGCCATGTTCATGCCGGCTTCGCGCGCGGCGGCTTCGACGTTCCAACGATGCTTCTTCAGCAAGCCCCTCAGGTAATCCGTCTCGAAGCGGGAAAGCGCCTGCGCATATTCGCCATCTTCCGATGCCTGTTCCGGGGACTCTTCCTGCCCGATCACCGGCAATTCAATGAATTGCGCCAGGACCGGGAGTTCGATGTAGTCGGAATCCTCCATGGCAATGCACGCCTCGATCACGTTCCGCAGTTCGCGGATATTCCCGGGCCATGCGTACCCCAGGGCATGTTCCATGGCTTCCGGCGAAAGCCCGCGGATCGAGGTGCCGAATTTTCGGTTCTGCAACGCGATGAAATGGGCGGCCAGAAGCGGGATGTCCGCCTTCCGTTCCCGGAGCGGCGGCAAGTGGATGTTGAGCACGTTAAGCCGATAGTAAAGGTCCTCCCGGAATGCTCCGCTCTTGACCGAGGCCTTCAGGTCCGAATTCGTGGCGGAAATAATCCGGACGTCGACCCGCGTCGGCTTGGTATCGCCCAGCCGGGTGAATTCCTGCTCCTGCAGGAATCGAAGCAGCGTCTTCTGGACGTTCATCGGCAGGTTGCCCGCCTCGTCGAGGAAAAGCGTCCCGCCGTCCGCCGCCTCAAGCAGCCCCTGACGGTTTTCGGCGGCGCCGGTAAACGCCCCCTTCTTGTAGCCGAACAACTCGGATTCCAGGATCGATTCGGGCAACGCCCCGCAGTTGATCGCGATGAATTTCCGGTCCTTGCGGGGAGAGTTGTAGTGGATCGCCTGCGCGATCAATTCCTTGCCCGTCCCGGATTCGCCCGTCACGAGCACGGAGGTGTCGCGGCCTGCAATCTTCTCGACGCGCTCGAGCACCCCCTTGAGTCCATCGGAAGCGCCGATGATGTTGCCGAAGTGGAACTTGCCGACGAGCTCTTCCCGCAATTCGCGGTTCTCTTCGACCAGCTCGGTATGCTTGAGCGCATTCTTGACCCGGTAGAGAAGCTCTTCGGGCTCGAACGGCTTGGTGAGCATGTCGTAGGCGCCCCGACGCAGCGCCTGGATCGACATCTCGACGGTCGCGTAGGCTGTGACCATGATGACGGGAATGGACGGTTCTTTCGCCTTGACCCGCTGCAGCACCTCAAGGCCATCCATGCCGGGCATCTTGATGTCGGTGACCACGAGATCCCACTGGCCCCGCTCGAACGCCTCGACGGCCTCGAACGAACGGGTGAAGGTCTTCGCAAAATATCCGTTGTCGAGCAGGACCGCCTCCATCATGAGGCAGAGGCCCTCCTCGTTGTCGATCAGCATCACCCGTTTATTCTGCGTCAATACCGCTCCCCGCTATTGAAAGTCTTCAGGCCGGACCGGCAGCCGGATCTTTACGGTGGTGCCTTCCCCGACCTTGCTCTCGATCGTGATCCGTCCATGGTGCTGCTCGACGATTTGCCGCGTGATGGGAAGCCCCAACCCCGTACCGCTCGTCTTGGTCGTGAAAAAGGGCTCGAACATCTTATCGAGATTTTCGGCGGGAATCCCGACCCCGTTGTCCACGAACAGGATGTTGACGTATCCCTCTTCGTCCAGATACGTCTTCACGACCAGCTTCCCCCCCGCCGGCAGTGCGGCCCCGGCATTCAGGATGAGGTTGATCGCCACCTGCCGCAACTGGTCGCCGTCCGCCATGATCGTCGGGAGGCCGGGCGCGAACTCCTTCACGACCTTCGCGTGGTGCATGTCGGTATGGTTGGACGCGAAGTCGACGATCTGGTCGAGCAGGTCGTTGATGTCGACTTCCTCGGGGGCGGGCTTGGGCGTTCGCGCAAAGCTGAGCAGGTTCTGGACGATCTTCTTGCAGCGCTTGCTCTCCCGCTTGATCTCGCTGATGTATCTGTAATTGGGGTCGTCGGGCGAAAGTTTCCCCTCGATGTGGCTGGCGAATCCGAGGATGACCCCGAGCGGGTTGTTGATCTCGTGCGCCACCCCGGAGGAGAGAACGCCGAGCGACGCCATCTTCCCCTGCTGCGCGAGGTTCGCCTCCATCTCGCGATTCTGGCGGATGATGGCCGTCATCCGGTTGAAGGCCGACGCGAGCTCGCCCAGTTCGTCGTTGGTGTCGACATTCATCCGTTCCTCGAGCCTTCCCTGCTTGACCTTGCGAATGACATCCATCATGTGTCGTATGGGATCCGTGAACACCTTCGACGCGTAATTGACCAGGAAGGCGGAGACGAGCGCCGAGAGGATCACCAGCAGGACCATGGTTCCGAGGATCCGCCCGGAAATCTTGTTCGCCTCCCGGTAGAACTCGTCCTCGTAGGAGCCGACCGCCACGATCCAGCCCCAGGGCTCGAAATATTCGTAGCGGACGATCTTCATGCGCGGCTTGCGGTCGCTGATGTTCTTCCATGGATAGCGGATCCACCCGCTTTTTTTCGTGCACATCTCCCGGATGAACTCGTTCCCGTCGAGGTCTCTGGACCGGTAGATATTCTGGCCTTCCGCGTTCGGGTGGACGACCAGGTCCCCCTTCGTGTTCATACAATAGATGTAACCGGTGTCGCCGACTTTCTTCTTTTTGATCTTTTCCCGGAGCTCCTCGAATGAACGTCGTTCGAAGGCCGCGTCCTCGTAAGTCTCTTCGACGTATCCGCCCGCCGCGATGATCCAGTCCCATTCCCGGAAATAGGTGTAGGCGACCACCTTTTTCCGCGGGAACTTGTCGCCCAGCATGGCGTTCCGCCAGGGATAGGTGGTGTAGAGGATCTCCCCGGGCTTCGAAAGCAGCGCCTTCTCGCACATCTCGCGGATGAAGTGGCGGCCGTTTTCGTCTTTCTCGTTGATGACGTTCTGCCCTTCCCGGGCGATATGCGCCACGAGCTTTCCCTTGCTGGTCATGGCATAGATGTAACCGGATTCGCCGACGTTGACCCGGGTCAACGCTTTCCGCGCCTCTTCCCTGGCGGCGGCCGGGCTTACCTGACCACTCCGTGACTGGTTCTCCTCGGCCTGGACCAGGTTTCGCGAGAGGTTGACAAGAGTGGCGAGCTCCTTGTTGAAGCTGCCCTGCTTGTCCTGCTTGTAGACCTGGAACTGCTGGTAATGGGAATTGATCAGGTCGAGGGTGAAGCTGGCCATGTGCTGCAGGTCGTCCTTGCTCGTCTGGGTGATCCCCAGGTTTGCCTGCTGGGTCGCGATGCTGCCGACGACGCCGCCAACCACAAGGATGGGGATGATCACCAGCGGCATGACCATGGCCATCATCTTCCAGCGTAATTTCAGGTTGGTCACGAAACCGGACAGTGGCCTGTGCATACTGAAACCATGGTTGAAGCGGGGTATCCTGTCAAGACCCATCGGATGACTGCGGGCGGCAAAACGGATACAATGTAGTTTCACCGATCTCTTCCCGGAGCGTGGATGCAACGATCCGTATTTTATAGCGTTGTCGGCCTGGCCCTGCTCGTCACCGCGACGGGGGCAGCCTTGTCGGTCACTCGATACCTTTCCGCCCGCCTCTACGTCCCGCCGCGAGGCGGGATCTCCCGGTCCGCGACCGTGTCCGAGCGGGTCGAGGCCGTCGCACCGCCCGATAAATGGACCAACGTCTTCTCCCCTTCCGCCGGGATGGGCGTCCCGGTCAAGGCAGGCCCTGCAACCGAAGCCAAGGACACTCCCAAGATCGTCTACGCGCTGATCGGGACGATCGCCTCCTCGAACCCCGACGCATCCCGTGCCATCCTCTGGGCCGAGGGGATGAAGGAACCGCGCCTCTTCCACTTGAAGCAGGTCGTCGAGCCCGGCGTGACGCTCGTCCGGATCGACCGCGACGCGGCGTGGTTGCTCCGGGGAAAGGTGCGCGAGAAGCTCGAGCTGCTGCCCGTCGGCTCCAAGGTCCGAATCGCGGCGCCTCCCGCGGCGCCCGGTGGCGCGGCGGGCCCGGCCATCGCCGGCGGCACGCCCCCGGCTGCTTCCGGCGGTACCGACCTCCGGGTCAACAAGATCGGCGAAAATACCTATTCCATGGACGAGGCGAGCCTGACCCAGCTCACCGGAAACTTCAACCAGTTCATGACCCAGGTCCGGCTGATCCCCTATTTCGAGGGGAACAAGAATTCCGGATACCGGCTCGCCGCCATCCGGCCGGGGACCGCCTTCGAAAAGATGGGATTCGTGGGCGGCGACGTCATCCAGGCGGTCAACAACATCGAACTGACCAGCCCCGAACGCATGTTCACCATTTTCCAGAACCTGAAAGACGAAAAGCGTGTTTCCGTCAATGTCCTCCGGCAGGGTCAGAAGACGACGCTCACCTACGAAATAAGATGACCTGGAGCCCCTCGATGAAGAAAATCCTGATCCTGCTCGCCGCGCTGGCATTGCTCCCGGTCACAGGCGATGCGCTTGCGCTCGAGGAGCACCCCGACACCCACGTCGTCGCAAAGGGTGAATCGCTCGTTCGCATCCTCCGGGCGCGGGGCGTCTCCGAGAGAGAGATGCCCAGATACTTCGGGGCGGTCAAGGCGATCAATCCCGACCTGAAGAGCATCGACCATCTCGTTCCGGGCCGCACGGTCAACCTCCCGACCCTGGCATATTTCCAGCCCGCCTCGACGGGATCATCCGCGTCGGCCGGAAGGCTCGCACAGGCCGAACCGTCTTCAACCCTTGGCAACGCGCCAACGGCAACTCCGGCCGCGGACAATACCGCGACGCCCCCCGCGGACGCTCCAGCCGACAACAACGCAAAACCGATCGCAGTTCCCGACAATACGGCCAAGCCGGTTACCGGAGGAAACGGTGAGACGCCGACAACTGCCCAACCAAAGGCGGCAGCCTCATCCAGGAAAGCCCTCCCCCGATCCAACATCTTCCTGTCGATGGATTTCACCGACGTCGATCTGCCCGTCCTGATCAAGTTCATGAGCGAGCAGACCAAGAAGAACTTCATTTTCGACGAGCGGGTCACCGGCAAGATCACGATCATCTCCCCCCGGAAGGTCACCCTCGACGAGGCCTACGACGTGTTCATCTCCGTCCTCCAGGTCAAGGGGTTTACGACGATCGAGCAGGGGAACGCCATCAAGATCGTCCCGCTCAGCACCGCCAAGCAGGAAAACCTGCCCTACGCGAAAGATCCCGACGGCACATCCGTCTCCGAATTCGTGACACGCCTGATCCCGCTCCAGTATGTCGATTCTCCGGAGATCGTCCAGTTACTGGCCCCGCTGATGTCGAAAGACGGCCTGATCACCTCGTTTACGACTTCGAACACGCTGATTCTCATCGATTCGCGGGCGAACGTCGACCGGATCGTCCGGATCATCTCCGAGATCGACGCCGAGGGCGCAACCAGCATCCTGCGCATCATTTCCCTCAAGAACGCTTCCTGCGTCGAGATCGGGAAGACGCTCGAATCGATCTATCAGGATTCCGCCGCCGGTGCAGCCGTACAACCCGGAGCCGGGGCCCGCGCCCGCCGTCCCCGGACCGGCAAGGGGGGACATACCGGCGGCATCAAGGTCATTCCCGATCCAAGAACCAACAGCATCCTCATCCTTGCCGGCAAGGACCAGATGCCCGAGATCGAAGACCTGGTCGCAAAGCTCGACATCCCTTCCCCCGAAAACACGGGCAAGATCAACGTCTACTACCTCGAGAACGCCGATGCCGAAGAGATGGCCAAGGTGCTCTCGAACCTGGCCGACAAGAAGGCCGGCGCCGCCCCTGTCGCAACGGCCCAGGCGCCTGCCACGATCAAGAGCGTCATCACCGCCGAGCTCGAGGGCGGGGTCAAGATCACGGCCGACAAGTCCACCAATTCACTCATCATCATCGCCTCCGTCAACGACTACCAGACGCTTGTCGAGGTCATCAAGAAGCTCGACATCCGCCGCCGCCAGGTCTACGTCGAAGGCCTGATCATGGAGATCTCGCTCGACAAGGCGCGCGACCTCGGAATCGAGTACCGTGCGGCGATCCAGACCGGCGGCAACAACGGCGCGGTGATCTCCGGGACCAACTTCGACTTCGCCGGCAACGTCAACAGCCTTTTCACGGCGCTGGCCGGAGGCAATCCGCTGATGTTTTCCGGCAGCGGCCTCATCGCAGGCGGCATCGCCGGCAACGTCACCCTCCCCGACGGCAGCAAGATCCCGGCCATCACGGCCATCCTCCGCGCCGCGCAAACCAACACGAACGTGAACATCCTGTCCTCCCCCCACCTCCTGACGCTCGACAACAAGGAAGCCGAGATCATCGTGGGCGAGAACGTCCCGTTCATCACCAGCAACCTGACCAACACCGCCAACTCATCAAATTTGTCCACCAATGTGGCCAACACCATCGAACGCAAGGATGTCGGCATCACGCTTCGGCTCACGCCCCACATCCACGAAAGCGATTTCGTCAACCTCGACATCTATCAGGAGTCATCGGCCGTCAAGGGCGATTCGGTCCTCAACGTCAACCAGGTCGGCCCGACCACCACGAAACGGTCCGCCAAGACCAGCGTCATCGTCCGCAGCGGCGACACGGTCGTGCTCGGCGGGATGATGCAGGAGACGATCAGCACGGTCAAGAAACAGGTCCCCCTGCTCGGCGACATCCCGCTGCTCGGCTATCTTTTCAAATACAATTCGGTCTCCCGGAGCAAAACGAACATGCTCATCTTCCTGACGCCGAAGATCATCAAAAACCCGGCGGACATGGCCTCGATCGCCGCCGACAAGCAGAAGGCCATGGACAAGTTCATCGACCAGAACAAGGACGAGGTCGAGCGGATCATTCCCGACAAGAAGGGGTCTGCGCCCAAGTGACGCCATCTCCCGGCCCGGCGCATCTATTCGACCTTTCGAAAGTCACGCCCGAGGCGGACCTCCTGGCGCGGCTGCCGATCGCCTACGCCCGTAAATACCTGCTGCTCCCCTGTCGCGACGCCGCCGGGACGCTCTTCCTGGTGACAGGCAAACCCGAGGCGACCGAGGCGATCGACGAATTCCGCTTCCTCGCCGGGCCGATCGAGGTCGTCCCGGCCCCCGAATCTGCCGACGAAGTGCTGGCGCAAATCGACGGCACCTACGAAAAGATCCAGACCCCCGGGCAGGAGATCTCCGACGGCCTCACGGGCGATTGGGACCTCAACGTCGAATCCACCATCGAGGAAACCAAGGACCTGCTCGAGTCTCCCGACGAGGCGCCGGTCATCCGCTTCGTCAATTCCCTGCTGTTCCGTGCTATCCGCGAGCGCTCCAGCGACATCCACGTCGAGCCCTACGACCGGGAGCTGCTGGTCCGCAACCGGGTCGACGGCATCCTTCGCACGATGGTCACCGCCCCCCGCAAGTGGCACGCGCCGGTCGTTTCCCGCATCAAGGTCATCGCCGGGATGGACATCGCCGAACGCCGGCTTCCGCAGGACGGTCGCATCAAGATTCGCCTCGGCGGGAAAGAAATCGACATCCGCGCCTCGATCGTCCCGACTTCCTTCGGCGAGCGGGCGGTGCTCCGCCTTCTCGACCGGAGCAATCTCGTCCTCGGGCTCGAAGACGTCGGCCTCGACCCTTCCGACATGCAGAAGGTCTCGAAGCTCTTGACGCGGGCCAACGGCATCATCCTCGTCACCGGCCCCACGGGGTCGGGCAAGACGACCACGCTCTACGGCGTTCTCCGGCGTCTCGATTCCGCGACGCGCAACATCATCACCATCGAGGACCCCGTCGAGTACCAGATCCAGGGGATCGGCCAGATCCAGGTCAATCCCAAGATCCAGCTCACATTCGCCAACGGACTTCGGTCGATCCTTCGCCAGGACCCCGATGTCATCATGGTCGGCGAGATCCGCGATGCCGAAACCGCCGAGATCGCCATCCAGGCATCCCTGACCGGCCATCTGGTGCTGTCGACGCTCCACACCAATGATTCCGCCAGCGCCGTCACACGCCTGGTCGACATGGGCATCGAGCCGTTCCTGGTCGCCTCCTCCCTTTCCGCCGTCATCGCCCAAAGACTGGTTCGACGCCTTTGCCCGCAATGCAGCAAGCCCTATTCGCCTACACCGGCGGAATGGAGCAAGCTGGGGCTTTCCGGATCGCCGACCGGAGAGTTCCGCGCGCCCGTCGGCTGCGACGCCTGCCTGGGCTCGGGGTACACCGGCCGGATCGGCCTGTTCGAGATCCTGATCGCCGATGATCCGGTCCGGAACCTTGTATTGACCCGTTCCGATGCCGACGGGATCCGCAACTTCGCCGTTTCCCGGGGGATGCGAACCATCCTTGCCGCAGGCGCCGAAAAAGTTATGTCCGGGCGTACCTCGGTCGAAGAGGTATTGCGCGTGACCCAGGAACAATAAAATCGTCGTGGCCACCTTCCATTACAAAGGCGTCGGCCGCGACGGGACCAAGCTGTCCGGCGAAATCGATGCCGATTCCGTGGCCGCGGCACGTCGAAAGCTGCACACCGACGGCGTCTTCCCCCTCGAACTCGATGAAAAAAAGCCGTCCCGCTCCTTCTTTTCCGGCGCAGGCCTCCTGTCGCGCCAGGACATCCTCCCGCTGGCAACGCGTCAGATCGCCACTTTGATCGATGCCGGCGTCCCGATCGTCAAGGCCCTCCAGTCCCTTTGCGGCCAGGTCGAGGATCCCGGCTTCCGCGGGGTGCTCATCGACATCCAGGAAGCCGTCCGGGCCGGCATGCCGTTCGCCCGCGCGATAGAAACGCACCCCGCCGTATTTCCCGAGATCTACGTCAGCATGGTCCGGGCAGGCGAGGAAAGCGGGCATCTCCCGCTCGCCCTTTCGAGGCTGGCCGACCACCTCGAGCTCCAGGCGCGCACCCGCAGCCGCGTCCGTTCCGCGCTGGCGTATCCCATCCTGATGGGAGTCGTCGGGGTTCTCGTGGTCTCGTTCCTCTTGACCTTCGTCGTCCCGAAGATCGTCGGCATCTTCTCGCACCTGGGCGCGGCGCTTCCCCTTCCCACTAAGATGCTGCTCGCAGTGACCGGCGTCCTCTCCTCCGCCTGGTGGGCCATCCTGATCGTCATCTTCCTGGCGGTCGCGGTCTTCCGGCGCTATGTGGCGACGCCCCCGGGCCGCCTCGTCCGGGATGGTCTGCTGCTCCGGCTCCCGCTCTTCGGCCGGATCAACCATCTCGCCGCCCTGTCCCGTTTTTCCCGCACCCTCTCCACCCTGATCGCGGGGGGGATCCCTGTCGATCGGGCACTCCGGATCGTGGCGCCGGTCGTCGGGAATGCCGTGATGTCCACGCACATCGAATCCGCCGCTACACGCGTCGTCGAAGGCTTCTCGCTGTCCGAGGCGCTGAAGACCTTCGGCGAAATCCCCGAAACGCTCATCCAGATGGTCTCGGTAGGCGAGGAAAGCGGAAAACTCGATTTCATCCTCGAGAAAATGAGCGACTCGCTCGATGGCGAGCTCGATGCCCGAATGACCCGCCTGCTCTCGCTTCTCGAACCCGCTATCATCCTGGCGATGGGGCTCACGGTGGGCTTCATCGTCATCGCCATCCTGCTTCCGCTTCTCGAAATCTCAAACATCGTCCGTTGAGGAGGACTACCCGAATGAAAACGCACGAAACCCGTTTCCGCGACCGCCGCGGTTTTACGCTGATCGAGATCATGGTCGTCGTCGTCATCCTCGGGCTGCTCGCCGCACTCGTCGTGCCCAAGCTGATCGGCCGCACCGAGGAGGCCAAGCGAACCCAGTCGGCGGTTCAGATGAAGAACCTCGAGCAGGCGCTCGAGCTGTTCAAGCTCGACAACGGCTTCTATCCCACTACCGACCAGGGGCTGCAGGCGCTGGTCACGATCCCGGAAGCCGGCCGCATCCCGAAAAACTTCCGCAAGGGTGGATACCTCGACCGCGTCCCCAAGGATCCGTGGAACAACGATTACATTTACGTCTCTCCGGGAACGCACGGCGAATTCGACATCACGTCCTACGGGGCCGATGGCGTTCCTGGGGGCGAGAACGAGGATGCCGACATCAATTCCTGGGATGTCAAGAAATAGCCGCCGCCCGGCCGGCTTCACGCTGGTCGAGCTTTCGATCGTCCTGTTCCTCCTGGGACTGATCCTCTGGATCGCCGCCCCCCGGCTTGCCGCAATCGGCGGAGACAGCCGCGAGGCGGCGATCCGAAAGTTTTCGGCCAATTCCGAGGCGGCATTCGACGGGGCGCTGTTCGAGAAAAAGGAGTGGCGCCTTCAGATCGATCCGGGATCCTCCAGCTACCGCTTCTATTCCCCGAGCAGCCTTCATGATTCGCCGGAAGACCGCCACGACTTCGGCAACAACGTCACGATCACGGGCATCACCATCGAAGGCGACGACCGGCGTCTGGATGCCGTCTCCGAAGTCCGGTACCTGCCGGGCGGTCGACTGGCCGACCTCCTGATCCGCCTCAAGGATGCGAGCAATGCGGCGCCTATTGCCTGGACGCTCCACCTGGACCCCGTCACCGGATCCGTCGACGTCATCGAAGGGAACCTCCAGAAAGATGCGTAACAGGAAAGGGTTCACGCTGCTCGAGATCCTCGTGGCGCTGGCGATCCTGTCAGGAACCCTCGTCGTCGCATTCCGGATCTCCTCCGACGGGATTGCCATGCAGGCGCGTTCCGAAGGCTGGCTCAAGGCCACGCTCCTCGGGGAGGCCGAGATCCGGAAATCGCTGACGACATTCCCCGGGACGGGAGAATCGGAGGGGAAGTTCGACGCTCCCGACGACCGCTATCGTTGGCAGCTGAACGTCACCCAGGCGCTCCACGAAGATGCCCGCGAGGTCCATCTCACGGTGGTCTGGACCGAAAACGGCACGGACGAGCGGATCCTCCTTTCGGGGCTAGCGGTCCGATGAAACGCTTTTTCCGAGACCTCCGCGGCTTCACCCTTATCGAGATCCTCATGGCGCTGGCGATCTTTTCCGCCCTTCTCGTTTTGCTGCTCGCCGCCTTCACCGGCGCCGCACGGACGCGTGAACTTCTTTCAGAGCGTTATTCCAAGTCCAGGCAGCTCGCAATGGCGCTCGACCGCATCGGCGGAGATTTCGCCGGAGCCGTTTCTTCTGTTTCGCTACCGGACACGCAGATGATGGCGCATGAAGACACATTTTCAGGCCAGCCCGGAGGCGCGCTGACACTGATGGCTTTCTCGCCCGCGTCCGAATCCGACGATCGCTTGTCGAGCGGCCTCGTCAAAATCCGCTATTACCCGAAAGTCGCGGTAGAGGCCGGCTACCTCGACCTCTACCGAGAGCAATCCGACCTTGCTTTGATCGAAAACCGCCTGCCCACGCGCGAGTCGCGCATCGCCCGCCGGATCAAGGGAGTCCGGTTCGAGCTTTTCGACGGGACGACATGGCAAAAGGATTGGTCTTCCTCCGAGAAGAAAGGCTTGCTCCCGAAAAGGATCGCCGTCACGCTCATCGACGAAAACGGGGAATCGCTCCGCCGCGAGGTCCCGCTGGCGCTTTCCGGTCGCGAATCCCAGGCCCTGTTCTCCGGAAACAGGACGAAACCATGAGTGCTGGTCGACGATTGCGCTCCCGCTCCGGGATCGCGCTGCTCATCACGCTCCTGACGCTGGTGCTGATCGTGACGATCGTGTTCGAGATTTTCCGGGTCTCGATGCGCTCCGCCCAAAGCAGCGCGTTCGCCCGCGATTCGATCCGTGCCTCCCTTTTGGCGGAGGCCGGCACCCAGGCAGCGATCATCGCGCTGCGAGAAGACGCAAGGAACAATTCCTTCGATACGCTCGACGAGATATGGTCGCGGGCCTCACCGCCCATCGACCTGGGCCCCGGGCTCGTGACGGTCACCATCGTGGACCAGGAACGCAAGATCAACCTGAACGACCTCATCGGCCCCAAAGGGACTGTCGGGGCTCAGGATAAACAGGTTGCGGTTTTCAGGAAGCTTCTCGAAAATCTGGCCCTCGACCCGACGATCGCCGATTCCATCGTCGATTGGCTGGACGCCGACGATTCGACGCGAGCCGGAGGCGCTGAAAGCAGCTATTACCAATCTCTGAAAAACCCCTACAAGGCCAAAAACGACTTGTTCGATACGGTGGAAGAGTTGCGACTCGTTCGCGGGGTCACCCCCGAAGTCTACCGGAAGCTGGAGCCCTTCGTCTGCGTCTCGGCGCAGGGGAGCCGCATCAACCTCAACACCGCCCCGAAGGAGATCCTCATGTCGCTCTCGGCCGACGAGGATGAACGCAACGGTGGCACTTTGGACGCCGTCATGGCCGACCGTCTCATCCAGTACCGCCGCGACACGCCTTTCCGCCTGGGGGACCCATCCTCCCTGAAGGCCGATACCGAAAAGGCGAGCCCCGCACTCGGGAACCTATTCCGGAGCACGCAAATCACCGCCCTGCTCGACGTCAGGTCGAGTACTTTCCTGGTGCGGTCCGAAGGGGAGGTCAACGGGATCCGCCGGACGTTCGAAGCGATCGGGACAAGGACGGGAAATGCGATACAATGGCGCTATCTTCGGCTCGAATGAGCCATCCTCGACCATCACACCCCAAGGGGGAAGCATGTTCCGTACGATTCGTGCGTTTGCACTGGCCTTCGCGATCCTCGCGCTGACGACCGCCGCCTGCCTCGCGGAATTTTCCGTTCCTGTCAATTCGACCGGCGGCGTCTTCGACCAACCCTCCAGCGTGGCGAACGGAACCACGGTCCATGTGGCCTTCATCGGGCCTTCGGGAACACCCGGCGCCTTCAGCCTTTACTACGCCTCGATCAACGGGGCGAGCGATTTCACGAGCAACCTGTTGACCCGCACGACCGCTGGGTTCGTCGTGACCCCCTCCGTCGCGATCCTCGACAACGGCTATACCGACGTGCGTCATCCGAAGATCGCGCTCCTGAGCGCCGATCGGGTCGTCATCCTGTTTCAGGCGAAGAGCGTCTCGCCTCCGGGCGACGTCCGACTGTTCATCGCCCAACTGACGCTGTCCAATAACGCCATTGTTTCCACGACCGTCCGCGAAGCCCAGGGAATCCCGGCAGGTGACGTCCAGGACATCTCTTTCGGAATCGTTGCTGCCGACAACACGGCCCGGGCCGCATTCTCCCAACGTGCATCCGGTGCTGCCGGCGGCCTCTTCGACGTCTGGTACGCTCGCATCTCCCTCGACAACGATGCCGTCGTCCGCCCGCCGCTTCAGCTTTCGACCTTCACCGACAGCAACGGGGCGCAACCGATCCCGAACCTGAAGCTCGACTCGCAGAACCGTTCCCATATCGTCTGGGCCGCCGGAGGTCCGACGCTCGACAATTCCAGTTCGATCTACTACGCGATGGTCAAGGAATTCGTCGACCCTTCCCGCGGCAACCCCGACAACGCCGCGATCGGCGCCACGGGCGTCATCGATCGAATTGGCCACTGGGCGCATCCCCAGATGCTCGTGTCCCCCAATCCGACCACCCAGGTCTATTACGTCGTGGCAGTCGATGAGTCCGTCGCGGGGAGGGCAGGCAACCTGGCCTGGGTCACGCTCAACCCCGACGCCGCCCCTCAGGACAACAACGCGGTCCTGCTCGGCACGAACAACCTTTTCCTGCTGACCCCCCCCGGCGAAGCGATTCTGTCGTCGTCCTTCGATCTTTATCGGCCTGAAGCCCACCTCGACCTCGGGAATCGCATCCACTTCACCGGGTACGGCGACCCGCATTCCGCACCGATTTACATGGCCGTCGGTACGACGACGTCTTACCCCTACTTCAGTTTCCTGACACCCCCCACTTCGATCGGCCACGGTTCCAATGCCGCGTCTTATGCGCTCGATAACGACTACTCCAAGGCCGCGTTCTCGTTCATCGGCGGAAAAGCCGTCATCTTCTGGTCCGGAACCGACAACACCAATGCCTCCAACCGCAACCTGATGGTCACGGGCTTGCCCACGATCAACGAGTTTGTCCTGTTCAAGGAAAAGGGATGCTCGACGGCCCCCGGAGGGCAGGCTACTCTTCCGGATGCCCTGGCGGGAATCCTCATGCTGGGTGTTCCTCTTGCCGCCCTGAAATTACGGTCGATCCTCCGGAAACGAGGCCGAGTTGCC
This sequence comes from Candidatus Deferrimicrobiaceae bacterium, assembly GCA_036504035.1. Taxonomy (NCBI): domain Bacteria; phylum Candidatus Deferrimicrobiota; class Candidatus Deferrimicrobia; order Candidatus Deferrimicrobiales; family Candidatus Deferrimicrobiaceae; species Candidatus Deferrimicrobiaceae bacterium. Next base: position 270,099 of record DASXVV010000013.1, read on the forward strand.
GCTTGAACGCCTGATCCAGAGCCGGTGGGCGCCCCCGCTGGCCGGGGCGTTCCTTTTTCTGGCCGTTTTCCTGGCGGTCTTCTGCCTGACGCTGCCGAAGGAGGCGATTCTCGGCCTGGTTTCCCAGCGGCTCGCCAAAAAGGCGATTCGCCTCGAGGCGCAGGACGCGCGGCTCCTGTTCCCGATCGGCGTCGAATTCGACAACGCGACGTTCATGATCCCGACCATGCCCGACGGGTTCTCCCTGTCCAACGCCTACATCAAGGTCGACCTTCTTTGGCTGTTCCGCGGCCTCCCCATCCATCTCCGCGCCTCGCGGGGAAACGGGTTTCTCGATGCCCGGATTTCCGGCCCATCGTTGGGCAGGGGCCGTCTGAGTGCCGCCAACCTGGCCTCCGACGAACTGCCCGGAATCCTGCCCGGAAACGGTCTCGGCCTTAATATCGAGCGTTCCGAATTTTCTTGGAGCACGCCTTCGCCAGGTCATGCCTCCGGAAGCGGACAGTCGCAATTCTCCAGCATCAAATTCCCGATCCCAGCCCCGGATTCACCGGTCCGTGAAGCGCTGATCCGCAACGCCCGGATGGAATACACATTGCTGGGGAACGCCATCCACGTCTCTTCCCTTCGGGGCGAATACGAGGGGTCTCCGGTCGAAGGCTCCGGGGAGATCACCAATATCGGATCCCCTGCACGTTCCGCCATCACGTTTCTCCTTATGGTCCGTAATCCCTACGAGGGAAAGGTCGCCTCGATATTCAACCTCGTGTCCAAAAACGCCAAGAATGTTAATCTAAGAATCTATGGCCCGCTGCTCTCGCCCGCCGGCGAATTCCGGTTTTTCTAGAGCTGCATCTTGAAGCGAATCGGCATATCCATCTCCCGCGACCGCCTGGCCGCATTCGGCTGGGAGAAGACGCTCTTCGCGGGGAAACCGCTCTGCACCTGCGAAGTCGCCTGCTCCGAACCCTATGGCACGCTCGACGACATCCACGGGCTTTCGAAGCGGATCCGCGAGTTCCTCGGGACCCCATCCCTCCCCCCGGCCGTGCTGTCGCTGCCGCCGTCCGAGTTTCACGTCCGCATGCTCGACCTGCCTGTCCCCGACCTCAAGAGCGCCCGCATCATCCACGGTGCCGAGATCGAAGGCAGCCTTCCGTTCGAGGGTGAGGAGATCGTCTCGGACCTGCTTTCGTCCGCTTCTCCTGAAGCCCAGGGCGGTCGCTACATTGCATTTGTCGTTCGTCGCTCCACGGTCACCCGGTTCGTCGACCTGTTCTCCGAGGCCGGGTTCCGGATCGAATCCGTCGTGACCGACCCGGTATCCCTTCTGTGTGCCGCCTCCGTCGCACAGCCCGATCCCGTCTTCAACCTTGTCTCACTCGAAACGGAAGTGATCTGCCTGTCCGCCGACGACGGGATGATTCGCCATACTCGTCTCTATCCTGCCTCGATCGTCGATACGCCCGATCTGCTCGAAACCGAGGTGCGGTCCTTTCTGGGCTCGGAGGAACAGCGTCTCCTGATCGCAGGTCCGCTGCCGGCCGGCCTCGCAGGCGCATCGGCGTCCAGGATCATCCCGCCGGGCGAATTCACGAACCCTTCCGTCACCGCATGGGGAGCGGCGCTTTTTCCCTTTGCCGACAAGATCATGCACGGCTTTTCCCTGCACAATCCCTCCGGCATCGAAGAGAGCGCCGATCGGCTTGGCAAGCGACTCCGGATCGCGATTATCGCCTCCGCCATCGCCGTCCTGTCCGGGCTCGTGGCGCTGGAAACGGCCCGCTGGGCCGCGGCCCGGCAAGTGGCTGCCGTCCGACAGCAGCTTCGGGCGGAATTCAGCGCTGCAGTTCCAACCGCCAAGGTCGTCGTCCGGGAAACCGCACAGATTCGGGAGAAAATCGCCGCCCTGCAACGGGAACGCAATGAACTTGGTCTCGATCTTCCGCGCATCACGCCCCTCCTGGGCCGGATCTCTGCCGCGCTGCCCGCCAACAAGTCGCTTTCGGTCAAGGAAATCTCGGTCGATGGCGCTCGGGTCCGTGTGGCCGGCGAAGCTGCCGGCAGCAACGTCGTCGAAGTCTACCGGACCGCGATTTCTTCCGCGTTCGGCAAATCCTACGATGTCACCGTCCAGGAATCCCGCGGCAGCGCCAAAGGCGACACCGTCACGTTCGCGATCCTGATCGAGCAAAGGAAGCCCGGCCGTGCCTCTTAACCGAGAGCAGCAGATCCTGGCGGCGGGCGGAGTGGCCGCGGCGCTGATTTTCCTCGTCTCGTTCCTCGTCATCCCCGATGTCGGCAAGATCCGGGTTCAGGGGCGGGTCCGAGTCCAGGCCGAAAAAGACCTGGCCGAGCTGCGTGCCGCCATTCCCGAGCTCCGGCGTCTGGAAGCCGGTGTCCGGATCAGGGAAGACCAGGTCAGGGCCGGCCGCGCCGCACAGGATTCCCCGTTGTCGCGCCTCACCGCTCGCCTTCAGGAAACCGGCCTGCCCCAATCGGCTTTCAGCATCAAATCGACCGGCGTCAAGGATGGGGAATATTTCAAGGAAGAATCGTTCGACATCAAGATCGAAAACCGCAGCTACCTCGAGCTGGTCCGCCTCCTCGAGAAGATCGAGGAAGGTTCGCTGCCTGTCGTCGTGCGCTCGGCCAATTACAAGAGCCGCTACGAAAGCAGCAGCGCGATCGATGCCAATCTCCGGGTCGGATATCTTCTCCCGCGTTAAACGCGCAGCATCCGGGCTCCTAGTGCTGCTGTTGCTTGCATTTTCGGTTTCCGGTTGCCCGGGAGACGCGACGCTCCTGAAACTGCCCCCGTCACTCGAACGCCAGCTCACCGACCGCGGCGATCCGATACTCAAGAACGCCCTGTTGGCCAATTCTCCCCTTCCCTTTGCGGTTATCGTCCGGTTCCGGACCCCGGTCTTTCCGGAGCAGGCCGAGATGCTGTCCGACGCCGGGATTCCCCCGGTCGAGACCGTCGGCAAGACCGCGCTGATCGTGGCGACCGCCCGGGAGATATCGAGTCTCATTGAATCACCCGCCGTCGAGAAGATCCGCTACCTGGGGAGTCAGGCGTCGCTGGCACGCCTCCATCCGACGCTCGAGATCGGATTGATCCGAATATTCGAGGAGGGGCGCGAGAAGGATCCGATCGATCTGCTGATTCGCTTTCGCTCCCCGCCCGATGCTCGTGAAGAACGACTTTTGACCGCCGCCCGGTTCGCCATCGTCACCCGCGCAGGCATCATCTGGACCGTCCGCGGGGCAACGCTTGATCTGCCGGCGCTCCTGACGATCGATGAAATCATTTATTACGAAGCGGCATCCAAGACTCGGGTGATGTAAAACTGAAGGGCATCGGTATGCGAATCCGGATCCAAGCGATATTCGAAAGATCTCTTTTATTGGGCGGGATCGCCCTGATCGGCCTTGCATCGCTCTCCGGCGTCACGGTCGACCCGTTCCGGGGCAAGATCCACCCCGTCCTGATGCAGGCGATCGAAGACACCTCGAAGGGAATTCCCGGTGTGCAGGGGATTCTTTCGTTGTTCACAGGCCCCCCCACCCGCACCCTGTTGATCCGCACGACCGGCGATCCTTCCTTGTCAAAGAAAATGGCCGATCTCGGAGCCGAAACGGTCGAGGTCACGCAAGGATTTATAGTCGGCCGGATGCCGGTAGAAGTCGTCCGCTATATCTCGAACTGGCCTTCCGTGACCTACATGGAACCGTCCAGGCAGCTTCGGAAGATGCTCGACCTCAGTCGTCCCGCCGTTCTGGCCGACGTCGTCCAGAGCGGGACCGGGGCTGGCCTGCAGGGAGTCCCCTACACCGGCATCGGGTCCTTGGTCGGGATCGTCGATACGGGCCTCTCGGCATCGCATCGCGACTTCTATGACAATGGCAGTCTGTCGTCGCCCCGGGTCACCTGGTTCGGCTTTGCGGGAGCCTCCGCCGCCGGCATCGATTCGGGGGGGCACGGGACGCACGTTTCAGGAATCGCGGCTGGCAACGGCTTTTCCTCGCGCGGGACTTACACCGGCATGGCGCCCGGCGCCCGGATGCTCTTCTACCAGACAAGCTTCTTCGATACCGATATCCTCGCCGGTCTCGACAAGATATTTACGACCGCGGGTAATGCTCCGGTTTCGGTCAATTTGAGTCTCGGTGGGGCGACAGGTCCGCACGACGGGACCAGCCTGTTCGAATCCGCCGTCAATAATTTCGCGACAGGTATTGCCGGAAGCAAGCGTATCCTTGCTGTCGCCGCCGGGAATGAAGGGGACCTGAAGGAACATTTCCACGGCGTGGTTACGACGCTCGGCGGGTCAACGACCTTTTCCGTGATGGTCCCGGTGCCCAGTACAGGTTCCCCCGGGCCGGAACCAATCGACCTTTGGGCAGCGGGGACAAACCTTCCGGGGCGGCAGAATGAATACGACGAATATACGGTTTCCGTTACCGGTCCCGGGTTCACGCTGACGACTCTCTCCGGTCAAACCGCCATTTCGGCAGGATTCCTGGCCGTTTCGAACCGCGTCGACACGTCCGTGCCCAACGGCGCCACCCACATCACGATCACGCCGACGAACGCCCTCGTGCTTGGCACCTTGTCCATCACCTTGACGCGAACCCGCGCCGGGGGAAACGGCGTGATCGACGGCTATATCGATATCGATCCCAACCAGGCTTCCGCCTTCAGCGCGGGATTTTCTCCAGCTACGACCGAAGGGAAGATCATCGAGCCCGCCAACGGGGACAACGTAGTCTCCGTTGCGGCATGGGTCACCAGGAATACCCCGGACAACTGGGGTGCGGTCGGATCCATCGCCGCTTTCAGCAGCAGCGGGCCCACCCGCGACGGCCGCCAGAAGCCGGATATCGCAGCCCCGGGCGCCAACATCTATTCCGCACGGTCCCGCGATGCCAATTTCCTTCCGTCCGAAATCGTGACGTCCAACGACAACTACGCCATCATGTCGGGCACCAGCATGGCGACGCCGCACGTCACAGGGATCGCCGCCCTGATCTGGCAGTCGAACGCGTCCCTGACCGGCGCCCAGATGCGCGAGCGGATCCGTCGTGAATCCGACGGCGTCGGAACCGTCCCGAACACGGCCTGGGGGTACGGCAAAGTGAACGCCCTGAAGGCGATCACCGCCACCGTCGCGGCCATTTCCGCTCCTTCATCCGTTCCGACGCTGTCATCGGTCACGGTCGACGGCTCGAACAGTTCGGCGGCCTTCTTCGGTAATGCGCTCGCATACAATTGGTCGCTGCTCTCCAAACCCGCCGGCTCCGGAGCCACGCTCGGCGGGTCCGGCGTGTCGGCCGCGTTTACCCCCGACATCCCGGGCGATTACCGCGTGTCGCTGACGGCAGCGCAAGCCGTGCCCGCGGGTACCGCCCCCGCGACGATAACGGCGACCATCCACGCCAACCGGCTTCCAACGCCCCCGGCGATCTCCGGCCCGGCCTCGTCCGACAACGCCACCCCGGTTCCCTTTTCGGCCGTTTCGTCCGATCCGGACGGCCTCCCGCTCACATGGAACTGGATGCTCGTTTCGAAACCTTCCGGTAGCGTGGCCTCGATCGTCGGTTCCGGAGCCAATGCGAACCTGATCCCCGACTTGCCGGGGACTTACGTCGTCGGCGTCCGGTCCAACGACGGGACCGACAACAGTTTCCTCGCCGTCGCCACCTATCAGCTCGTCGCCCCGGGAACGCCTCTTACGCCCCCGACGGCGTCCGGCTCCTCCCACGGCGGCTGCTCGATCGGTTCCGCCACGGCATCCGCCGAATCGCCAGATTTCTCATGGCTACTCGCCGGATCGTTGATTCTGATCCGGGTCATGAAGCGGCATCACTCTTGCTGATTCCCCTCCAAATCCTGTTTCGCGGAGGACCACATGATCCCGGCTGAGCACCCGGCCAAGCTTTCCGTCTCGATCTCCAGCGGCATGACCGTCGAAATTCGCCTCGGCGTACGGGAGGTCAGGATCGGCCGCGGTCCCGAAGCCGACCTCCAGCTTCCGGATCCGTCCGTTTCCCGGCTGCACGCCCGCATCTTCCGGGTCGGCGAGCAATATTTCCTGTCAGACGCGAGCCGGAACGGCACCTTTCTGGACAATGCCCGGATCACCCAGATCCCGCTCGAGTCCGGGCAGGTCTTCCGGATCGGTCCCTACCAGATTCATTTCATCAACACCAACGCCGCGCGCTGTTCCGAAGCCCTCCCGACTCTGGTCAATGGATATTCGCCTGCTATCGCGCCTTTCGCCCGCCCCAAACGGGCGGCACCGTCGCCAACTTCCGTTCACCCCCTGGGTATCGTGGGGAAAAGCATCGGTGTGCAACGCCTGCTACAGAACATCCGCAAGGTGGCCCTATCCGATTTTCCGATCCTGGTCGAAGGGGAAACCGGTTGCGGGAAAGAGCTCGTTTCCCGGGGGATCCACGACCTTTCTTCCCGCAGCAGCCGTCCCTTCGTCGTCGTCAACTGCGGTGCGATCTCGGCCGACCTGATCGAGAGCGAGCTTTTCGGACACGAGAAAGGCTCCTTCACGGGAGCGACCTCCCAACGCAAGGGCGCCTTCGAGATCGCCGATTCCGGCACCATCTTCCTCGACGAGATCGGCGAGCTCCCCCTTTCCCTGCAGCCGAAGTTGCTCCGGGTTCTCGAACAGAAGGAATTCAAACGGGTCGGCGGAAACGATTCGATCCTCACCGATGTCCGGATCCTCGCAGCCACGAACCGGAATCTCAAGGAAGAGATTCGGTTGAAAACCTTTCGTGATGACCTTTACTTCCGCGTAGGCTCTATCACGCTGACCATCCCGCCGCTGCGGGACCGCAGCGAGGATGTGCCGCTGGTCGCACGTCATTTTCTCGAATCGATGTCCCCCAGCGACAAACGCCCGGTCCCCTCCTTGTCCGATGACGCGGCCGCGTTCCTGTCGCTGCAGGAATGGCCCGGAAATGTCCGTGAGCTGCGCAACGCCATCCAAAGGGCAGTCGTCATGTCCGAGCACACCGCGTTGCTGGCCGAAGACTTCGCTTTTCTTGCTCCTTCGGGTTCTATCGATCCGGGAGAGGCGGCCGATCCGTCGCTTTCGCGTTGGGAGCAGTCCGAGAAGAGCAGCCTGCAGGCCGAGCTGATCCGCCAGCAGTGGAACAAAACCGCAACGGCCCGATCCTTGGGAATCGCCAAATCGACCCTGTTCGAAAAGCTCAAGCGGTACGCGATCCGGACCCCCGGGCCGGACTGATTTCCGGACGATCAGTCCGATTATCGGTCCATTTTCGTCCTCTCCCTGAATTCATCTCCGACTCATCATTCCTTATCCCCCCATGGGAACAGGCTTTTCCAGACCCAGCCCCCGTACTTCCCCCCCCGGAACGCCTCTTGCTCCTTTCGGTGCTATCCAATCCGAAGGGAGTCACAGCAAATGTCCACAAAAAGCCGACTTCAAAATCGCAATGGTCAGGGGCTGACCGAGTACATCATCATCGTTGCACTCGTGGCGATCGCCGCCATCGGAATCGTCAATATCTTCGGGAACCAGCTCCGTAACCAGTTCGCCACCATCATCACCGCGATGTCCGGAAGCTCCCAGGCCAAGGTCGAATCCCTTTCCTCCGAAGCGCAAAAAGAATCCAACAAGAAATCACTTTCCGACTATGCGGGCTCCAAATAACCAGGGGGGTGCAATCGTGGAGTTCCTGATTGCCGGTCCTGTTTTCCTGATCCTGGTGTTTACGATCGTTCAGCTTGCTTTCCTGTTGTCGGGAAAGGGCGCGGTCGACACCGCAGCGCATTTCGCCGCCAGGAAGTTCGCCGTGTCGGCCCGCAATGATTTTCGAAAGGCCAAGGCGGCTGCGCTCGCCGAAGCGTCCACGCTTTGTCGAAATCGCATCGGGGGAACATACACCAACCTTACGATGACGACGCTGGATTTTTATAATTCGGCCGGTAAACGGGGCGAGGGGCCGGTATTTGCCGGCGATGCTTACCAGGTCACCCTTTCCCATTGGGTAGAGCTGGTCGTCCCTTGGGCAAATCGCATCCTTTTCGGAATCGTGCCTGGCAAGAAAGTGCGCCTCGGTGATCGATATTTTCTCATTCTCGATTCTTCCCGCATGGTCACAGTCGAATGAGATCTATCTCGTTCTTCTCCAGGCAAGTTGCGTCAGCCGCCCGAGGCGAACACGGGCAGGCGATTCCTCTCTTCCTGGTGACCGTCGTGCTCCTGCTTTCGCTGATCTATACCGCCGTTTACCTTTCCCACCAGGGAGTATTGATGGTCTCGTCCGCCAATGCCATCGACTCGGTTGCCATTTCGGCGGCCACCTGGGAATCGCGCAGCCTAAACCTCATCGCGGCCCTCAACGAGGGGGTCTATCAATGCATCCGGCTCATCCGATGGGTGTGCGCAATCTGGGCGGTGGCGGCTCTCGCCGCAGCGACCGGTTACGGCCTGCCGTTTTTCTCGACCTACTCCGACTACGCACGTGGGATCATCCGAAACCTCTGGAATCGGGCACGGGAGCTCTCCGAATGGGCCGATCGCGTCAAGGAGATCACCCCTTCCCTCGTGGCCGTGGAAACCGTATCCCTATCCTCTAAATTAAACGTCGCAGGGATGTTGTCTCCGTCAAATCCAGGTGGCCCGCATGACGGAGCCGACACGCTTGAGCTCCACCTGAAAAAAGGCGAACCGATCGGATTGTCCGAGGCCCTCGGCCCCATTCTCTCGATCCTGAACTCCGGTCTCGGGAAAGCGGTTAAATCCATCCTGAACCCGATCCTCGCCGGCCTCCTGGGGGGGTCTCCTGAGCCGATTCGGTTGCTGGTCCCTGAAAACGATTTCCCCGACCGTCAATTCGTACGTTTCGGTGGATACCGGATCGAAGAAGGGCTCGACCTCCCATTCATCGGGACCTTCGGTCGACGCCGATATGCGTACGTCTCCTATGCGCAGCCTTACGGAGGGGGGGCCACCCAGATGACCTGGAAATCGCGGCTCTTTGAAAAAGAGGATCGACCGGAATGAAACGGTGTCGGTCCAATACCGGATTTGCCCTCCTGGAGACCGCCCTGATGCTTCCGCTCCTTTCGGTCATGTTGATCGGGATCTATGCTTTCGGAAACACTTTGACGGTTCTTTCGATGGCGGAGTCCGAATCCCACGCGGAAACGCTCCGTGTCGCAAGAAAGCAGACATCGTCGGCAACGAGATGGAACGACCTTTTCCCGGCCGGGGAGAAAGGGTTGGAGTCCCATTCGTCCGAAGGATCGGGAGCAAGGATTCTCCCTTCTCCGTTACCGACCCTCGCGGCTCGGGCTAAAGTTACCGTCTCGATCGACCGAGATTGGGACATCTGGACCCGATCGTATTTAGGGATCAAATCCCAAAAGCTTGGCCGGAATGCAGAATTATCCGGCGATTGCTGGGACGCCGGAACCGCCTCCGGGATAAAAGTCCGAGCCGTGGTCAGCGCCCTCGCGGTTTCCGGAGCACTCTGATGCGTCGCCTCCTCTGCGCACTCATCATCGGATGCGTTGGTTTTACATTCTGGTCCGCCCGTCCTGCAAGCGGCCAATGGTTCCATCCTTTGACGAAGGGAAGGTATTCGATCCAGCTGGATGACCGATTGTTCCTGGGGGTCCCTGACAAGGCTGACAACATCTCGCTTCTGAAACAAGCCCGCGGGATGGCCCGTTCCGATTCTCTCCTCTATCGGACGGTATCCGGTGCAGCGGAGCACGGAATGACCCGTCTCCCATCCGTTTTAAAAAGACAACGAACCCTCCGATTCGAATCCGCCGACGGAGATAAGGAAATATGCATCGGGCGAATCAATCGGGTCTTCCACCCCGAAGGTTTATTCCTGGAAAAAGAATGGAAGTACGTTTCTGCCGGGAGCAAACGAAAAACCGGAGTAGCCATAAGCACTTCGAAAGGAGGAAAGACAATTGTCCTTATCGACCAGGATCGCGGATCGTTTCTCTCGATTGCGATACAAGCCCAATGACTGGTCCAGATGGATGCCGCTCCTGTCCGGGGTGGTCTTGACTGCCGCGGCAATCATGATGGCCAGGTCGCGCATCGAGGCGGCGAAGATCGATCTCATCGACAAGGCACGGCCGGTTGATATCGTGGTGGCTGCCAAGCCAATTCATGATGGCGACGCCTTTACCGCCTCGAATATCGCAAGAAAGTCGATCCCCGTTTCCGGTACGGGAAAAAGAAACATCCCCGCCTCCGAGTTCAACCTGCTCTTGAATGCAAAGAGCAAGGGTGAGATCGAACCAGGTGAACCGATCCTCTGGACGGATGTCGACGAGCCTTTCGAAACCGAGGGCTTCTCCCTCTCCATTTCACGGGGCAAAAGGGCCATAACGCTCGAAGCCGACATCACCGCTTCATTTGCCGGTTTGCTTCGAACCGGCGATCACGTCGATATCCTTTGCAAGCCGTCAAACGAATGGATTCGCGATATTCCAGTGCTCGCAATCAACCCCCAGTACAACCGATCGGGGGCTCGCGAGCAGGAAGAGGTCGCGACCGTCACATTGTCGGTGACCCGAGATGAGGGTGCTCGCCTGTCCGGCGGATCGCGCGATGGAAAGCTACTCTGGTTTCTCCGGAATCCGAACGACAACCTGGCCGCCCCGGTGTGCAAGATATCGCGGAATCATCCAAAAGCGGTTGAAGTCTGGAAAGGGGGCATTCCCGAGTCGAACGGCGTGCCGATCGCGTGGGGAAAATGAGAAGTGGCCTAACCATAAGAATTCTGACTTTTGTTTTGGCCCTGATCACTTGCGGCGTGGAGACTGCGTTCTCCAGCGATGAAATCGTCCGACTCCAAGCTGGCTTCCAGAGAGTGTTCGATCACGTCGGAGTTACACGGATCTCCGTCGGCAATCCTGAACTACTCGAAGCCCGTCCGTTCCCGGGCGGAAAGGGGGTTCTCGTAGTCGCGAAAAAGGAAGGGGAAACAGACCTCGTCGTATGGGACAAGAACGGGAAAACCGAGCGAATGATCGAGATCTATTCCTCGGGGGGCAGCAACTTGTCCGAGGCAGAGGCATTCGCCAGGAATTTCCCCGGGATTCGGGTCGACCGAACCGGAAAGACGATCCTTTTCAAGGGAAATGTCGCCACGGCAGAGGACAAAAAGCTGATCGAATCGTATGCAGCAGGCCATCCGGGCGTACTTGCCGGCATCGTCCTCCCAGAAGACGGAAAGCGTCTGCTCTCTTATGACCTCAAAATCATCGAACTCAGCAAGGGAGCGGCCACCCAGATCGGAGTTCGATTCCCGGATGCGCTCATGGCGAGCGCTTCCTGGGCCAATAGCCCCGGTGGCCTGTTTACCGTCGGCTCCCAATTCGAAACGCGACTGAACATGCTCATGGCGGACGGAAAGGCGCGCATCCTTGCCAATCCTCGCCTTGTTTGTGAAAGCGGATCCTCCGCCGATTTCCTTGCCGGGGGCGAGATACCGATCGTGTTGATCACTACGAAGACCCGAACCGTCGAATGGAAGAACTACGGCATCATCCTGAAGCTGTCTCCTGTTCTGAAGGCTGACAACTCAATCTCGACGCACGTGACCGTCGAGATCAGTACGATCGATCACGGAAGCGGCTCCTCCGACGTTCCCGCTTTCCTGACGCGTCGCGTCACGACTGTGTTTTCAACCCCGGCCGGCACGACTGTCATGCTTTCCGGACTCGTAAAAAGCGAAACAGCCAAGGACGTGGCGCGCGTGCCGTTGCTCGGCCAAATCCCGATCCTCGGCGAGTTATTCAAATCCCGAAGCTTCCGGGACAACCAGACCGAACTGGCCATCTTCATCACGCCCTCTGATCTAACCATCCATGAAGGTGACAAGTTGTCGGATTGGGAAAAGAAGTCCTCCAGCATGGACGAATCCTTGAACTACCGATTGATCGACTGAGGGGGCCATCATGATTCCAGACTTGATCACAACCTTGCACGCCCGGGCGATCGAACATCTCGATTTGAGAAACACAGGGAATATCGACGGCGATGCTGGAAGATGGCGCGAGATAGCTGTCCGCTTTCTCGATCGTGAAATGGAGGAAATGGGTATTCCCGAGTCCGACCAGTTTCTCGTTCGAACCGTGATCATCGACGAGATGTTCTCTTATGGGCCAATCACTCCCCTTTTGCGGGACCCGGACGTATCCGAGGTTATGGTCGTCGGCAAAGATCTTGTCTATTTCGAAAAAAACGGAATCATCCAGCAATCCACCGTCAAGTTTTCGAGCGATAATTCTCTCCGAGCGGCGATCGACCGTATCATTACATCGGTGAATCGCCGACTCGACGAATCGAACCCGTTTGCCGACGCGCGCCTCCCGGATGGGTCCCGCGTCAACGCCATCATCCCGCCGGTATCGCTGTCCGGCCCCTGTCTTACGATCAGAAAATTCCGTCCAACACCCTACTCAATGCCTGAACTTGTTTCCATCGGCGCCCTGTCTCACGAGGCCGCGGTGTTCCTTGAATCCGCCGTGACGGGCCGGATGAACATCATCATTTCGGGCGGAACCGGATCCGGCAAGACGACCATGCTCAATGCCCTCAGCCAGTTTATTCCGGATTCCGAGCGGGTCATCACGATCGAGGATGCGGCTGAAATCCGCCTGGTCAAGCCCCACGTTGTCCGCCTCGAGTCGAGGCCGCCCAACGTCGAGGGGAAAGGCGAAGTCACCATACGCGATCTCGTCCGGAACTCTCTTCGAATGCGGCCCGACCGGATCATCGTTGGGGAGTGCCGGGGAGCCGAAGCGCTCGACATGCTCCAGGCGATGAACACCGGCCACGACGGATCCATCACGACCGGGCATGCGAATACGCCTCGAGACATGCTCAGACGCCTGGAGACTATGGTGCTTGTCGGGGGAATCGATATCCCGATTCGCGCCATTCGGGAACAGATCGCCTCGGCCATCGAACTGATCGTCCATGTTTCACGTCTCGGAAACGGCAAAAGGGCGATAACCTCCATCACCGAAATCGCCGGTATAGGAGATAACCAGATTCTCCTGCAGGATATCTTCCAGCGAGACGCCAAAGGCAAAAGGGACGAAGATCCCCCACTCCTGCGAACCGGTATTCGATCAAAAATCGAATCCGGCGACGACGGAGGTTGGTGATGGGACCGATCGAATGGGTGTTCTTCGGAGCGGGGGCAATTTCCCTCGCGGTATTTTCAATCTCGACACTATATCCATATACCGTTGAGCGCATCGAGGAAGTGGCCGAACGACGGTCCAACCATCTTAAAAACGACTTCCTGCATTTATCGACCCGACGGGTCATCTTGGTATTCCTGATCCTGGGGGTCATCGCAGGCGCCGTTTTGTTTTGGGTTGCGCAAAATATCTGGTGGTCCTTGCTTGCCTCCGCATTGCCCGTTTTTCTTTCCGGGTTGGCCGTCCGCCGCTACCGTCGACGAAGGTGCCAAAAGGTCGTCTCCCAGTTGCCGACCTTGTTGGACACGATCTCCGGATATATCAAGGCCGGTCACAGCTTTCCGGAGGCGCTATCCCATGCAATCCCGCTTCTTCCCCGCGGTATCCGGGAAGATGTTGCATGGCTTTCCCGCATGAATCGCCTCGGCACGCCTCTTCCCGAGGCTTTTCTCGCCTGGGAGCGAAATAATCCTTCCCCTGAAATGACGTTGGTCGCCCGCCCCATGCGAGTCGCCCTTTCCTCCGGGGGGAATGTGACCACCCTCCTGGAAAGGATCCGGAATGTGCTGCGGTCGCGACAACGGCAACAAGACAAGATGCGCAGCATGACCGCCCAGGCCCGGCTCCAGGCGTTGGTGCTGACCATGCTGCCTCCGATCTTTCTCCTTGTCCTGACGAAAATGGATCCCGGATTCTGGCGCGCGATCACCACCACTCCCGTTGGCCGAACGATCCTTGTCCTGGCGACAACTTTACAGTTCCTGGGCTGGGTGTTCATTCGAAAGATGCTGGCGGTCAAACCATGAAGTCGCTAGAACCGATCCTGATCGCGGTCCTGTTTTTTTCCGGGATCTGCTTTCTCGCGTGGTTCTGGTCCCGGCTAGATGCCGGACCGACCTTGAGGCGCCTGAAGGAACGCTACGTTATTATCCACAAAGAAATCACCAACAAGATGATTGTATCCGGCATGATCGCGATTCCCGGCATCCGGCTTGTCGACCCGGTCAAAAGCTGGCTCTGTGCCGAGGTGGCGTCCATTTGTGTCGCTACCGCGCAGATCGCATATTCTCCCCGATCGCCCGGGTATCTCCTTGCCATCGCTCCACTCAGTTTGTTCTTCGGAGCATCTACCCTCCTGATTTCCCTAAAAAGCGAGTCTTCCGGGATCATCTCCACTTTCCAGCAGGACTTGCCCTTGGCTTCTTTCCTGATGTCGCTTTTGATCGAATCCGGCATGGGAGCCTCATCGGCGATGCAGGAGACCGTGGGTGCCCTGCCGCCTCGCTCCTGCGCGAGCGAACTGCGGGAAATGTTGCGAGGGCGGGAACTAGGGGTTCCAAAACATGAGATGTTCGAAGGATCGCGAGTTAGGGTTCCCCTCGACGACTATCGGGCATTTCTTAACCTGATCGAGCAAGGGGAACGGCTGGGGATCGGATTGTCGCAGGGGTTGAATGAGCTGTCCGGTCGCATCCTCGAGTCACAGGCGCATCGGGCTGAAATGCTGGCGCAGCAGGCCGCGGTCAAGATGTTGCTTCCGCTGGTGCTGTTCATCTTTCCCGCGGTATTCCTGATCGTCTTGTCGCCTGTGATCCTGAATCTTTGCGGTATGGCGGGGTGGTGAATGAATTATCTTCCGAAGATCGTCTTGGGGGTGGTTTGCTTGTCCCTTGTCTTGGGACTCTCCCTTTCCGAAGCCGGGACCCGACGGAAATCAATCGATCACGAGCGGTCCATCCGGCTATCGCTTCGCATCGCAGAAGCGCGACGAGATGACCGGAAGAGCCGTTACTATCGGAGTCTCGCCCGCCGCGAGAGAAACGGATCATTCCGACGACCGTGATCCGACCAAGGACACGATGACATTCTTGTTCCCGCGTTCTTCGACCGTCAGCAAGTATTGTCGGTCGACTCCCAGAGGTTCATTGACGAAGCGTAGCCTGTGCTCCCCCACCGGGAATTCGATCGACCGAATCGGGGTTTCGCCAAGAAAACGATCCCCTTCATAGACCCTGGCCCAAGGAATCGCCTGGATCGCCGGAATCACCCCAACCCGACCCGGGACAGCCAAAGTTGTGCCGATCGCCGGGGCATCGGGCAATAATACCCCGGTCGGACCCGCGACAGGCCCGGTTGAAGGGGATGCCGGGGTAGGTCCCGGGGAAAGGGCCGGGGCCAAGCCAAACACCTGGGCCGCATTCTGCTTCTGATTTCCCGCTTTCGACCTTGCGATTGGCTGGTCGAGCCTGCCCCCATTCCCCACCTCGGAATTGCGCAATCCCTTGAGCTCCAGCGGAACCTTGTTTTTTGGATCGGAGATCGATTCCGTTGACCTCTTGTCGGAATATCCCCGAGTCAGATAGGCCCCCGCCGCTCCGATGATCACGGTCGCTACGAGGCCGGCCGCAGCCTTGCGAAGTCCGCCCCCGTATGGCGTGCCAATCTCGCGCACAACTGCGTGCCGGTCCGGCGGGTCTTCGAATCGGGGAAAATCCTCGATGTCGAGTTGCGTCGCTTCTCCCACCTCACCCGGAAATAGTTCCCCCCAGAAGGTTTCGACTTCCCGCGTCGTGGCCCGGAAAGGAATTGCTGCCTCGACCGCCATCATGAACGAATCGCCGTCTTGAAAACGATCGGACGGGGAGAAAGCAAGCGACTTTCGTATCAGCGCCCTGATTTGCGGATGCGCATCGGCAGGCAACTCGACCCGATCAAGATCGAATCGTTCCAGCAATGCGCGGGCTTCTTCCATGTTTTCAGGACGAAACAGTGGTTCGCTGGCGAGAATCTCGGCCCCGACCACGGCAGCGGAAAACAGGTCCGATCGAGGGTCGTCACCCCGGCCTTCCAATGATTCAGGTGACAGGTAACCAAGCTTCCCGTCTATGGGGATCCTTTTCCCGTCGGCATCCGATCCTGATTTTCTCGAGATTCCGAAATCGGCGAGCTTGACGGTCCCGGTGCGGGTTACCAGGACGTTCGACGGGGATATATCTCGATGAATGATTCCGCGTGCGTGGAGATAGCCCAATCCCGAGAGGATGCCCTCCATCCAGAATCGCCAGACGGATAACGGAATATGCTGGCCGGTGGCGCGCAACTGGGTTATGACGAGGGAAAGGGGAAATCCGTCCACATATTCCATGACGAGATAATATCGGTCGTTTGACTGGCCGAAGTCGAAGACGGAGACCACGTTGGGATGCGACAACGAGGATGCGAGGCGCGCCTCCCGGATGAACATGGCGCGAAAAGACTCGTTCTCGGTCAGGGCTTCATGAACGACCTTCAGTGCAACCTTTTTCGAGAACCCGTGGTCGGATCGAAGGCGACACAGGAACACCTCGGCCATCCCGCCCGAAGACAATTTTCGGACGACCGAGTATTTCCCGAACTGGACCGGTTCTTCCGGGGAGAGGTCTGCCAATGGTTTGTCAGCCTCGCTGATGTCCCGGAAATTCCATTTCGAATATAGCCCCCGCCGGTTCGTTGCTGCGAACGCTGACCGTTCCCCCGTGGTCGTTGGCGATTGCGCTGACGATCGCGAGTCCCAACCCTGTCCCCCCGGGTTTCCTCGAAAAATAAGGCTCAAAAAGGTGGTCCCGATCCTGGGGATTCACTCCAGGCCCATCATCTGCCACTGAGACGCGAACCCAGTCGAGTTCGAGGGTCCTTTCACAAGTGACAACGACGTGCCCATGACCTCCAAGTGCCGCAGCGGCATTCTCGAGCAGGTTGGTCAATGCCCTCCGCATCTGGAATGCATCGAACAGGATGCTGGAGACGTTCTCGCAACGATAGTCCCAGGAGATCTCGGGATATTTGTCCCTGAACGTCTCGATCGTGGACCTGAATTCCTCTCCGAGGTTCCCTTCGGTCAATGCAGGTGCAGGCATCCGGGCAAACCGGGTGAATTCCTCCATCAACAGCTTGAGGATCGCCACTTCGGAGAGAATGGTCTGCGTACAATCGCCGAAGGCCGGATCATCAGCATGGGAGGCGCCGTATCGTTTTTGCAGCCTCTCCGCAGACAGCTGAATCGGCGTCAGGGGATTCCTGATCTCGTGGGCGATGCGTCTGGCGACTTCGCGCCATGCGAGCACCTTCTGCAGTTTCATGGTCTGAGATAGATCGTCGAACGCCACCACGGTTCCCAAGTGCCCTCCGTCCTCGTCCTTGAGGTTGGTAAGGCTGATCCGAAGCGAGATCCGTTTCCCTTCCACGGGCAATTCGACCTGTCGAACGATCTGCCGCGTGCCGGCGGACCCGATCTCGCGAGACAACACCCGGACGGTCTCATAATGCTCTTCGAGCAGGACTTCCCGGTAAGGTTTGCCGACGGCGAAACCGTCCGTCACCCCCAGCAGTTTTTCGGCAACCCGATTGATCATGGCGATCCGGCCGTAGCGATCGAGCACGACAACCGCCGTTGAGATGTTCGTCAGGATCGTCTCGATGAATTGTGTGCGGCGTTTTAGCTCGTCGTAGGTCGTCGAAAGGGAGTTGTGCGCCTCCTCGAGGTTTTTCTTCATATCCTTGAGGTCGCTGATCATCCGATTGAACGAAGAGACAAGATAGCCGAATTCATCGTCGGAGACGTAATCCAGGTGAACATCGAGGTCTCCGCCTGCGACGCGCCTGGTCCCCTCCGCCATCAACTGCACAGGAACCGTGATCTGTCGGGCGAGATAGATGCCCATCCAGGTTGCGGCAAACATGATCAGCAACGTGATCAGGATCAGGATGGCAATGTAGCTGGCCCGGATCGGGTCGTCCAGAAGCCTGACTTGATGGTATTCGTCGTAGGCCTCGGCAATCGAACGAATCCGTCGCGCCTGTTCCGGTGGAATCGTTTTGATCGCGACGAGAATGCGCCCTTCTCCGATGCCGATCGCCCCGGAGGCGTAGGAATCCCCGATAAAAGTTCGGGAGTTCTTTCCTGGTCCCGGGAGAGTTTCGCCCTTGAGACGGGAAGCAATCTCCTCGATGATCTGGCCGCCGACCGGCCCCGCGTGCCCGAGGACGCGTCCGTCCTTCAGGAGAACGAGCGATATCGTGTTGTCGGCGCCAAGCCATGGAGCCAGCGTGCGTACGCCGTTATCGTTCCCTAATGCCGCCGAGATCGCTGGTGCCAGGATCCGGGCCTGGTCCAACATGACCAGGGCTTCCCCGTCGAGGCCTTTCCGGGCAATTTCGAGCGCATCGGTCAGCGCGACCCCTACCCGCCCCCCGATCCAGCTCCGGATGTTCGTCGTGGTGATGTTGGTCGCAGTGATGAAAAGGAGGGTGGTCGGGATCAGGGAGAAAGCCGTGAACATCAGGACAAGCCGGGTCCTGATCCTGGACCCGAGGATTTTCCGCCTTCGATCCAGGATCATCTTGAAGACGTTTCGTGTGACGAGGAAAATCAGGAGAACGATGAGGATGACGTTGGTATTGATCAGGGCAAAGATGATGATGTTGCCCGAGTAGCGGACCGAGCTCCCGATGGTCGCCAGGTTCGCCTCTAGAAGCGTCAACACAAGCACGACGGCGGCCACGATCCCGATCGCGATCCGCTCCCGCCTCTGCTTGACCGGATCGTTTCCCGTCGGTTTTTCGACGATATCCGCGGAATCGTCCATTTTCATTGGACGGTCAGGTACCCGCGCGCCCATCCGGTCTCGACGTCCCATAGCGACGAAAAAAAGATGATGGACCGAAGGGGATCGGAAAGGCCGACACGATCGAGGTGCGTCCGAATTCGAACGCGGTAGTACCTCCCGCGTTCGGGGTCGGAGGACACGGGAACGGGCACCTCATATTTCGTCATGCCGGACAACGCGTCGAATATGTCGGTGAAAAGCTCTTCCTTCCCGCCCCGAACGAGTCGGTAGACTCTGGACAGGGCGTCGAACCGAACCGTTCGAAGAAGTTCGACCTCGCCGACAGTCTCGTTGAACCACCCGTGCCGAACCTTTTCGATCTTGATATCGGTCTTGAAGGAGATTTCGATGCCGCTTTTCAATGCCTCGACCATTTCGGGGGAAAAGGCATTTTTCAGAGAAAAATAAACGCGAGCTTCCCTGGGGCGGATTTGCCCGTGGATATCGACAACGGCGGGGATCCCTGGCACCGCGATGGCCGCGGAGGGGAAAAGCTGGATTGCGACAATTGCCCACGCGACAGCGGCAAAAGCCCAAAAACCTCGACCGTTAATTTTTGAGGCCCCGTAAATCAAAGCAGTGATTCCTGGATCGCATTCCCGGGAGGCGTCAATCCCATGTGACGCCACGCCGCGGAAGTAGCGACGCGCCCGCGTGAGGTGCGCTGGATAAACCCCATCTGCATCAGGAACGGCTCGTAGACGTCCTCGATCGTATCCCTTTCCTCGCTGCAGGCAGCCGAGATCGTTTCGATTCCGACAGGCCCGCCTTGAAATTTTTCGAGGATGACCGCCAGGATCTTCCGGTCCATGACATCGAGTCCCTCGTGGTCGACCTCCAACTCGGCGAGGGCCATTTCGGCGATCCCCTTGTCGATGGCGCCATCGCCCTTCACCTGTGCGAAATCCCGGACCCTCCGGAGCAGACGATTTGCGATGCGCGGGGTCCCCCTGGATCGGCGGGCGATCTCTTGTGCCCCCGCCGCATCTATAAAGATCGAGAGAACCTGTGCCGATCTCTTTAGAACTTGGACCAGTTCTTCCGCCCGGTAATATTCGAGTCGGAACGTGACTCCGAAGCGATCCCGGAGGGGGGAGGTAAGCAATCCCGTCCGTGTGGTAGCGCCTATCAGGGTAAAGTGGGGCAGCGCAAGGCGAATCGATTTGGCCGACGGCCCCTGCCCGAGAATGATGTCGAGGGAGTAGTCCTCCATCGCGGCATACAAGAGTTCCTCGACCACGCGTGACAACCGGTGTATTTCATCGATAAACAGGATGCCGCCCGGCTCGATGGCGGTCAGGAGCGCGGCGATATCGCCTTTTCTTTCGATGGCTGGTCCGGAAGTGGTTCGGATTCCGGCGCCCATTTCGTTGGCGATGATGTTGGCAAGAGTGGTCTTTCCTAGACCGGGGGGGCCAGACAACAGGACATGATCGAGTGCGTCTCCCCGTGTCCTGGCCGCCGAGATGAAGGTCTTCAGGTTGGAAACGATGCGTTCCTGCCCGATGAAATCAGGAAGGTGTTGCGGCCTTAAGGAACGCTCCAGAAGATCGTCCTCGCCATTCCCTTCGGGATCAATAACGCGATCTTCCAATTCGCTCATCCGTGGCTTTGGATTTTTTGCTGGAGACCATCTAAATCAACGCCCCGTCTTCCGGGCGGTTCCATAAAGATATGCCAGGCTTTCCCTGACCAATTTGTCGGGATCGAGATTTTCAGGATGCAATTTGCAAACGTGAGAGACCGCACTGTGGGCTTCGTTTCTTTGATAGCCAAGCGAAACGAGGGCTTCTATCGCATCGTTCAGTCCAGCCGCTGAGACGGCGGACCGGTCCGATTCGTTGCCGGGTTCAAGGTTATCCAGTTTTTTAAGGCGATCGGGAAGTTCGGCGACCAGACGTTGAGCAAGCTTTTTCCCGATGCCGGAAACCGAGGCAAACAGCTTGGGATCCCCTCTCAAGGCGCCATCAATGACGCCTTTCTTCCCAAGAGACGAAAGGACGGCAAGGCCCGATTTCGGGCCGACGCCGGCTACTCCGGTCAAAGCGTAGAAAAGCGCCCTCTCGTCTTCCGTCAAGAAACCGAAGAGATCGGCGCCCCCATCGCGCATCTGCAGGTGGGTCAGTATTGTGACGTCGGATTGCCCGGGGGGAAGCGAATCAATCGTCGTCGTCGTTACGGAAACCTTGAACCCGATGCCCGCACACTCGACTACGACGAAATCTCTGCCCCGTTCGAAAAGCGTTCCGCTGAGGTGATTGATCATTGTTTGGCCATGATATCACGAAGTCGCTTGGCCGATTGGACCCGCGTGAGCGTTAAGCCAGCTGATTATTGAATGGTGTGGTGGTTGCCCCGCAATAGGCCATCGCCAGCGCGTCGGAAGCATCAGCGGGGATCTTTTCCCGAATGCCGAGCAACATGCCGATCATACCGGCTACCTGTTCTTTTGAGGCAGCGCCATACCCGGTTGCGGCAGACTTGATCTCTTTCGCGCTGAATTCCGATACGAGAACATTATGCATCCGGCAGGTCACGATCGCGGCCCCCCTCGCCTGCCCGAGCTTGAGAGCCGATGAGGGGTTCTTGGCCAGAAATACCTTTTCGATAACAGCCTTTTCTGGTTGATATTTCAACAATAGCTTTGAAAGCGCTTCATGAATCTCAAAAAGCCGATCGGGAAAGGAGGAAGTAGTGTCGGTCTTGATGACTCCCCACGCGATCGAGGATATCGCCGCACCCCGCCCCGTCCTCACGATCCCATAACCGGTTATCCTGGACCCGGGGTCTATCCCGATAATGATACGCCCTTGACCGGTCAACCGTTGAAGGACTCGAGCACTTCGTCGGGGATATCGAAGTTGGCCCAGACATTCTGCACGTCATCGGATTCGTCAAGCGCCGCCATCATCTTAAGCATCGATTCCGCAGGCCTTCCTTCAAGGTGGACGGTAGTTTGCGGAACCATGGCGATTTCTGAAGTTCCCAACGGGATCCCTTTGTCTTCCAAACTCTTCTTGACGTCCTCGAACACCTCCGGCTCACACCGGACTTCAAATTCGTGGGATTCGGGGTCATTGTCGACATCGTCCGCGCCCAGTTCCAACGCGATCTCGATCAGCTTTTCCTCTTCGATCGCTTCCTTCGAGATGTTGATCGAGCCCTTCTTGCTGAACATCCAGTTGACGCAGCCGGTTTCGCCCAGGTTCCCGTTGTATTTCCCGAACGTGTGCCGAATATCGGCCACCGTCCGGTTCTTGTTATCGGTCAGCACCTTGACGAGGACGGCAACCCCGTTTGGACCATACCCTTCGTACATATATTCTTCGTAGGATACGCCCTCGAGATCTCCGGTACCCTTTTTGATGGCTCGCTGGATGTTGTCGTTGGGCATATTGACGGCGCGGGCATCGACCAGGGCTGATCTTAGCCGTGAGTTCCCGCCTGGATCTCCTCCGCCGATTCTGGCCGCTGTGATAATTTCACGGGTGATCTTGGTGAACATCTTACCGCGAGCGGCGTCGGCCTTGCCTTTTTTGTGCTTGATGGTGCTCCATTTGTTGTGGCCCGACATGGCTTGTACGCCCCCTTGGTGTTTTATATTTTGATTTCGATGCTAAAAACAAGAAAAAGCCCTTGCTCCGTTGAAGGCGCAAGGGCTTTAAAATAAATCCGGCGGCGACCTACTCTCCCACAGGTGAAACCCGCAGTACCATCGGCGCTGGAGAACTTAACTTCCGTGTTCGGGATGGGAACGGGTGTTGCCTCTCCGCCATCGCCACCGAAAACCGTGAATCGCTTGAAGCGCTTCATGCGCTCAACCAATCCTGTAGTGCGTTCGTTTTTTCTTTCATCCGTTGAATAGTGGTCAAGCCTCACGGGCAATTAGTACCGGTTAGCTGAACGCATTGCTGCGCTTACACACCCGGCCTATCAACCTTGTAGTCTACAAGGGCCCTTTAGGGGGATCAAGTCCCCGGGATAACTCATCTCAGGGCGGGTTTCCCACTTAGATGCTTTCAGCGGTTATCCCTTCCGCACATAGCTACCCAGCGATGCCCCTGGCGGAACAACTGGTACACTAGCGGTGCGTCCATCCCGGTCCTCTCGTACTAGGGACAGCTCCCTTCAATTATCCAACGCCCACATCAGATAGGGACCAAACTGTCTTGCGACGTTTTAAACCCAGCTCACGTACCGCTTTAATTGGCGAACAGCCAAACCCTTGGGACCTACTTCAGCCCCAGGATGCGACGAGCCGACATCGAGGTGCCAAACCTCCCCGTCGATGTGGACTCTTGGGGGAGATCAGCCTGTTATCCCCGAGGTAGCTTTTATCCGTTGAGCGATGGCCCTCCCACGAGGAACCACCGGATCACTAAGCCCGACTTTCGTCCCTGCTCCACTTGTTTGTGTCGCAGTCAGGCTCCCTTCTGCCTTTGCACTCTACGCGCGATTTCCAACCGCACTGAGGGAACCTTTGGGCGCCTCCGTTACTTTTTTGGAGGCGACCGCCCCAGTCAAACTGCCCACCTAACAATGTCCCGTGACCAGTTTCATGGCCACCGGTTAGAATCCCAGTACTGTCAGGGTGGTATCCCAAGGTTGACTCCACAGAAGCTAACGCCCCTGCTTCGCAGTCTCCCACCTATCCTGTACAGACAATACCGAAATTCAATGCTAAGCTACAGTAAAGCTCTACGGGGTCTTTCCGTCCAATCGCGGGTAACCGGCATCTTCACCGGTACTACAATTTCGCCGAGTCCCTTGTTGAGACAGTGTCCAGATCATTACGCCATTCGTGCGGGTCGGAACTTACCCGACAAGGAATTTCGCTACCTTAGGACCGTTATAGTTACGGCCGCCGTTTACTGGGGCTTAAGTTCAAAGCTTCAGGTGGAGCAAGCTCCCCTTAACATTTCCCCTTAACCTTCCAGCACCGGGCAGGCGTCAGCCCCTATACATCGTCTTACGACTTAGCAGAGACCTGTGTTTTTGCTAAACAGTTGCCTGGACCTATTCTCTGCGGCTCACTTTCATGAGCACCCCTTTTCCCGAAGTTACGGGGTCAATTTGCCGAGTTCCTTAACAAGGGTTTCCTCGATCGTCTTAGGATTCTCTCCTCACCCACCTGTGTCGGTTTACGGTACGGGCACCTTTATCCTCAATAGTGGCTTTTCTTGACAGTGTGAAATCAGTCACTTCGCGGAGTAAACCGCTCCCCATAAAGTCTCGCGATTAACGAACCTCCGGATTTGCCTAAAGGTTCTCACTTGACTCTTAGGCGCACATTTCCAATCGTGCGCTTGACTTATCCTCCTGCGTCCCCACTTCTCTCAAACAGATAAAGCTGGTATCGGAATATCAACCGATTGTCCATCACCTACGCCTCTCGGCCTCGGCTTAGGTCCCGACTAACCCTGAGCGGACGAGCCTTCCTCAGGAAACCTTGGGTTTTCGACGAATGGGATTCTCACCCATTTCTCGCTACTTATGCCAGCATTCTCTCTCCTGCACTGTCCACCGTTCCTTACGATACGGCTTCGTCCCGTACAGGATGCTCCCCTACCCATTGTATTAATACAATGCCACAGCTTCGGTGGTAAGTTTTAGCCCCGGACATCTTCGGCGCAGGACCTCTCGACCAGTGAGCTATTACGCACTCTTTAAATGTGTGGCTGCTTCTAAGCCAACATCCTGGTTGTCTGTGAAATCCCACATCCTTTTCCACTTAACTTACACTTTGGGACCTTAGCTGATGGTCTGGGCTGTTTCCCTTTTGACTACGGATCTTATCACTCGCAGTCTGACTCCCGGATTAAAGTATATGGCATTCGGAGTTTGATAGAGTTCAGTAACCTAGATGGCCCCTAGCTCATTCAGTGCTCTACCTCCACTACTCATCATCCGAGGCTAGCCCTAAAGCTATTTCGGGGAGAACCAGCTATCTCCGGGTTCGATTGGAATTTCTCCGCTATCCACAGCTCATCCGATGATTTTTCAACATCAACCGGTTCGGACCTCCATTAAGTTTTACCTTAACTTCATCCTGGCCATGGATAGGTCACCCGGTTTCGGGTCTATAGCACATAACTTTCGCCCTATTAAGACTCGGTTTCCCTACGGCTCCGTACCTTAAGTACTTAACCTCGCTACGCACCATAACTCGCTGGCTCGTTCTACAAAAAGCACGCCGTCAGACATTAACGTCCTCCGACTGTTTGTAAGCACACGGTTTCAGGTTCTATTTCACTCCCCTTCCGGGGTTCTTTTCACCTTTCCCTCACGGTACTATACGCTATCGGTCACCAAGTAGTATTTAGCCTTGGGAGGTGGTCCTCCCTGCTTCCCACGGGGTTTCACGTGTCCCGTGGTACTCTGGATCAATCCTAAAGACTCTGCTTTTCACTTACAGGGCTATTACCCTCTATGGCCGACCTTTCCAGGTCTGTTCAGTTAAGCTTCGTCTCCGTTTATGGACTGTCCACAACCCCACACCTAAAAGGTATGGTTTGGGCTCTTCCCCTTTCGCTCGCCGCTACTTAGGGAATCGATTATTCTTTCTCTTCCTCCGGGTACTTAGATGTTTCAGTTCCCCGGGTATATCTTCATATACCTATTTATTCAGTATATGATACTTGAGGTTACTCAAGTGGGTTCCCCCATTCGGATATCTACGGATCAGGGCCTATTTGCGGCTACCCGTAGCTTTTCGCAGCTTATCGCGTCCTTCATAGACTTCTGGTGCCATGGCATCCACCATGCGCTCTGATTTGCTTGATCTAAAACGTGCACTTTTACCTCTTTCGAAGTTACAGATAACACGATAAAAAACATAACTTGCGTAGTCATGAAATACCTTTTGGTATTTTTTAATGTAATATTACTAAGTCCTTACGAACTTCGTTTTTCATACATTTTAAAATCGAAAACATTAAGATTTAAAAAATCTCTTTGTGTTTTGACTAGTTTTGTAGTACTTTTGTTACCCTCAAATCACTTTAATGTTAATTTCCTACCTGCTCTTAAGACGCAAATCTCTTGATTAGGTAGTTAAGAATTAATATCTTACGATATTTAATTCTTTTGCATTAATACGTATATCATACGTTCGCATTTTCATGCGTTTGCATTTGAGTTTTTACAATAACGATTTTGTTAGAATCGTTCATTCGTTGTGTAGTTTTCAAAGAACTAGTGAAAGAGTTAACTCTAAGAACAACGTATGTTGTTCTTAGATATTAGTCCTTCAAAATTAAACAGTGGAAGGCTAAGCTTACGCTTAGCAACAAACCTTGCATCTTAAGGTCCAAACACTTTGAACTAAGACAGCATTACTACTTGCCTTAGCACGGGGAATTTTAGCCCAAGAAGTATTCCT
>DASXVV010000014.1:300000-432470 GCA_036504035.1 Candidatus Deferrimicrobiaceae bacterium
AAGCTGCCGGAGTTCGCGGGCAAGACCATCGTCGCGATCCTTCCGGATCTGGCCGAGCGCTACCTGTCGACGGCGCTGTTCGAAGGGATCTAGGGGACGCCGGCGATGATCAACGGCAAACAATACCTTGAGAGCCTCCGGCGGCTTCGTCCCAATATTTACAAGTGGGGAAAGCCACTGGCAGATGTGACGACGCATCCCGCGACGCGCCTCCATGTCGCCGCCATCGCGGCCTGCTACGACGCGGCGTTCGATCCGGAAAGCGCGCCGCTGTTCACCTCCGATTCGCATCTCACGAACAAGCCGGCACACCGCTGGAATACGCTCGTACGTTCCGCGGAGGACGTGGCCGCCAATGCCCGGATGAAGCGGGAACAGTTCCGTCGGACAGGCGCTTGCCACGGGGCGACGTGCGCCGGGTGGACGGCACTCAACGCGCTGTGGGCCGTGACGCACGAGGTTGATGCCGAGCACGGGACCGGATACCACGCGCGACTTGAAAAATACTTTCGCCATATCGAGGAAAACGGCCTGGCCACCGCCGGCGCGCTGACCGACGCGAAGGGCGACCGGTCGCTTCCGCCGTCCGGCCAGGCGGATCCCGACCGCTACCTGCACGTGAAGGATGTTCGGGAGGACGGCATCGTCGTCCGGGGCGTCAAGGCGCAGATCTGCGGCGTCGCCGCGGCGCACGAGATCGTCTGCGTCCCCGGGGGCGCGCTGTCGGAATCGGAGGTCGACTTCGCCGTCGCTTTTGCGATCCCCCGCGACGTTGCGGGACTCACCGTGGTCGAGACGCGTCGGCCGAGCGACACGCGGGACGAGGAGGAAGGCTGGGATGCCCCCAAGACGGGCGGCATCTCCCAGGCGTTCCTCCTGTTCGACGACGTCTTCGTCCCGAATGACCGGATCTTCCTCCGGGGCGAGACGCCGTTCGCGGCGCGCTTCGTCCATCTTTTTACGGCCCTCTACCGGGCTCCGATAGGAGCGTGCGTGGCCGGGCAGGGCGACGTGATGATCGGGGCCGCCACCGAGCTGGGCAAGGCGGGGGGGCTCTCGCGCAAGGTGTTCCAGGACAAGTTGACGAAAATGGCGATCAACAACGAGACCACTTTCGCGGTCGGCATGGGAGCCGCGATGCTTGGCACCCGGCACCCTTCCGGCGTCTGGATTCCCGATCCGCTGCTTTCGCATGTCAACAAGGTGCTGGTGGCGACGCTTCCTTATGAAACCAAGCGATTGGCGCAGGAGATCGGCGGGGGCATCGCCGAGACGGGATGTTTCCCTTCGTACAAGGACCTGAACTCGCCCGAGTACGGCAAGTCGTTGCTGGACGCGATGTCGGCGGCCGAAAGCGGGGAAGTGCGGGCCCGCTTGGCGCGACTGGTCGAATGGCTGACCGTCGGGGGCGGGATTCCCGGATGCCTGCACGGGGGCGGCTCTCCCGACGGGGCGCGTCTGATGGTTCGCGCCCTCGAGCCGTGGGACGCGCTGGGCGTGCGAGCCCGGCATATCGCCGGATTGGAAGGAGAGGTCCGATGACGACGCGCACGACAACGGCAGCGGACACGGCAGACAGCCTCACGGAACGGGAATATTGGGACGAAGCGCTGGAGACCTTGCCCCGGCATGATCTCGATGCGCTCCAGCTGCGGCTCCTGAAGGAGCATCTCGACTTCGCCGGCCGGAATTCCCCTTATTACAGGGCATCGTTCCGGGATTCGGGCCTGGCGGCATCCGATCTCCGGTCGCTGTCCGACCTGCGCGCATTTCCCTTCATCAAGAAGTCGATCCTGCGAGATCGGCAGACCGCCGCCCCGTTGCTGGGAGATCTGGCGGCCGTGCCGGAAACCGAGGTCGTCTATGTCTCGGCTTCGAGCGGTTCCACCGGCGTGCCGACTCTGTCTCCCTTCACCGCCGAGGATTTCGACGGATGGCAGGACGTCGAGGCGCGCCTTTTCTACGCGGCAGGCATGCGCGAGACCGACCGCTACCTGCACGCGCTGAATTTCTCGATGTTCGTCGGCGGGCCCGACGTGATCGGGGCGCAGCGGCTGGGCGCCTTGACGATCTGGGGCGGTACCCTCCCGGCCGACAGGCTTCTGTTCCTGGCGAAGTCCTTCGGCGCCACGGTCACCTGGACGACGCCTTCCTACGCATGGCATCTGGGGGAGACGGCGAAAGCGCAGGGACTCGACCCCGCGCGCGATCTCGCGATCCGGAAGATCATCGTGGCGGGCGAGCCGGGCGGATCGATCCCGGCGACACGACAGGCGATCGAGCGGTTATGGGACGCCGAGCTGTACGACTTCTACGGCATCTCCGACATCTTCGGAGCCTCGGCCGGGATGTGCCGGGAGCGGGAAGGGCTGCACCTCTCGGAAGACCATCATCTCCTTGAGGTGCTCGATCCTGCAACCGGGGAGCCGGTGCTGGATGGGGAGAAGGGCGAGATGGTGCTGACGACGCTCAAGAAAAAAGCGCGCCCGATGATCCGTTTCAGGACCGGGGACATCGTCACAGCCGACCGGTCGCCATGCGCCTGCGGGCGGACGCACGTGCGGATCAAGGTGCTGGGGCGGACCGACGACATGTTCATCGTCAACGGCGTGAATCTTTTTCCGTCGGACGTGGAAATCGCGGTCCGGGAGATTCCCGAGTCGACGGGCGAATACCGGATCACGCTGACGCGGGAAAACCGACTGACGCGGTTCGGGCTGGAGATCGAGCGGAGGAACGGGGCGTCCGTCTCGGAAACCGCCCTGGCGGATGGCGTGCGGACGATCCTGCGGAATCGACACGGGGTCGCTCCCCATTCGGTGACGATCCACGAAGACGGGACGCTTCCGAGGGCGGTGCACAAGGCGAAACGGGTCGTGGACAACCGATAAGACCGGCGGGAATAAAAGCATGAGTGGGAAGTACCAAGGAACGGCGGCGGCGCCGCCAGGAAAGGGGGAATGGAGATGGGTCATACAGGAAAAAAGAAAAGGGTACTGCGACGCTTATTGACCGTGGCTGCACTGACGGCGTTCTCGGCCGCGGCGTTCGCGGGCGAGGCGATCAAGGTCGGTTATCTGCCGGTGACCGGGCACGCGAAGTTCTTCGTCGCGAAGGAAAAGGGCTTCTTCGCGAAAGAGGGGATCGACGCCGAACTGCTGGAGTTCGCGAATTCGGCGGACGGCCTTTCGGCGCTGCGGGCCGACAAGATCGACATCGGCGCGTTCGGGACGACGGCGCCGCTAGCGCATATCGACAAGGGCGCCGACATCCGGATCATCGGCGGGATCATGGGCGAGGATGCGGCCATCGTCACGACCGCGGCAAACGCCGGAAAGGTGAAGCGGATCGCCGACCTGAAGGGAAAGAAAGTGGCGACCGTCCGCCTGGCGACAGGTGACGCGGTCCTTCGGGGCGCGCTGAAGGATGCCGGCATCGATTGGAAGAAGGACCTGCAGATCTTCGAGCTGAAGAACCCGCCGGCGGTGATCGAGTCGGTCAAGTCGGGCCAGGTGGATGCGGGCGTCGTCTGGGGACCGTTCGACCTGAAAGCCGAGGAGCAGGGGCTGAAGGTCGTGATCCGGAGCGACAAGCTCCAACCGGGACACCCGTGCTGCAGGATCGTGGTCCGGGAAGGGAAGCTCAGGAACACGGCGACGCTGGAGCGGTTCGTCCGTGCCATCCTCCGGGCCGAGAAATACGCGAAGGAGAACCACAAGGAAACCATCGACGCGATCGTTAAATACGTGAAGCTCGACCGCGCGCTGATCGAGAAGGCGTACTACCAGGGGCACCTCGACCAGAGCAGCGACCCGAACGTCAAGGGGGTCAAGCATTTCTGGGGGACGATGCAGCACTCGGAGATGGTCGCCTCGAAGGCCGACATCGGCCAATACATCAACACGGCAATCTACAAGGCGGCGCTGGACGGGCTGATCCGGGAGAGCCCGAAAGATGCCTACTGGCAGAAGCTGAAGAAACAGTTTGCGGAGCGGGACGCGTGATGCCTGCATCCGCCGGGAATGCCGCGGGTCTCGAGGCCCGCGGCATCTCCCACGCCTTCCGCGGAAATATCGTCCTGCGCGGGATCGATCTTTCGATCCCGGAGGGGCAGCTGGTGGCGCTCCTGGGGCCGAGCGGGTCCGGCAAGACCACGCTGCTCCGCCTGCTGGCGGGACTCGAGCGGCCGACGGAGGGCCGGGTCTCATGGAAGGGGCGCGAGATCGGGGAGCCCGGAATCGAGCGCGGCGTCGTCTTCCAGGACTATTCGCTCTTCCCATGGATGAAGGTGTCCGACAATCTCGTCCTGGCGATCCGGAAGGCGTTTCCCGGGAAGCCCCGTGCGGAACAGCTTGCGCTGGCGGAGGACTACCTGGAGATGGTGGGGCTTTCGGGATCGGCGTCGAAATACCCGTACCAGCTTTCCGGCGGGATGCAGCAACGGGGCGCCATCGCCCGCGCGCTCGCGATCGGATCCCCGGTGCTGTTGATGGACGAGCCGTTCGGGGCGCTCGATCCGCTCAACCGGATCCGGCTCCAGGACCTGCTGGCGGAAGTGCGGGAGGCGGCGCAGCCCCGGAAGACGATCCTCTTCGTGACGCACGATGTGGACGAGGCCATCTTTCTCGGCGACCGGGTCGTCGTGCTGGGCGCTTCCCCCGGCCGGGTGATCGCGGATCTCCCTGTTTCGCATCATCGCGGCGTCTCCCCGCGGGACCGGCGGGCGGCGATCGGCGAGTTCCGCTCGCTTCGGGAACAAATATCGGACTTGTACCGGGAAGACGTGCTGAACCGGCTCGAGGAACCCACGATGGTGGCAGGTTCGGCGGAGGGGATCTGAAGATGGATAGGAACATCGTGAAGTTCCCGTGGGAACCGGCGCTCCTCTTCATCGCGATCCTGGCCGCCTGGCAGCTGGTCACGACGCTGACCCCGGTCGGGGCCAACCCGCTCTATCCGACGCCGGTCAAGACGCTCGAAGCGCTTCGGGCGTCGCTTCCCGAATTGTGGAAGGGAACGGTCTCTTCGTTCCTCATCCTCGTTCCCGGATATCTCCTCGCCGTCGCCGCCGGAATCTTTTCCGGGCTGATCGTCGGCGAGTCCGCCCGGATGCGGAAAACCTTCTTCCCGTTCGCCCGCGTGGTCGCACCGGTCCCGCCCACGGTGTATGTGGCTTACGCGATCGCGATCCTGCCTACGTTCCGGTTGTCCGCCATGTTCGTGATCTTCCTGGGGGCGTTCTGGCCGGTCTTCCTCAATACCGCGGCGGGAGTCCATTCCATCGATGTCCGATACCGGGACAACGCTCGAATCCTCGGCTTATCCCGTCGGGAATACCTGCTGCGGGTCGCGTTTCCGGCGGCGCTGCCCCACATCTTTTCCGGGATGGCCGTCGGGCTTGCGCTTTCTTTCATCATGCTGACGGTCGCCGAGCTGTTCGGGGCGAACGCGGGTTTGGGACGGTTCGTCCAGTATTACGCCGATTTCGCGGACTACCCGAAGATGGCGGCCGGGATCCTGTACACGGGTTGCGTGACCTGGGCCTCGATGGCGCTCCTCGAATCGATCCGGAAGCGGGCGCTTTTCTGGCTCCTCCGGGAAGACCGGTCGTGACAGAACGAAAACCATTCAGGAAGGAGGCGCGCCAATGAGCAGCCGGGATGCGGAAGAGGCGAAAAGAAGGAAGGCAGAAAGGGAAAGGCTCGCGCTCGCGCTGATTCAGGACGCGTTGCGGGGATTGCGGTACGGGACCGTGACGGTGATCGTCCAGGACGGGGTGACGGTCCAGGTCGAGCGGCAGGAGAAGTTCAGGATCGTCAACCCGGGCGGCGGCTTCCGGGAGGGGGACGGGATATGACGCACCCGAAGGAATCGCTGCTTTCCGCGTTGTCGGATCGGAGCCCGATTCAAGGGGCTGGAGGGCGGCGACGCGGATCGTCGCGTCCGGATAATTAGGGTGTTGACCCAAAACCCCATATTCGCTACAATCCTACCAGATATATAGATTTTATATGCTATGGATTTGGGAGGAGGATTTATGGTCCCCGCGGCGGAAAGCGTCCGTCGATACAGCCGGTTCTTCAAGAAACGGAACGTGTCCCGCGTCCTCGACTACGGGACCGGGAAGATGCGGAACGCGGTCTATCTTTCCAACGAGGGATTCCGGAGCCACTCGGTCGCTGCGATTTATCAGAAAGAAACCGCGTCATGACGAATCCGATTCGTTTCGATACCCTCCTGGTGCACGGCGGGCTGGAGCCCGGGCCCTCGGGCGCAACGGCGTTGCCGATCGTCCAGTCGTCCGCCTTCGCCTACGAGACCGCCGAATCGCTCGAGGATGTGTTCCGCGGACGGCGTCCGGGGCAGGTTTATACGCGAATCGGCAATCCGACGACCGAAGGCCTCGAGCGGCGGCTGGCGCTGCTCGAAGGGGGCGGGGCCGCCGTCGTTACCGCCTCCGGCATGGCCGCGATCACCGAGACCGTCCTGACGATCGTCCGGGCCGGCGACGAGATCCTGTCCTCCTCCTCGCTGTTCGGCGGCACCTTCTCCCTGTTTCGCGACACACTGTCGAACTACGGGATCACGACGCGGTTCGTCGACCCGGTCGACCTCGATGCGGTCCGGGCCGGCGTCAACGAACGAACCCGGCTGCTCTTCGTCGAGACGATCGGGAATCCCAAGCTCGACGTGCCGGACGTGCCGGCCCTTGCGGCGATCGCCCGGGAGGCGGGAATCCCGCTCGTGGTCGATGCGACCGTCAGCACCCCCGCGCTGGCGACGGGCGCGCAGCTTGGCGCGGACCTGGTCATCCACTCGATCAGCAAATACATCGGCGGGACCGGCAACAGCATCGGCGGCGCGGTCATCGACCGTGGGACGTTCGACTGGGGCAACGGAAAATTTCCCCACTTTGACCTCTACCGGAAACGCTATCGTCCCTATGTCTTCACCGCGCGGCTGCGCAAGCTGATCCACAAGGATGTCGGCGGCTGCATCGCGCCGATGAACGCCTTCCTGTTCTCGGAAGGGGTGCAGACGCTGTCCTTGCGGATGGCGCGCCATTGCGACAACGCGCTGGCGCTCGCCCTGTTTCTCGCCGCCCACCCAAAGGTCGCGTGGGTCAACTATCCCGGACTCAAATCGTCGCCGCATCACGCCACGGCGGGAAGACTGTACGGCGGCCGCTACGGCGGCCTGCTCACCTTCGGAACCGGCGACAAGCCTTCCGCCTTCCGCGTGATCGACGGCTTGAAGATTGCGAAGAACCTCGCGAACATCGGCGACACGAAGACGCTCGTCATCCATCCGGCGAGCACCATCTGCGTCGACTTCGGACCGGAAGAGCGGGCGCTGATGGGCGTACCGGACGACCTGGTCCGCGTCTCGGCCGGCATCGAGGACATCCGGGACCTGATCGACGATTTCGGCCGGGCGCTCGATTCGGCCTTCAAAGGAGAGAACGCATGAAGATCACCGTGAACGGAAAAGAAACCCCGCTGCCGGAGAATCCCGGCCGCACCATCGAATCGCTGCTCGAGGAGTTGGACGTTTCGCAGCGGCTCTACGTGACGGTGGAGCTGAACGGCGACATCCTGGCGCGCGAAGCGTTTCCTTCGACGCCGGTGGACGACGGCGACGCCATCGAGTTCCTCTACTTCATGGGCGGGGGACGATGATGCTGACGGATGCCCAGATCGAACGCTACTCGCGCCACATCATCCTCAAGCAGGTGGGCGGGAAAGGGCAGCAGAAGCTGCTCGACGGCCGCGTACTCATCATCGGGGCGGGCGGGCTCGGGGCGCCGGCCGCGCTCTACCTGGCCGCCGCAGGCGTCGGAACGATCGGCATCGCCGACGCGGATGTGGTCGACGTGACCAACCTCCAGCGGCAAGTGATCCACTTCACTCCGGACGTCGGAAAGCCCAAGGTCGAATCGGCCGCCGAAAAGATGCGCGCCATCAATCCCGACGTCACGGTGAAGACGTACCACGAATGGGTTACGGCCGCGAACATCGCCGGGATCCTGGCCGACTACGACTTCGTGATCGACGGCACCGACAACTTCACGGCAAAGTTCCTCGTCAACGACGCCTGCGTGCTTGCGGGCAAGCCATATTCCCACGCGGGCATCCTCCAGTTCGAAGGGCAGGCGCTCACGGTGCTGCCGGGGAAATCGACCTGCTTCCGCTGCATTTTCCCCGAGCCGCCCCCTAAGGATGCGATTCCCACCTGCTCACAGGCCGGCGTGCTCGGCGTTCTCCCGGGCGTGGTCGGATCGATCCAGGCGACCGAGGCGATCAAGTATCTTCTCGGCAAGGGCGAGCTTCTCGCTGGAAGGCTGCTGACGTACAACGCGCTTTCGATGCGTTTCCGCGAGGTGCCCATCGACCGCAACCCCAACTGCCCGATTTGCGGCGAGCAGCCGACGATCACGGCGCTACGCGACGAGGTCGACGCGATGACCGTGTGCGACCTGGGAGGCCGCTGAATGCTCCGGATCCCGGCCGACATCCTGGACGCCATCATCGCCCATGCGCAGGAGGGATTCCCGCACGAGGTGTGCGGCATCCTGGGCGGGAGCGAAGGGGACGTTTCGACGATCCACCGGATGACCAACACCGACGCGAGCGCCGAGCATTTCTCGATGGACCCGAGGGAGCAGTTCGCCGTCGTCAAGGCGCTGCGGGCCGAGGGGATCACGATGCAGGCGATCTATCACTCGCACCCGGAAACGCCCGCGCGACCTTCGGAGGAAGACATCCAGCTGGCGCTGACGCCCGGCGTTTGGCACGTCATCGTGTCGCTAACAGACCCGCAAGCCCCCGTCGTCCGGGCGTTCCGGATCGCGGAGGGAAAAGTCACCGCCGAGGAAATCGGGTAAGGAGGCGTCGATGGAAAGCATGACGGAAGCGCAGGCGCGCAAGCACGAGGCGCTGAAGGATATTTTGCGGGAGATCGATTCCTGCGTGATCGCCTATTCGGGCGGGGTCGACTCCACGCTGCTGTTCGCCGTGGCCGCGTCGGTGCTGGGCGACCGGGCGCTCGCGGTCACGGCGCTATCCGAAACCTATCC
Source organism: Candidatus Deferrimicrobiaceae bacterium (assembly GCA_036504035.1). Taxonomy (NCBI): domain Bacteria; phylum Candidatus Deferrimicrobiota; class Candidatus Deferrimicrobia; order Candidatus Deferrimicrobiales; family Candidatus Deferrimicrobiaceae; species Candidatus Deferrimicrobiaceae bacterium. The sequence continues at coordinate 309,077 of DASXVV010000014.1, forward strand.
GGCGAGCGAGCTGGCGGCGGCCCGCCAGGTTGCGGCGTCGCTGGGCGGCCGTTTCCGCGAAGTCGACTCCGAGGAGCTCGACATCCCCGGCTTCCGCGAGAATCCGCGCGACCGCTGCTACTTCTGCAAGAAAGAGCTGTTCGGCAAGCTGCGCGAGATCGCCGACGCGGAAGGGCTGCGACACGTGCTCGACGGGAACAACGTCGACGACCGGGGCGACCACCGGCCCGGGCGGCGCGCGGCGGCCGAGCAGGATGTCCGAAGCCCGCTCGAGGAAGCCGGATTCACGAAAGCCGACATCCGGGCGCTGTCGCATGCGCTGGGATTGCCGACCTGGGACAAGCCGGCCTATGCCTGCCTCTCCAGCCGGTTCCCCTACGGCACCGAGATCACGCGCGACCGGGTGCGGCAGGTGGGGCAGGCCGAGGAAGCCCTTCGGGCGCTCGGTTTCCGCACGCTGCGCGTTCGCTACCACGGAACCGTGGCGCGCGTCGAGCTGGGCCCCGAGGAGTTCGGGCGGGCGGTCGGACCGCTCCGCGCCGACGTCGTCCGGATCGTCAAGGCCGCCGGCTTCGTCTACGTGTCGCTCGACCTGGAAGGGTTCCGTTCGGGCGCCATGAACGAGGCCTGACCCAAATCGCGTAAGATACATCCGTCCCGTCGTACACCAATATCAATCACCGAAAGGGGGTGATCTTCTTGCCGGACTCGATGTCCCTGGCTCTTCCCCGTCATTGAGGAAGTGTCGCCTCGCCGGTCGGCGCGGGAAGAAATCTGGCGTATGAGCCTATTACTCGAAAAGGAAAGGAGATCGCCCTCCATGCGATTGACGTGTTTCCTGGAGGCCGGATTGGCCGCCACCCTGTTCCTGTCCTCCTCCGCCCGCGCCGGTGAGCGTCGCGTTGCGGTCAACGTGAACGTGAAGCTTGCCGCTCCGGTCGAAGCGCAACGTACCCGGCTCTGGATCCCCTATCCCGTTTCCGACGAAAACCAGGACATCTCCGACATTGATATTTCCGGGAATTTCGCCCGCGCGGCCGTCTACCGTGAACGAAAAGGGGGCAACGCCCTGCTTTATGCCGAATGGAACGGGCCTTCGAAAGAACGGACGCTCTCGTATACGTTCCGTGCTTCCCGGCGGGAGGTTACGACGAAAGACTTTCCTTCGAAGGAGTTGTCGTTTGCCCCCAGTGAGTTCGCGCGCGAGCTCGCCCCGAACAGCCTCGGTTCGACCACGGGGCAGGCGAAGGAATTCGCGGCAAGAATCACCAAGGGGAAGAAGACCAACCTGACGAAGGCCCGCGCAATCCACGACTGGATCGTGGACAACATGCACCGCGATCCGGACGTCAAGGGGTGCGGGATCGGCGAGGTCGATTCCCTCCTGCGAAAGATGGGAGGCAAGTGCGCCGACATCCACTCCGTGTTCGTGACGCTGTGCCGCGCGGCCGGCGTGCCGGCCCGCGAAGTATTCGGGATCCGGATCCCGAAGGGAAGCTCGGGAGAGATGACGAAGGCGCAACATTGCTGGGCCGAGTTTTATGAGCCCGGCGCCGGCTGGATCGTCGTTGATCCTGCCGACGTTCGAAAAGCCATCCTGGAAAAGAAGCTCACCGTCGAGGAAGCCAGCCCCTTGCGGGAATACTACTTCGGAGCCGTGGACGAGAACCGGATCGCTTTCGGAACTGGACGGGACATCGTCCTTAACCCTCCGCAGGATGGGCAACCCTTGAATTACTTCATGTATCCTTACGCGGAAGCGGATGGGAAGGTGTTGAACGAGGACCTCTTCGGGTTCAACATCGGTTACAAGATCACATATATCGATCAGCGATAGCGAACGCCGCCCCCGATCCCTCCCTCCAATCGCCGAATACTCTCCGGGGCGTTGAAGAATAATCTTCAACGCCCCGATTATCCCTGAATTCCATTCTCGCTTATTACGCTCCAACCATCTGATATTGCAATCATTATGGGTCGCGCCGTTAAGCGGCACGGCCCTTGCTCAAAGTAAGGCAATATTTCCTATCCGGGAGGACAAGCCGCATGTCTGGACACACTGATCGGATTCACCGAACCGGAAAAATGATCCTCCTGATTCTCCTGCTGGTCGGGGGGCTATCCGCGATCGTTCACGCAGGGGTGCTCGATGGACTCTTCAAGAAGTCGCCCGAAGCCTCCGCCAAGGCGGCCGGAGTCGTGGAATCGTCCGATCAGGTGACGATTCCCCTGAAGTCGCTCGATTCCGGCAAGGCGATTTTCCTGCAGACCGAGTCTGAAGGTCGGACCCTCTACTTCCTGGCGCTGAAGACCGCCGACGGAAAGTATCGTTCCTCGCTGGATGCCTGCGACGTCTGCTTCCGGGCGAATCGCGGATACCGGCAGGAGGGCGATCAGCTCGTCTGCAACAACTGCAACCAGAAGTTCGCGGCCAACAAGCTCGGCGAGGCGAAGGGCGGATGCAACCCGCACCCGCTGGCGCACCGGATCGAGGGGACGAATATGGTGATCCAGAAGGCCGACATCGCCGCCGGGAAGAATTACTTCCAGCGGAAGCGGTCGTGACCTGGAAACCGGCGGGGGGAAAGCGATGAATATCCGGAAGCTGGCCTGGAAAAATCTGTTCCGCCGGAAATCGCGCGCCATCTTCACCGGCCTCGGGATCTTCCTCGGGATCGGGACGTTCGTGGCCATCTCGTCGCTGACGATGCGGATGGAAGGCGCCGTGCGCGACAAGCTCGACAAGTTCGGCGCCAACATCCTGGTCACCCCCCGGACGGAACAGCTCTCCCTGGGATTCGGAGATATCTCGCTGGGCGGCACCCAGGTCGCGCACGCGCAACTGACGGCTGACGACGAGAAGGCGATCCGGTCGATCGCCCTGGCGGAACGGCTTCGCATGGTCGTCCCCTATTACCTGACGGCGACCGACGTATCGGGGAAGAATCTCGTGTGGATGGGGATCCGCCCCGCCGACATCGTCGAATCCCGCCCTTGGTGGAAGGTGCAGGGTGATGCGCTGAAAGGCAGGGACGAGGTGCTGCTCGGTTCCGAGGCGGCGATCGCGCTCGACAAGGGGCCCGGCGGGACGATCGAATCGGGCGGGAAGACGTTCCGGGTCGCCGGCGTCCTGTTGCCGACCGGCGAAAAGGAAGACGGGATGGTGATCGCGAACCTCGAGGATGTCCGCGCATTGGCCGGCACGCCCGGCGGCGTCACCTTTTTCGAAGTGGCTGCGCTTTGCAAGGACTGCCCGGTGGAGGACATCGTCAAGGAGATCGGCGAGAAGATTCCCGGCGCCAAGGTTTCCGCGATCCGCTCGGTCGTCGAAAGCCGCAAGGCCGCGGTCGACCAGTTCCGACGGCTGGGACTGGGCGTGTCGGCGATCGTCCTGACCATCGGTGGCCTGATGGTGTTCGTCACCATCATGGGGAACGTCCAGGAACGCACGCGCGAGATCGGCATCCTGCGGGCGGTCGGGTTCCGGCGGGGGGCGATCCGCGCGCTCCTGTTCTGGGAGACGGGCTGGATCTCCCTGGCTGCTTCGCTGGCCGGGGGCATTCTAGGGGCGGCCGCGGCGTTCGCGGGAGCGCCGCTCTTCGGTGCGGAACGGGGCGGGATCGAACTCGCGCCCATCTTGCTGGGAACGGCGCTTGGGCTGGCGCTCGGGTTGCTGGGCACGATCCCGCCCGCCCGCCGAGCCGCCGCGCTGTCGCCGACCGAAGCCATCCGCAGCCTGTAGACGAGGAGATAAGGCATGAAGCCGTTGATCACACTTGAAAACGTCTCGATGACCTACGGCGCCAACGGGACCAGCGCCACTGCGCTTCGCGAGATCAGCGTCTCGATCGCCGAAGGGGAATACGCGGTCATCACCGGCGAATCCGGAGCCGGCAAAAGCACGCTGCTCTGCCTGCTGGGCGGGCTGCAACTGCCGACTTCGGGACGCATCGTCATCGATGACGTCGACATCGCGACCCTCTCCCAGGACCGCCTGGCCGATTTCCGTGGGAAAAAGATCGGGTTTGTCTTCCAGGCGTACCACCTGCTTCCATACCTGACCGCTCAGGAAAATGTGATGGTCCCGATGGCGCCGGAAAAGGGAACGGCGACGCAGAAGAGCGATCGGGCGACCGCATTGCTGGAATCCGTCGGGCTGGCCGGAAAGGAAGACCGGCTGCCGTCGCAGTTGTCAGGCGGAGAATGCCAACGGGTGGCGATCGCCCGGGCGCTCGTCCACGATCCTCCGATCCTGCTCGCTGACGAACCGACCGGGAATCTCGACAGCGCGACGGGGAATCAGATACTCGACCTGTTTGCCGACCTTCACGACGCAGGCAAGACGATCCTGGTGGTGACCCACAACCGGACGAATATCGAGCGGGGAACGCGATCGATCCGCCTGGGCGACGGCCTGATCGTCGAAGACCGTCCCGTCAGGACGGTTCCCCGTGCGAGCCGAATCCACGTCCCGGAACAGGCATTGGGAGCATAAAGCCATGGAGACACCGAAAAACGAGAGATCCGTGCGTGGGTGGATCATTGCCATCGTGGTCGCCATCCTCCTTTCCGTCGCGGTGACCTGGATCCTGGGAACGATCTTCCGGCAGGGGATGACGCACCCTGCGCATGGCTCGACGGGGGAAGGCGCCTCCGCTTCCGGGTGCAGGATGAAGTGTTGCGGCGGGGATTGACGCAAAGGAGACCGGAAACGTTTTATAGTCGGGGTGAAAGCGGTGACACGGTGATGGAGAGGAGAACGGGAACGATGCAGATAGTTACTTTCGGAACAGGGAAGCGGAGGCCGGAAACGGGAAGGCGCGCTTGCCCCCGGGCCGGTTTTCTTGTTCCGCTTTTACTGACGCTTGCCGTTGTCGCTTCAGCCGCGGATCCGGTCGGACTCGCGTTGCGAAAGGACGCCGCCGTTGCGGTCTCTCCCGTCGAGTTGCCGGGAAACGTCGAACGGGAAACCCTGGAGAAGAAAATTATTCAGGGACCGACGCAGGCCGACCTCTCCGCCTACGGCTATCTTTCCAGCCCGATGATCCAGGCGGCGCGCGCCAGGTGGCGCGGGACGGCCGAGAAATACCGGATCGACACCGCCTGGAACAACCCCGAGATCATGATCGAGGGGATGCGCATGGTCGGTTCCGGCAGCATGGCCCCTACCGCGACGGGGCCCGACGGGATGCCGGTGGCCGGCAGCCAGGATTCGACTCCGAAGAACGACTGGACCGTGCGCCTGACCCAGGGCATCCCTCTGCCGGGCAAGCTTGGGCGGGCCGGGGATATCGTGCAGTCCGACGCGCGGATCGCACGGCTCGGTCTCGATGCGGCGGTTCGCGACGTCGTCCTGGGCATCCGCGAGTCGTACCAGGAACTGCTCTACATCGGTGAGGCGCGAAGGATCGCGACGCGGAACAGGGAGCTGCTCGACCAGCTGCGGAAGGTGGGGGAGGGGGCGTACGCCGCGAACCGGGCGGCGCTGGTCGACGTCATGAAGGCGCAGGCGCAGTCGGGGCAGTTGCTCTACGACGCGTTGTTGCTCGAGGAGTTGGAGCGGACCGAGAAGACGCGGATGAACGGGCTGCTCGACCGGCCGGCCGATGCCGCGATCGGGCCGCTCGCCGACCTCCCGGTCCGTCCGGTGGTCTACGCCCTCCCTGAGATCCAGGCGTTCGCGGAGGCGAACCTCGAGGAAGTGAAGATCGCCCAGGCGGGCGTCGAGAAGGCGCAATCCATGCTTTCGCTCACGCGGTACGAGAACCTTCCGGAATTCAACCTCGGCGCCTCCTACGGAACCGATCGGGGAGACAGGCAGGTGGGAGTCCAGGTGGGCGTCATGCTTCCGATCTGGCTGGGAAAGAACGCCGGCCGGACCGCCTCCGCGCGCGCCGATGTCGAGACGATGCAATCCATGAAGCGGGCGCAGGTCAACGAGACGCGGACCATGGTCCAGGAGGGATGGTTCCGGATGCGCAACGCGGAGCGGCTGGTCAAGCTTTACCGGGACGACCTGCTTCCGCAGGCCGAGCGCGCGATCGAGAGCGCCGAGACGCTCTACAAGCAGGGGCAGGGCGCCTTCAGCGACTACATCGAGACGCAGTCGACGTTCTACGGATTCCAGCTTTCGCTGGCGCGCGCGAAGGCCGACTACGGCAAATTCCAGGCGCGGCTCGAGAAGCTCGCGGGAAAAGGGCTGACCGAGCGGGAACCATCGACGGCGCCCCAAGCGGGCAAGGAGGTCGCCCGATGAAAACGTTGACTGCGATATTTCGGGCGACGATCGGGTTGGGTTCGGTCGCGATACTGATTTCCGCGCCGGCCTCGGCCTGGGGGCCGTTCGGGACGGACGACCGGGGGCTCGTGCAGGAGGTCGACCGTTACCAGCCGTCCGGCACCTACCGTGCCGCGGTCACCGTTCCGGCGAAAGAGGCGGCGGGCGCCGCTGCCCCGGATGACTTCGACATGCAGGTCGGGAAGCTGCGGGCGCTCTCGGCGCGCTGGGAGAAGACGCTGTCCGAACCGGTTGCGGAAGAATCGTTCCTGGTCCCCGATGCGTCGCGGATGACGCGTCTGGCAGGGGCGGCCACCGACAACGAAGCGGCTGAAAAGACGCTCGCCGACGGGTTCACGCTCGCCGACCTCGAGGCGCTGGCGCTGCTGCGGAATCCGGGCGCGGCGTCGAAGGAGCGGGATTTCCGCGCGGCGCTCGACGGCTATCCGCAGGTCGAGAACCTCGACACGATCCTTCGCCGGTACAGCGCGTTCACGAGCGGCCTGATGACGGGCATCGGGCCGATGGACAGCCCCGACGCGATGGCCCGGGCCAGGTTCCCCTTTCCCGGCGTGCTGGCGCTCAAGGGCGAGATCGTGACGCAGGAGGCGACGGCGGCGCGGGAAAACCTCGAGGCCGCGCGTCGCAAGGCGGTCACCTCGGTCCGGAAGAGCTATCGGGAACTGCTCTACGTGGCGGCAGCCCGGAAGACTACCGAGTCGATGCTCGATCTGCTCGACAATCTGAAAAGCGCCGCCTCCGCGCGCTACTCGGCCGGCGAAACCAGCTTCCAGGACGTGCTCAAGATCGGGATCGAGCGGGAAAAGATGCGGGAGGAGCTTCGCACGCTCACGGAGGAGCAGCGGAACATTGAGGCGATGATCCGCGAGACGCTCGCGCTGCCGCCTTCCGTCCGGATCGGGATTCCCGCGTCCGACAATCTCGCGGTCACGGTTCCGGCGATCGAGGACCTTCAGGCGAAGTCGCTTTCGAGCCGGCAGGAGTTGCGATCGATGCGGGCGATGGTCGGGAAGATGGAACGGATGCTTCTGATGCAGGAGACGATGGTCCATCCCGGCTTCACGCTGAACCTGTCCCAGTACGACCGGGACGAGGCGTCGCGGATCGCAGCCGGCGGGATGGGCGGAGAAAAAGAGAACTTTCCGACAACGACCGTGGCCTCGGTGGGTGCGGGGCTTCCCAAGGCGCCGCTGTTCGGGACCCAGGAGGCGTACCTGCGCGAGCTTCGGCAGCGGATCGAGGGGCTGAAGAGCGACCTCCGGATGGAGGAAGCGGCCACGTTGCTCGGCGTCCGGACCGCGTGGTTCGCGCTCGACAAGGCGAAACGGGAAGAGGCGCTCTACGGCGACCGGATCGTGACGCTGTCGCGCAGCGCGCTCGAAGCCTCGAACCAGGGCTATTCGGCGGGCAAGGTCATGTTCGCGGACGTGATCGAGGCGTACCGGGGCTGGCTGGAAGCCAACCTTTCCCTGTCGCGCAGCCGGGCGGATCTCGGCGTGGCTTCTGCAGAACTGGAAAACGCGGTCGGGCAGCGGGTTGCCCCAGACCCGAAACGATAATCGAAGGGCGGGGAGGATGATCATGACGGAAGAAAACCACATCACCGAAAGCCCGGCGCCCAAGAAGCGCAAGGGGATCGCGACGGCAATCATCGCCCTGGTTGCGCTGGCGGTCGGTGTTGCCGGCGGGCTATATCTGGGCGGGCGGGGATCGAAAGGGGCCGGCCTTACGGACAATGCGGCGGCCGCGCACGTCGAGGGAGAGAAATACACCTGCGGCATGCATCCCTTCATCATCTCCGACAAGCCGGGCAACTGCCCGATCTGCGGCATGGCGCTGACGAAGATCCAGGGGAGCGGCGGGTCGGCCGGGGCGGGAAGTCCCGCCGCGAAGGGTCCCCGCAAGATCCTCTTCTACCGGAACCCGATGAATGCCGTGGTGACCTCGCCCGTTCCGATGAAGGATGAGATGGGGATGGACTACGTCCCGGTCTACGAGGACGAGGCGAAGGGCGGGGGCGGGCAGGCGGCGGGCGCGCTGCCGGAGGGGTATGGGACGCTCGCTTCGGGCCCCGATACCCTCAAGCTGGCCGGCGTCCGGACGGCGCCCGCGGTTCGCGAGCGGATCGCGCGTTCGGTCCGCACCGCCGGCATCGTGGTCCCCGACGAGTCGCGCATCCGCCGGGTACAGAGCAAGATCGACGGCTATGTCGAGAAGCTGTTCGTCAGCGCGACCGGCCAGGTGGTCAGGAAGGGGCAGCCGCTTCTCTCGCTTTATTCCCCGGAGCTGCTGGCGTCCCAGCAGGAGTATGTGAAGGCGCGCGAGACATCGAAGAAGTTTTCCAATTCCACGAGCGACGAGGTGCGGGCGCTTGGCGAGGAGTTGCGGAACGCCTCCCGCCGCAGGCTCGAGCTGTTCGACGTTCCCGCATCGGCGATCGCCAGCCTGGAGCGCACGGGCACGCCGACGCGCACCGTGACGCTCGTCGCCCCGGTGTCCGGCTACGTGACCGGCAAGGAGGTTTTCGAGGGAACGAAGGTGGGCCCCGGCATGGAGCTGCTCACCGTCACCGACCTGTCCCGGGTCTGGATCGAGGCCGACCTCTACGAGACCGAGGCCGGTTCCGCCCGCGTCGGCATGTCCGCTACGCTGTCGCTTTCGGCCGATCCCGGGGTGCGCCTCAAGGGGCGAGTGGCGTTCGTCTATCCCGTCCTGACGCCCGACAGCCGCACCCTGAAGGTTCGCTTCGAGTTCCCGAATCCGGGTCTCAAGCTCAAGCCGCAGATGTACGCGGACGTGTCGATCGACCTCGCGGCCGCGACCGGCGTGACGATCGACGATTCGGCCATCATCGACACGGGCGTCCGGCGCATCGTCTTCGTCGAGACGGGCGAGGGATCGTTCACGCCGCGTGAAGTCACGGTCGGCGTCCGCGGTGACGGCAAGGCGCAGATCCTTTCCGGCGTCAAGGAAGGCGAGCGGGTGGCGATCGGGGCAAACTTCCTGCTCGACTCCGAATCGCGGATGCGGGCGGCGCTGACGAAGATGACCGGGGGTTCGCCGACTGCGCCCGCTGCCCCCCCGAAATCGCCATCGGGGCATGAAGGACACGGGGGCGCCCGATGAACTCTCACGGTTCCGCGTCCGGCGAACCGGGCAAGGAGACGCTGATCCAGCGGCTCATCGGCTTCTGCGCCGTGAACCGCTACCTGACGCTGCTCTTCGTCGTGGCATTGTGCGCCTTCGCGGTCTACACGCTGAAATCGATCCGGCTCGACGCGCTGCCCGACCTGTCCGACACGCAAGTCATCGTCTACTCGAAGTGGGACCGGTCGCCCGACATCATCGAAGACCAGGTGACCTACCCGATCGTCACGGCGCTACTCGGGGCACCGCACGTCAAGGCTGTTCGCGGTTCGTCGGACTTCGGCTTCTCGTATGTTTACGTGATCTTCGAGGACGGCACCGACATCTACTGGGCGCGCTCCCGGGTGCTCGAATACCTGTCCAAGATCCAGGCGCGGCTCCCGGCGGGGGTGCAGACCGAGCTCGGCCCCGACGCGACCGGCGTCGGCTGGGTCTATCAATACGCGCTGGTCGACAAATCGGGCACGCAGTCGCTCGACAAATTGCGCTCCTACCAGGACTGGACGCTGCGTTATGCGCTCCAGGCGGTGCCGGGCGTGGCCGAGGTGGCGTCGATCGGCGGCTTCCAGAAGCAATATCAGGTGACGGTCGACCCGAACCGGCTCGCGGCCTACGGACTTCCGCTCGACATGGTCATCGCGGCGATCCGGCAGTCCAACAACGAGGTCGGCGGGCGGCTGATCGAGTTCGCCGGCGCCGAGTATATGGTCCGGGGGCGCGGCTACGCAAAGACGACCGCCGACCTCGAAAAGATCGTGGTCAAGACCGGCGCGGGCGGCGTGCCCGTCCTGCTGAAAGACATCGGCCGGGTCGAACTGGGTCCCGAGATCCGTCGCGGCGTCGCCGACCTCGACGGGAAGGGCGACCATGTCGGCGGCATCGTCGTCATGCGTCACGGCGAGAACGCCTTGAACGTCATCAACCGGGTCAAGGCCAAGATGAAGGAGCTCGAACCCTCGCTGCCCAAGGGAACCGAGTTCGTCACGACCTACGACCGCTCCGACCTGATCGAACGGGCGATCGACACGCTCAAGCACGAGCTCACGATCGAGATGATCATCGTCTCGCTGGTGATCCTGATCTTCCTGTGGCACGTCCCGTCGGCGCTCGTGCCGATCATCACGATCCCCGTCTCGGTGCTGCTCTCCTTCATCCCGCTGCATTACATGGGCGTGACGATCAACATCATGAGCCTCGCCGGCATCGCGATCTCGATCGGGGTGCTCGTCGACGGGGCGATCGTCGAGGTCGAGAACGCCTACAACAAGATCCACCTATGGGACATCGGCGGGCGGAAGGAGGATTTCCATCATGTCCGGCTCTCGGCGCTGAAAGAGGTCGGGCCTTCGGTCTTCTTCTCGCTGCTGGTGATCGCCGTGGCGTTTCTCCCCGTCTTCGTGCTGGTCGACCAGGAAGGGCGCCTCTTCAAGCCGCTGGCGTATTCGAAAAACCTGGCGATGGGGCTGGCGGCCTTTCTCGCGGTCACGCTCGACCCCGCGCTCCGGATGATGTTCGCCCGGATCGATCCCTTTAACTTCAAGCCGTCGTTCCTGGCGAAGTTCGCCACCCACGCGCTCGTCGGGACCTACTATTCCGAGGATAAACATCCGATCAGCCGGGCGATCTTCCGGATCTACGACCCGGCGTGCCGCTTCGTCCTCAAGCACCCGAAAGCGGTCATCGGCGCCGCGATCGTGGCGGTCCTGCTGAGCGTCCCCGTCTTCATGAAGCTAGGCAGCGAGTTCATGCCGCCGCTCAACGAGGGGACGATGCTCTACATGCCGACGACACTTCCCGGGCTTTCGGTCGCTCAGGCGCAGGACCTGCTGATCCGCCAGGACAAGCTGCTCAAGACTTTCCCGGAGGTCGAGCGCGTCTTCGGAAAGGCGGGCAGGGCGGATACCTCCACGGATCCGGCGCCTTTTTCCATGATGGAGACGACCGTCATCCTCAAGCCGCAAAGCCAATGGAGCGGGAAGGACCGCTGGTATTCGAAATGGGCGCCCGGATTCGTGAAAGCGATCCTGCGGCCGGTCTGGCCCGACCGGATCTCGTGGGACGAGCTGGTCGCAAAGATGGATTCGGTGGTCCGCTTCCCCGGCGTCACCAATGCCTGGACGATGCCGATCAAAGCGCGCACGGACATGCTGACCACCGGCGTCCGGACGCCGATCGGGGTCAAGGTCTACGGCAGCGACCTGGCCGAGATCCAGAAGATCGGGGAGCGTCTCGAGCAAGTCATGCGGGACATCCCGGGCACGCGCAGCGTCTTCGCGGAGCGGGTCACGGGCGGCTATTTCATCGACATCGAGCCGAAGCGGGAGCAGCTCGCGCGGTATGGCCTGACGATCGGGATGCTCCAGGACACGGTCATGAGCGCGATCGGCGGCGAAAACATTACGACGACGATCGAGGGACGCGAGCGTTATCCGGTCAACCTGCGCTACCCGCGTGAGCTTCGGGAAGATCCCGACCGGTTGGCGCGCGTGCTCGTCTCCGTCCCGGGCGGCATGGGTCGGCAGGTGCCTCTTGCGCAGTTGGCCGATATCAAGATGGTGCAAGGTCCAGCGATGCTGCGCGACGAGAACGGCTTCCTGGCCGGCTACGTCTTCGTCGACATCGCCGGTCGCGACGTGGGCAGCTACGTCGAGGAAGCGAAGAAAGTCGTCGCGAGCAGCGTCCAATTGAAGACGGGGTATGTGCTCCAGTGGAGCGGCCAGTACGAGAACATGATCCGGGTGCGCGAGCGTCTGAAGATGGTCATTCCGGTGACGCTGGCGCTGATCTTCGCGCTGCTCTACATGAATACGCGCAGCGCGTTCAAGGCGTCGGTTGTCATGCTGGCGGTGCCCTTCTCGGCGATCGGCGCGATCTGGCTCTTTTACGCGCTCGGCTACAACGTGTCGATCGCGGCGTGGGTCGGGATGATCGCGCTCATGGGGCTCGACGCCGAGACGGGCGTGTTCATGCTGCTGTTCCTTGACCTGTCCTACGGCGAAGCTCGGGCGCGCGGACAGGTGACGAACCCGGCCGAACTCGACGAGGCGATCGTCCATGGCGCCGTCAAGCGCGCGCGTCCGAAGATGATGACGGTCGCGGCGGCGTTCATGGGGCTGTTGCCGATCATGTGGTCTTCGTCGGCAGGCGCCGACGTCATGAAACGGATCGCAGCGCCGATGCTGGGCGGGTTGGTCACCTCGTTCATCCTCGAGCTGCTGGTCTATCCGGCGATCTACAAGCTCTGGAAACTGCGGGAGCTGCCGAAAGTCACGGATGCCCCGGAACCCCAGGGCGACGCGTTTAAAGGGTAGGGGGACTGTCATGGACTGTTGCAAGACACCGCTCTGGGTTTGGGGATCCTTCGCCGGAGTCATATTGCTGATGGTTCTCTATGGGATCTTTTCAAAGGGGAAACCCAAGGAGATGAAACCGTTCGTCCACGTTACGGGGGCGTTTACGGAAATCTTCGGTGAGTTGCCGTCCATGCCCATGCCTGGCCCTTGTTATGCGACGGTCGCGTACTTTCCTTCCACGAAGGAACCGGGCCGTTTCCGCCCGGCAGCGATCTTCACGACGGAACAGGGGAAGGAAGAACAACTCACCGTTCGGACCGTAGTGAGGGGAATTCGCGATGCGGGAACATTTTCCGAAGAGGTGATCCTGCCGTTTGCCGAGGGAGCGGAGCTATCCGGTTACACGGTGGAAAAGGGCGTAGCGCACATCGTGGTTGGCGGATCTTTCCGGATTGAACAAATCCTGGAGGCGGATCGCAAGAGGGCCGCACAGGCGCTGGCGCTAACCGCAGTCCAGTTCGGCAAGGCGACCTCCGTGGATCTGACCGATACGGAAGGGAAGATCCATATCACGGCAGAGGCGAAAGGGAATCTTCCGGTTGATGTCGGAAATCCGAAGACGATCGGTGTTCTCGCAGTGAGCGAGAAAGCGGGAGAACCGGCGGGCATGCTCTCGGTCAATTTTGATCGTCCGGTGGTCGTCGAGCAGATCGCCTTTGCGCCAGCGGGCGGCGACGACTATCCAGGGGAAAGCTACACCACCGGGTTCGGGATGACGGCTGAATTCCATCCCAAGCCGGCAGAAACGTTCAGTGGAACTCGAAAGTATGGCGTCCGGATGACCGTCCGCGACGGGAAAGGGAGGAAAACGAGCGGGGAGACTATCTGGAATCCGAAGGAAGTCGTGCGGGACTAGCCCGCGATATTTACAACGCCCCACAACAAGGTCACGAGGGAGGAACGGAAAATGCGGAACATCGGAAAAATGGTTCGGATCGGAATCTGCACGTTGGGCATGTCGGTCATGGCGTTGCCGGGGCTCGCATTGGCGATGGATCACGGCGCCATGGGTGGAATGAACATGGGCGGTTCCGGGGATCACGCCGCGATGGACAAGAAGGACGGCGGCCACGACATGACCAAGATGGGCGACAAGCTGTACTCCGGCAAGCTGGGGGTCTGGAAGGCGGAGGCCCGCCTGATCGACATGGCAGCGCACATGAAGGCCATGCCCGGAATGAAGATGGAAGGGACGATGCCCAATTCCCACCATGTCGCCGTTTCCCTTACCGATTCCAAAACGAAGGCGGCGATCACGGAAGGGACGGGCAAGGTGACGGTGACCGGGCCGGACAAGAAGTCCGTCACGAGCGATTTCATGGTGATGCAGGGTCATTTCGGGGCCGACGTCAATCTCCCCAAGCCGGGCAAGTACACGTTCAAGGTCGAGATCACTTCCGGCGGCAAGACGGGGTCGGAGACATTCACCCACAAGGTGAAGTAGACCGGCATTCCGATTCGGCAACCGGCGTGGAATCCGGGGAAGGGGCTGATGAAAGCCCCTCCCCGGCACGTCATATCCGTGAGGAAACGATGGAAATCCAGGACGTGACTTGACCGGCATGGACCGACTGGTTCCGACGAATCGGGGGAGGTACCTGTTGATCGCCGCGTTGACGGTGATCGTCACGATCCTGCATTTCCGGACGACGGCCGGTCCGCACGATCTTCACTGGCTCCATCTCTTCTTCCAGAAGCTCTACTACATCCCGATTCTCCTGGCGGCGGCCTGGTTCGGTCCCCGGACGACCGGTGCGACCGCCTTGGCGGTCACCGCTCTTTTTTCCCTGCACATCTGGATCAATTGGGCAGGCGATCGGATGCAGCAGTCGGACCAGATCGGGGAAATCGCCAGTTTCTGGCTCCTTGCTCTTCTTTCCTCCGTCTTGTTCGAGCGACAGCGGAAGGCGTTCGAAGAGACGAAGACGGCGCACCAGGAAACGCTTTCGGCGTTGGCATCTTCCCTCGACTTGCGGGAGCACGACACCGGACTCCATTCCCGCCGGGTCGCGGAATACACGATGCTCCTGGCGCACCGGATGGGATTCCGGGACGAGCGCTATCTTGAGGAACTCCGGAAGGGCGCGATCCTGCACGATATCGGAAAGATCGGAGTGCCGGACCGGATTCTCCTGAAGGAATCCCGCCTGACCGACGAGGAAATGGACGTGATCCGGCACCACCCTGCGCAGGGAGCCGCTTTGATCGGAGAGATCCCTTTTCTGGAGGGTACCCGGGAGCTGGTCCTTTCCCACCACGAAAAATATGACGGGACAGGATACCCAAGAGGCTTGTCCGGTGAGGCGATCCCGATCGGGGGGAGGATCTTCGCGGTAGCGGATGTGTTCGATGCTCTGACTGCGAACAGATCGTACCGGGAACCCGCTTCATGGATAGAAGCGGCGGACCACATTGACAAGGGGTCGGGAACCCATTTCGACCCCGAGGTGGTCAATGCCTTTCTCGCGATACCTTTCAGGGATTTGGAGGAAATCGCGGCGCGGACCGGCGTCGATTTGCGCCAACCATTCCGCGACAACGATTCCGCCATGCCATCGAGTATCCCGAGCGCCACAACGTCCCTACGGGAAGGGCGCGGAGACATCAGAAGATCTTGACGAGTTTCCGGTTGAGGGGTGAGTCGCTCCGGTAGAACCATGCCACGACCACGGCAGCGACGGCCGCAGTTACAGCGCCACCCAGAACGTCCGATACATAATCGATTCTCCATCAAACCCATCTCCCCGTCACCGTCCCGTGTACGACATCAGCAATCCCGCCACTCCCGCAGCCAAGATGAGAACCGGCTCCGGAATCCGCTTCGCCTTTAGAAGGGCGGTAAGCGTCAACAGCGCAATCAGCGTGGTGGGGACGTCGACGATCGCCCGCCTTCCGAGCGTGATCGCCGCGCCTGCAATCGCGCCGGTTGCTGCTGCGGTGACGCCATCGACCAGCGCCTTGATCCGCGGACTCTGCCGGGACCGGTGGAAAAACGGCGCCGGAATGACCGTCAGTAGGTAGCACGGCAGAAACGTGCCCAAGGCGGCCACGACGGCACCCGACAGGCCGGCCACGAGGAATCCGATGAACCCGACCGTGATGACGACGGGGCCGGGGGTAATCATGGCGACGGCGACCGCATCCAGGAATTGCCGGTCGTTCAGCCAGTGGAACTCCTTGACCACGCCGGCGTACAGGAACGGGACGATGGCCAACCCGCTGCCGAACACGAAGGCGCCGGACTTCGTGAAGAACCACGCGATCCGCGTAAGCGTCCCGGGCAAGGCAACGCCGTGCAGGCCGGTCGTCAGCACCGCGGGCCATCCGGAAACCATGACCGCTGCGAACCCGGCCTTCCCGAATTTTGGAGGTGCCTTCACGAGGACCGAGGCCACGCCGCAAGCCAGGAACGCCCACGCGACCTCCGACTGCGTCCAGACGGTCACGACAGCCGTGACGGCGGCGAACAGCCAGAGCAGCGGGTCTTTCCCCAGCGTCATCTTTCCCAGCTTGACGGCGCTGCGGGAGACGATGGCGATGACCGACGCGGCGATTCCGTAGAACGCCCACTGGAGCCACGGCAACCCCCCGAAGCGCAGGTACAGCGCGGCGAGGACGACCACCATGAGGAAGGAAGGGAGAACGAAGGCCACGCCGACGAGGGTGCTACCCAAGATACCGCCGCGGACCCATCCGAGATAGATGGCAAGTTGGGCGGCGAGCGGTCCGGGCGAGAGCTGCGCGAGGGCGAGCCCCTCGGCGTAGTCTTCCTTGCTGATCCAGCCGCGTTCCTCGACGAGGTCGCGCTGCATGTAGCCAACCAGCGCGATCGGCCCGCCGAAGCCTGTCGCGCCGAGCCGGAGGAAGTAGAGGAGAAAATCCTTCAAGGGGACCGGCGCAGGGGTCTTGTCGTTCCCTTCCATGTCCAGTCTCCCCAACCGGTCGTCATCCACGTCCGCAACCTTCGGCGGCAGGACGCATCCAAGGAAGTCGGTACATCTCCATTCTACGGAGTTATCAAGGAGGGTGTTCATGCAATCATGGCCTACCCGG
This sequence comes from Candidatus Deferrimicrobiaceae bacterium, assembly GCA_036504035.1. Classification (NCBI taxonomy): domain Bacteria; phylum Candidatus Deferrimicrobiota; class Candidatus Deferrimicrobia; order Candidatus Deferrimicrobiales; family Candidatus Deferrimicrobiaceae; species Candidatus Deferrimicrobiaceae bacterium. Next base: position 325,928 of record DASXVV010000014.1, read on the forward strand.
CTCGCGGGTGTCGGCGTTCATCTCGTTGCCTTTTTAGCCATCGCGATCCTGACCACGGGTCCGGCCGTGGCTGCCCCTCCGGCAACCGGCGGAGTGGACCTCTCCAAGGGAACAGGGACGCCGTCCGAAGTCTGCGGCGCCTGTCACGTCGCGATCTACCGGGAGTTCCAGCTCGGCTTCGGAAGCGACACCCGGTACCCGAAGATGACGCTGCGCGACAAGAGCGAGGAGCCCTTCGGCATGCCGGCCAACGTCTCGTCCGCAGCGACGACGCACGCGGCTGCCGGATTCGACCCCTTCGCGGTCCACGCCCGGGACGCTGAGGAGGCGGGACGCTCCTGCAACGTCTGCCATTTCCCCGAAGCATTCGCGCTGCCGCCGGTCGACAACGCCGAGATCGTCAAGCCCAAGGCGCGCGGCAAGGGGGACGAGGTCGGTGGGCTCACCTGCGCAAGCTGCCATTTGACGCAAGACGGCAAGATCCGCGGCCCCTACAACGTGAGCGCGGCGCCCCACGCTACCGTCGAGGACCCGGAGATGCGGACCTCTTCCGCGTGCGCCTACTGCCACAGTCTTGGGAAACGGGTGCCGGGCAAACAGACGCAGACCTTCCTGGAGTGGCGAGAAGACTTCCGCAAGCCGGACCTCGGGCGTCAGCATTGTCAGGACTGCCACATGCTCCGGTCGCAACGCAAGGTCGCCGAGGATTTCGACGTTCCCACTCGCGCCGTCGCCCGCCACCTCTGGACGGGCGGCCACTCGCCACAGCGGCTCGCGAGCGCCCTGAACCTGACGATCGTCCAGGCCGAGCTGGGCAAGCCGGCTTTCGAGTTCCACGTCGCCAACATCGCGGCCGGGCACTCCGTCCCGACCGGCTCCAACCGTCGGGGCGTCTACCTGATTGCCGAGCTGCAGAACCGCAAGGGGAAGACGGTGGCGAAGCAGGAGTGGATGTTCGCCCCGTGGTACGGCCCCCGTCCGGACGACAAGAAGTTCCTCGAAGAGGACAAGGCGCGGCCCGACGCGAAGGCGGCGTCTCAGGCCGATGCCCAGGGACCGCACGAGGCGATCATCCATGCAGGCGAGGAGCGCGTCCTGTCGTGGGCGCCGGCGGCCAAGGCGGGCGATTACACCGTCAAGGCGCGGCTGGTCTACGACCTGAACCGGTACAACGACCGGTCGTTCACCGACGACCAGACGGAGATGAACCGGAGCACCCTCAAAGTCAACGTGGCGAAGACCGGCGGGCGGTAGTCGGCAAAGGACGTAACAACAAGAAGCGAACAATCATGCCCACCCGACTGGGAGGTTACGTCTTCCGGTAGATTCCGAGGGTGACCCCGCCCACCACCAGCAATCCGCCTGCGAGTTGCGATGCGAGCAGCTTCTCGCCGAGAAAAAGCGAGGCGAGCAATACCCCAAAGACCGGAACCAGGTTCACGAACAGCGCAGACCTGGCTGTCCCGATCTTTTGGATCGCCTCATACCACCAGACGAAACCGACGACTGTCCCGAGCAAAGCGAGTTGCAGGACCGCGATCCATCCCCAGGTCGAGAGCCCGCCTGTTGACCCGCCGGTACTTCGTTCGAGGAAGGCACACGGTATCAGCAACAACGCGCCGAATAGCGATGCCCAGGAGGTCGCCTCCAGCGGGCTGCACCAATCTAGTACCCGTTTCCCCATCACCGAGAAGACGGCCCACGTCACCGGCGCCGCCACCAGAATCAGGTCGCCCGGGTTGAAGGAGAAATGACGGAGGGTTTCCCACGATCCCCCCGATACGATCGTCAGGACGCCGACGAGCGAGAGCGCGAAGCCGGCGATCTGCCTCGATCGAACGGCTTCTTTAAGCCAGATCGCCGAAAGCATGGCGGTCATGACCGGATTGATCGCGACGATGAGGGAGCCGTTCGATGCGGTGGTCAGTCGAAGTCCGACAAAGAAGGCAGTGTTGTAGATGAAGATGCCGACGGCGCCAAGGACAAAAAGCGTCCCCCACTGCTTCGCGCCGGTCGGAAACGGAAACCGAACTCCCGAGGCTCGCACTCTCAACGCGAGCAACCCGAACAGCGCAACGGTTGCGATGACGTACCGACAGGCAGCCACGAAAAACGGGGGCGCTTCGCCCACTGCGTAACGTGCGGCGACAAAGGTTCCACCCCAGAAAAAAGTGGTCAGGATCAACTTGAGATAAAGCAGGTCAACCTCCGTTGCGAATATCGAGATTAATAATGCCGGGTGATCAGTCGTTATCTTCGCACGATCGCGATTTTGGGTACCGAATGAACCATTGTCTTCGACACACAAGAGAACTTTCTTTAGTTCTGCCGGCCCGCTGACGTTCGTCGGGGGAGAAACCGGAATTGTCAGGCGGCATCGAACCCACTGGAAACGAAGGACACCGCATCGAAGGGAAGGCGCCCGATGAATGAGACCCCCGGATCCTCGAAGGACCCTGTCTGCGGGATGACGGTCGCACCTGGAACGGGACTCCGGCATTCCCATGGCGGCCATGAATATTCATTCTGCAGCGACCATTGCCTGAACGCATTCAAATCGGACCCCGAGCGGTACATCGATCCGGGGAAGCCGGATTTATCCGCTTCCGGAAATCCGGCAGAGCGGACCGATGACCATGCGACCGGGGACGGGTACACCTGCCCGATGCATCCAGAGGTCGTCAGCGATGCCCCCGGGAATTGCCCCAAGTGCGGCATGGCGCTGGAGCCCCGCACGATCACCGCGGAGGAACCGGAAAGCGGTGAGCTGACCGACATGCGCCGGCGCTTCCGGCTCGGCCTGCTCTTGACGGTGCCGCTCTTCCTCGTTGCCATGGGAGATCACATCCCGGGGCGCCCCCTGGACCATCTCATCCCGGGTTGGTCCCGGATCTGGATCGAACTGCTCCTGGCGACGCCGGTCGTCCTCTGGGGCGGTTGGCCGTTCTTCGTCCGCGCGTGGCAGTCGATCCTGAACCGGAGTCCCAACATGTTCACGCTGATCGGGTTGGGTGTCGGCGTCGCGTACGTCTACAGCGTCATTGCCGTGCTGTTCCCCTCGATATTCCCTCCCTCCTTTCGCGATCCCGCCACAGGGGTGGCCGTCTATTTCGAGCCGGCGGCCGTCATCGTGGTGCTTGTCCTTCTTGGGCAGGTGCTGGAGCTGAAAGCGCGCAGCCGGACCGGAGCCGCGATCAAGGCGCTTCTCGGGCTTGCCCCCAAGACCGCGCGGCGCATTGGGGATGACGGCACAGAGGAGGACGTCCCGCTCGGTGAGGTTCATCCCGGGGATCGCCTTCGGGTTCGGCCCGGGGAGAAGGTCCCGGTAGACGGGATCGTCCTCGAAGGGAAAAGCGCGGTCGATGAATCGATGGTTTCGGGAGAGCCGATCCCCGTGTCCAAGGAGTCGGGCGGCCGGGTGATCGGCGCCACGGTCAACGGCACCGGATCGTTCGTGATGCGCGCGGAGCGTGTCGGGGCAGACACGGTGCTGGCCCGGATCGTCCGGATGGTCGGCGAAGCCCAGCGGAGCCGTGCCCCGATCCAGAAACTGGCGGACGTCGTCGCGGGCTATTTCGTCCCCGCGGTGGTCGCCGTGGCCGCGGTCACCTTCGTCGCCTGGGGAATATGGGGTCCAGAACCGCGTATGGCGCGAGCACTCATCAACGCGGTGGCGGTCCTGATCATCGCCTGTCCCTGTGCCCTCGGCCTGGCGACGCCGATGTCGATCATGGTGGCCATGGGGAAAGGGGCGTTGGCCGGAGTCCTGTTCCGGAACGCCGAGGCGATCGAGGTGATGCGCAAGGTGGACACGCTCGTCGTCGACAAGACCGGTACGCTGACCGAGGGAAAACCACGATTGGCGACGGTGTCCGCCGCCGACGGGTGGGACGCCCCGGGACTTCTGAAATTTGCGGCCGGGCTGGAAAAGGGGAGCGAGCACCCGCTCGCGGCCGCCATCGTGGCGGGCGCCCGGGAGCGCGGAGTCGACGTCCCGGAAGCGGGGTCGTTCGAATCGGTGACGGGGCAGGGGGTCACGGGGACCGTGGAAGGGCGCGCTGTCGTCCTCGGCAATCGCACGCTGCTCGAATCGCTGGGAATCGCCCCGGAGAAGCTTGCCCGTGAAGCCGAGTCGCTTCGCGCGGACGGGCAGACCGTGATGTACGTCGCCGTGGACGGCAAGCCCGCGGGCCTTTTGGGCGTTTCCGACCCGATCAAGGAGAGTACGCCGGATGCGATCCGTTCCCTGCACGACGAAGGGATCCGGATCGTGATGCTCACGGGCGACAGTCGCACGACCGCCGAGGCGGTGGCCAAAAAGCTGGGGATCGACGAGGTGCTGGCCGAGGTGCTCCCCGACCAGAAGGCCGATGCGGTGAAACGTTTTCAGGCGGAGGGGCGGATCGTGGCCATGGCGGGCGACGGGATCAACGACGCACCGGCGCTGGCCCAGGCCCATGTGGGAATCGCGATGGGTACCGGGACCGATGTGGCGATGGAGAGCGCGGGCGTCACCCTGGTCAAGGGGGATCTGCGGGGTATCGTCCGGGCGCGCCGCCTGAGCCGTGCGACGATGGGCAACATCAAGCAGAACCTCTTCTTTGCCTTCGTCTACAACGCGCTGGGGGTTCCCGTCGCGGCGGGCGTCCTCTATCCGTCCTTCGGGATCCTGCTGAGCCCGATCATCGCCGCGGCGGCGATGAGCCTGAGCTCGGTTTCCGTCGTCGGCAATGCGTTGCGGCTGCGAAGGGTCCGGCTTTGAATGGCGTTCATTTCGTGAGAATACTCTCACCTGTCTTGAAGATTATTCTTTGAAGATGAGTTGTCTTTCCGGTGTCTCAGATCACAACGTGCCGTTTTAACACGATTATCTTCTTGGGCACGGCCGATGCATATTTCCTTGGCAACTACACCGATCGGCAATCGGATTGCCGAAGGAAGAAAAAGGAGAGCAAAGATGAAGAGCATCGGAAGCGTTATGATCATGGCGGCGGTGATGATGTTGGTGGGTGGATCAACCCTGGCGATGGCGGCGGAAAAAGAGGAGTCGGCGCCGGAGAAAGGCACCTGGCAGTACGATTATGCGATGGAGACCGGAACGCTCGAACCCGTCGGGACGGGAACTTTCAAAGAGGGCAATATCCCCCAGGTCGAGGAGACGGTGGTGATCGGCGGGATGACCTATCGGGTCCACATCGACCTGCCGTAAAAAAAGGTTGACACCGATCGCGTGTCGGGTTATAAGTCTATCAAGTAGACAGACATAATAGTTAATATGGCCCGGGGAATTACCCGGACCCACGCTGACCAGACCACTGGAGGCCGAGGGAAATATTCCCTCGGCCTTTTTTTATTTCCCGCGCCGACGTTGCGCGGAATTCGAATCCTGGAAGGGGGGATAGGAAATGGCAGGCAAGCGGCATCTGTTTACATCCGAATCGGTCACGGAGGGGCATCCCGACAAGCTGGCCGACCAGATCTCGGATGCGATCCTCGACGCGTTTTTGGAAAAGGATCCGCTGTCGCGCGTCGCGGCCGAAACCAGCGTGACCACCGGGCTGACGGTCGTGATCGGCGAAGTGTCCTCGAAGGCGCAGCTGAACGTGGCCCGGATCGCGCGGGACACCATCGCGTCGGTCGGGTATACGAAAGCCGAATACGGGCTCGATGCCGAGCACAGCGCAGTGCTCGTATCGCTCGACCAGCAGTCTCCGGACATCGCGCAGGGCGTCGATCAGGCATTCGAACAGCGTTCCGGCGGGGGCCATGACGGACGGCTGGACGCAATCGGCGCAGGAGACCAGGGAATGGTGTTCGGCTACGCGACCGACGAGACGCCGGAATATCTCCCGACGAGCATCGCGTTGGCGCACGGACTGACCCGGAAGCTGGCGCAAGCGCGCAAAAGCGGGGCGATCCCGTTTCTTCGGCCCGACGGAAAGAGCCAGGTAACCGTCGAATTCGAGGACGGCCGCCCGGTACGGATCGACACGATCGTGGTCTCCACCCAGCACGGTCCCGACGTCGACCTGGATCAAATCCGTAAAGCGGTCATCGACGGCATCGTCACGCCGGTCATTCCCGAAAACCTGCTCGACGACCGCACGAAATATTTCATCAACCCGACCGGTCGTTTCGTGGTCGGCGGCCCCCACGGCGATGCGGGCCTGACGGGCCGCAAGATCATCGTCGACACGTACGGGGGCGCCGCGCGTCACGGGGGCGGCGCCTTTTCGGGTAAAGACCCCACGAAGGTCGACCGCTCTGGCGCTTACGCGGCAAGGCACGCCGCGAAAAACATCGTGGCGGCAGGGCTGGCGAAGCGGGTCGAGATCCAGGTCGCCTATGCGATCGGCGTCGCGCGACCCGTTTCCGTCTTCGTCGACAGCTTCGGGACCGGCGTCCTCCCGGAAGAGGAGCTGGCGAGACTGATCACCCGCACCTTCGACCTGCGTCCCGCCGCGATCATCGAGCGACTCGACCTGCGCAGGCCCATCTACAGGCAGACGGCGGCGTACGGCCATTTCGGGCGGCTGGATCTCGACCTCCCCTGGGAACGGGTCGACTTCGCCCGGGAACTCGAAAAAATCGCATAGGCCCCGCCGCAACCGGGCCGGAAAGGAAACGCAATGTCATTCAAGGACAAGGTCGCCATCGTGACGGGGGCATCCAACGGGATCGGGCGGGCGATCGCGCTCGAATTCGCAAGCAAGGGCGCCGGCGTCGTCGTGAACGGGCGCAATGCGGAAAAGGTCCAGGCGGTCGTCGAAGCGATTCGCAGAAACGGCGGCACCGCGCTCGGCGTGTCGGCGGATGTCTCCAAAAAGGATCAGGTCGAGCGGCTCGTCCAGTCGACGCTGGGGAATTTCGGACGGATCGACGTGCTGGTCAACAACGCCGGCGGCGATAGCAAAACCCGGACGGTCGAAGGGCTGCCCGAGGCGGAATGGGACCAGGTGGTCGACAACAACCTGAAAAGCGTCTTCCTCGTCTCGCAGGCGGTCATCCCGACGCTCAAGCGGCAAAAAAGCGGGCGGATCATCAACATCTCATCGCAGGCGGGCCGGGCCCTGACAATCCTGGCCGGTCCCCATTATGCGGCCGCCAAGGCCGGCGTGATCGGCTTCGGCAAGCAGCTCGCGAAGGAACTCTCGCCGCATGGGATCAACGTGAATACGGTCGCTCCCGGCATCATCAACAGCAGCGAGCGTCTCGAGGCCGTATGGGAATCGTTCCCGGCGGAGTCGCGAAAGCGGTTCCTGGAGGACATCCCGCTGGGACGTCTGGGGGACAACCGGGAAATCGTTGCCACCGTCCTGTTCCTCGCCTCGGAAGGGGCGGGCTACATCACCGGCGCAACCATTGACGTCAACGGCGGTCGCTGGATGCTGTGAGGCATCCTTTCCGCATCCCACTTTGAAACAGGAGACAAGCCATGTCTGAAGCAAAGCCCGCATACGGACTCAAGGACCTGTTGTGGAAGGAATTGGAGCTCAAGCTTGACCTCGGCATGAACGGCGTGGCCGTTACCAAGGAAGCGCTGGCGAAGATCCAGCCGGGAACCGTCGCCCAGGAGCAGGTGCACTGCCTGTTCGAATACGATTTCGACACGCACGATTTCACGCTTCCGTCCGGATTCAACCTGCCGCTGGGGTTGAGCGTTCCCTTCCGCTGGAACCGGGATGCCGCCCATACAGTCACCGTCGACGGCGAACGGGTCATCCTCGTGAAGAAGGGGAACGAGATCGCCGAGATCGACTTCCATCCCCGCCCCGCCTTCTACGGGAAGAAGACCTCGGACGGCAAGGAGATGGACACCATCGCCATCCTCAACCAGAAGCGTGCGCTCTTCATCGTCTACAGCAACGAGTGCTCGTACAAGGAGAAGGGGGAAGACTGCCTCTTCTGCAACATCAACTTCACGAAGGATACCTACGGCGAGAAGGAAGGCATCTTCTGGAAGACGGCCCGCCAGATCGGGGAAACCGCGGCCGAGGCGTTCCGGGAAGGCATCATCGACCACTTGACGGTCACCGGCGGCGTCATTCCCGAGCGGCGCGAACTGGAATACTACCTGGACGTGGCGGAAGAGATCCGCATCCACACCGGGCGCGACGATTTCAACGGCACAGCGACCGTTGCCGCCCCGCTCGACCTGCGCAACCTGGACCGGCTGAAAGAGGCGGGATACCGCACCACGGCGATGAACCTGGAGCTGTGGGACAAGGGATTCTACGACACGATCTGCCCGGGCAAGGCGCGCGGCGGCGGGGGGTGGGACCACTGGCTCAAGGCGCTCGAATACGCCGTCGGCGTGTTCGGTCGCGGCCGGGTCCGGTCCAACTTCGTCGCGGGGATCGAGCCCAAGTTCAAGACGCTCGAGGGGCTCGAATACCTGGCAGAAAAAGGCGTTGTCGGCATCAATTCCGTGTGGATTCCATGCCCCGGTTCCGGGCTCGAAGGCCATCGTTCGCCCGTACCGGCCTGGTATATGGACCTCGCGTTCAAGCTGGTGCCGATCTGGAAGAAGGCCGGCTTTACGTTCGAGCAGGTCTGCGATGCGAACGCCTCGTCGGACTACCTGCAGCACGACATCTGGCGGATCGAGGACGAGCTGCTCCCGATATTCGGGGAGGCGAAGGCGGCGTCGTGAGCGATAAAGTCGGCAAGCACATCGCCATCTACGGCAAGGGGGGGATCGGGAAGTCGACGACCACCTCCAACATCAGCGCGGCGCTGGCCGAGGCCGGGCTTCGGGTCATCCAGATCGGCTGCGACCCCAAGAGTGATTCGACCAACATCCTCCGGGGCGGGGAAGAGCTGCCGACGGTGCTCGACACTTTGCGGGAACATGGCAAGGTGCGGCTCGAGGATATTTCCGCGACCGGGTACAAGGGCGTCCTTTGCATCGAGGCAGGGGGGCCTGTGCCGGGCGTCGGCTGCGCCGGACGCGGGATCAACGCCGCGGTCGACCTGCTCCAGGAGCTCAACCTGTTCGAGACGTTCAAGCCCGACGCCGTGCTCTACGACGTCCTGGGCGACGTCGTCTGCGGCGGCTTCGCCGTGCCGATAAGGGACGGGATCGCCGACCGGGCGTTCGTCGTGACCTCCTCGGATTTCATGGCGCTCTTCGCGGCGAACAACCTGTTCAAGGCGATCAACAAGTATGCCCCTTCGGGCGGAGCAAGGCTCGGGGGGGTTATCGCCAACAGCGTCCTGGCCCCTTACGCGACGTCGCTGATCGACGATTTTGCGGAGCGGACCGGCACGCGGGTCGTCGGCTACATCCCGCGCTCCATCGAGGTCTCCCAGAGCGAACTTTACGGACAGACCGTGATCGAGGCGTCGCCCGGCTCCGAGCAGGCGCAGGTGTACCGGAAACTGGCGGGCTTCATCCTCGAAAACGAGGCGAGCTGCATCCCGAATCCGCTGAACGGCCCGGACCTGAAGAACTGGGCACGGGAATGGGGCGACCGCATCTTCAAGAGCGAGGCGGGGATCGTCGAAGCAAGCGGCGGGATCTAGCAAAGGCGGGATCGAGATGTCACGACAAAAAACGGCTCCTGCGAGGGAAAAACGGATCAGGACGATCGGTGCGTTCATCGGTCCGATCGAGCGATTGATCGACGAACTTCGGGACCACGAATTGCCCCAGCGGATCCGGACGTATTCGGAAGCGGCCTCGGACGACCTCGTCCAGGCGCTTCGGCTGCTTTCGGGAATCGAGGGCGCGGGGATCATCGTCCACGGTCCGAGGGGTTGCGCCGCTTCGGTCATCGAAAGCGACCGGCCCGCCAGCGTTGTCGTCACCCATCTGGACGAACGCGACACCATCATGGGATCCGACAGGGCCGTATCGCAAGCGGCCCGGAAGCTCGTCGCCCGCGCCCGGCCATGGGTCATCCTGCTCGTCGGTACTCCCGTCGTCGCCATCAACAATGACGACATCCGATCGACGGCGAGCGAGTTGTCGGAGGAGCTGGGCCTCCCTGTCCTTCCCATATTCTGCGACGGGTTTCGATCCCGGTTCGCGGAGACGGGATTCGACGTGGCGTTCCACGGTCTTCTCAAGCTGATTCCCCGGAGGGACGGTCCTGCCGAAAAGGGGCTGGTCAATCTCCTGTCGATCACGGAAGGAGACGCGGCTGCCGTCCGGATATCGAAGCTGCTCGATGGGTTCGGAATCCGGGTCAATCGGTTGCCTGCCGGCGCCGGTTCCGCGCAATTCGAAGGAGCGGGTCGCGCAGTCGCTTCCGTGGGCATCGATCCCGATGCAACGAGATACCTGGGGCGCGACCTGGCGTCATCCCACGGAATCCCGTTTCTGGACGTGCCGCCCCCCATCGGAGTCGTGGGGACGAAGGCGTGGCTGGAAGCCGTGGCCCGGGCTGCCGGCGTGGAGGAGAAGGTGCCGCTGGTCCATGGGGTAGAACTTTCTAATCTTCCGGCAGGGTTCGGTCGGGCGCTGTCGGGCATGGACGTTTGGATCGGGTTCCCGCCGTCCGTAGCGCTCGCCGCCGCAGGATTGGTGGGAGAGATGGGCGGCCGCGTAAGCGGCTTGTCGGTCGACTACGCGGATGCGGGTCATGCCGCGCGGCTGGACGCCCTTGCGGCGAATCACCCGGCACTGCCGGTCCATGCGGGGGTCGGTCAGACGTTCGAGGCGGTCAACCTGCTGCGACGGAATCCGCCGGCGCTATACATCGGAACGCCCGATCGCGCAGCCGTCGCAACCCGCGCCGGCATTCCGGCCGTGGGCATCCTGCCCGACGAGTTGCTGGGATATCGGGGCGTCTGCGCCCTGGTCCGGCGTGCCGCGAAAGCGCTGAAGAATCGCGGGTTCGCGGACAGCCTTTCCGGTGTGGCGTCTTCGAGGTACCGGGACGGCTGGCTTCGCAGGAGCCCCGACTGGCACATCAAGATGGAGGTGAAGTGACATGGCCCATCCGCTTTATCGGTCTCGAACCGGATGCGCCCTGCACGGCGCCATCCGGGCCGCGCGGGCCATTCCTGGCGTGGTGCCGGTGGTTCATTCGACCGCCGGGTGCAGCGCCCCACGGGAATTCGGAAGCGGGCTGCCCTCGACCGGCATCGTCGAGAAGCAGGTGGTTTTCGGCGGATCGTCGCGCCTCCGGGAACAGTTGAAGAACGCGCTGAAAGTGGTCTCCGGCGACCTGTACGTCGTGCTCGGCGGTTGCGCGCCCGAACTGGTGGGAGACGACATCCCGGCCATGACGAAAGAGGCCGTGGAACAGGGATATCCGGTCATCTGCGCGGCGTCCGCCGGTTTTCGCGGGTCGGCTTTCGACGGGTACCGGTTGTTTCTAAAGGCGCTGATCGAGAATCTGCCGGATGCCCCATCAGGGGGGAACGACAAGATCCCCGGCCTCGTCAACCTGCTCGGGATCGTCCCCGGAGGCCACGCGACCTGGGAAGGCGATCTTGCGGAGCTCGGTCGAGTCCTTGAACGAACGAATCTCAAGGCCAACCCGGTATTCGGATATGGCGGAGGGATCGACGGCGTGCGAGGACTTGCGCGGGCGCAGCGGAGCGTCGTTTTTTCACCGTGGGGGCTCGACGCAGCCAGGCTGCTCGAAGCGCGCTTCGGAATTCCGTGGACCGATGCCGGGGCGATCCCGGTCGGTGCGGCCGAAACCGCCTCATTTCTTGAAGTGCTGGGTCGGGAGGCGGGACTTGGCGCGGACGCCCTCGAAGAACGATTGTCCGACGAAGCGCGACGGGAGCGTCACTTCCTCGACCGGCTGCCCGATACGACGTTCGGTTACGACTTCCAGAAGGATTTCGCCATCGTCGGACCCGGGTCGCAGGCGCTCGGCGTCGCCCGCTTCCTGACCGCAACGCTCGGGTGGCTGCCGTCGCTGGTCGTTGCCACGGACAATCCCCCCGAATCGGCGCGCCAGGCGCTGGATCGTGCCGTGTCCGGAATCCTGCCCGATTTCGGGTCGAAACTGCTGTTTTGCGAGGATGCCGGGGAGATCCGGGACGCGATCGTGGACCGCGATGTGGAATTCGTGATCGGAAGCTCGCTGGAGCGCGAGGCGGCGAACGCGTTGAATATCCCGCTGCTCGAGTGGTCGCCTCCGGTCAGAGACGGACTGATCCTGGAAACGGGTTTCGCCGGCTTCCGCGGCGGTCTCTCCCTCGTGGAAGCGCTGAGCCGCGTGATCCTGTCGTTCGATCAAGTCGATCCCCGCGCACGCCGATGAGTCACGGCGGGCAAGTTTCAATGAAATAAACGCGTTTTTATTTTACCGGTCCGAGCAAGTGGCGAGCCGCAAGAGCGGCAGCCGGAACAAGAAGGAGAACAAGAGCAGCGACTGACCAGTCCACTGGAAGCGCGAATCCGAAAAAGGAGAAGAACGATGCGTGCTTTCAGGTTCATGAACGGGTTGCTGGTATTGCTGGTCCTTCTCGCCCCGATCTCCAGGGCAAGGGCGGACGAGGTGCCGCCTTCGGACGGGCCTCCCTCCACCGGTGCGGAAGCGAACGAGCGGACGGAATACGTGACGCAGACCGACCTGCAGGGGGTCCGGGCGGAGCTCGAGACGCTGCGCGAGCAGTGGACGCGAACCCTCGACAAGAACACCGCGCAGACGTCGCGGCCTCTCACGGTCGGCGGCATCGCGCAGGTCCGCTACACCGCGTCCGAAAACAAGAAGGTCAACAACAGCTTCGACATCGCGGCGCTGATCCTCAACTTTCGCGGAAACCTGCGGAAAGACTACGAGGAGGGGCGGAACGTCGACTACCTGTTCAGCTTCGTAAGCCCCAGCGGTGCGAATGCCAACGGCAGCGCGGATTTCACCGTCCGGCCGCTGGATGCGTACATCAGTTATTTCCTCCTCCCTTCCCTCGACTTCGAAAAGCCGCTGCTGAGCATCACGCTCGGTCAGCAGAAGAAGCCGTTCGGACTCGAGGCGCTCGCGACCGAGGAGAAGAAGCCGACGATCAAAAGCGCGCAGAGCGCCACGACGCTCGGCCTCGATCCCCGCGACATCGGGCTGGTCGTCAAGGGTGACCTGTTCCCGTATTACGACGCCGGCTTCCGGTATCGCGTGCCGTTGGTCGAATACTCGGTCGGCCTGCTCAATGGGAGCGGCCCCAACGCGACCGACGACAACGGGCACAAGGATGTCTCCGGCCGCGTCGTGCTCAACGCGCCCGTCGACTACAACTCCATCTTCCGCGGCCTTTCGCTCGGCGGCTCCGCTTATCTCGGACGCCAGAACGTCGGGGTCGGGACGGCGGTGGCGCAACAAGGCGCGAAGAACCGGTACGGCGTCGACCTGGCTTACGTGAACACCCCGGTCGGCTTCACCGCGGAATATGTGCGCGGGGAGGACGGGAAGCTCCTGTCCGGCACGAGTGTGGACAACGCCGTATTCGGAAAGATCCAGAGCGAGGGATTCACGTTCACGGTCTTCTACAACTTCGGCGAGCAGTTCCTCCGCGGCTTCAAGGCGCAGGACCGCTACGACGACTGGTACCCGCTCACCTTCCAGCCCTTCGTCCGATTCGACCGGTGGGATCCGAATCTCAAGGCGGGCGGCGACCGGATCGACATCACCACACTCGGCTTCAACTGGTTCTTCGCGGAAACGACCAAGCTGCAGCTCAACTACAACAACAAGAAGCAGCAGGGCGTGAATGTCGCGAACAACGAGTTCCTCGCGCAGTTCCAGTTCGGATTCTAGGCAAGCACAGACCCAAAACAACATGAGGAGACCAAGGTCATGAAAAAAATAGTCGCTTCGATCCTGTCCATCGCAATCACCGTCCTCGTGGCGAGCACCATCGCAGCCGTCGCCGCGGAAAAGAAGCCGAAGACGATCTACCTCGGCTCCGCCTACAGCGGCGGCTTCGGCAAGCCGTACTCCGGCGGCGTCATCGGCATCGTCCACGCGCGGGCGCTGCTGGAAGAAGAGTTCAAGAAGGACGGCATCAAGATCGAGTGGTTCTTCTTCAAAGGCGCCGGCCCCGCGACGAACGAGGCGCTCGCGAACAAGACGATCGACTTCGCCTACATCGGCGACCTGCCCGCGATCGTGGGCAAGGCGAACGGCCTGAAGACGAAGTTCATCGCCCCCGGATCGAAGTGGACCCATGTCTACATCAGCGTCCCGAACGACTCGAAGATCACGACCATCAAGGAACTGAAGGGAAAGAAGGTCGCGATCGCCAAGGGAACCAACGCCCAGCTGACTTTCGCCCGGATCCTCGAGGCGAACGGCCTGACGGAAAAGGATCTCAAGCTCTACAACCTGGGGCTGGCCGACGGCGGTTCCGCCCTCAAGACGAAGGACATCGATGCGGCCGTCTACTGGACCGATCAGCTGAACCTGCGCACGCTGGGCGTTTCCAAAATCATCTATTCGACGAAAGAGGCGCCGGTCGACTGGCGGAACACCGGCGGATTCTACGTCACCGAGGCGTTCGCAAAGCAATACCCCGAGATCACCAAGCGGGTGGTCAAGGCCTACGTCAAGGCGGCCCGCTGGGGGTCGGAGGAAAAGAACAAGGAAGAGCTGTTCCAGATCGGCGTCAAGGCCGGCACCCCGCTGGCGGCGATCCGCGAGGAATTCGCGGGGCGTTCGGCAAAGGACATCAACAGCATCTCCTTCGACGATGCTTACGTGAAGCATTACGTCGAAGGCGCCGTGTTCGCCAAGGAACGGGGACTCATCAGGAAGACATTCGACGTCCACGCGTGGATCGACAGGAGCTACCTCGACGAGGCGCTGCGAGACCTCAAGCTTGAAGGGTACTGGAAATAACCCTCAACAAGGAAAGGGGAACGGAAATGTCGTTGATCCTCCGCAAGGAATCGCTGTTCAGGGAATTGTCCTTCGACCAGGTGGTCGAGAAGCACGCAGACGTTTCACCTTTCGTCATCCTGAAGCTCGACCTCCAGCGGCGCGGCATCCGGTTGACGGAAGCGGCGGCGGCGGCCGTCGACACGCCGTACTACCGGTATGCCCGCTCCAACGTCGTCCACGTCAAGAACCAGGACGGGAAGCCGCTGGTCTTCCCCGGCCCGGTCATTCTCCGCGACGGGACCACGGTCCTCACCTCTCCGGTTCCCGGCCAGTTCGAGAACCCGTACACGGTCGACTTTGCCGACGGGAAATACTGGGCGGTGGACGCCGGCCGCCGCGTCGACGAGATCGACTTTACCCCGAGGCCCGATTATTACGGCAAGCTGACCAGCCGCGGGATCCCGATGGAATCGATCGCCAACGCGAGACCGCAGCGCCTCGACATCTCTCCCTACCGGTATTGCCACTACTGGGACACGCAGGACCAATGCAAGTTCTGCGCGTTCTTCACCGACCTCAAGGCGCAGCGGCAGGCCGCGGGAGACGACTTCGAGCGGATCGTGCATCCGGAGGACATCTACGAGACGGTGCGCGAGGCGCTCAAGGAGCCGGGGCGCATCTCCCAGATCAACCTGACCGCGGGCACCGACTACTCGGGTGAGATCCCGTTCGAAAAGGAAGTGGACCGGTACGTCGAAGTGCTCCAGGCGATCGGGCGGAACTTCAAGACGCGCCGCTTTCCGAGCCAGCTGATCGCGCCCGCCTATTCGAAGCGGCAGGTCAAGCGGCTGTACGACGAGACAGGCCTGTCGTCCTACTGCCCCGACATCGAGGTCTGGGACGAGAAGCTGTTCAAGTGGATCTGCACCGGCAAGGAAAAGTGGTTCGGGCGCAACTACTGGATCCAGAGCGCGCTGGACGCGGTCGAGATCTTCGGGAAGGGCAACGTCTACACGAACTTCGTCGCAGGCATCGAGTTCGCGCAGCCGCACGGCTTCACGAGCATCGAGCAGGCGCTGGATTCCAACTTCGAGGCCGCCGACTTCTTCGCGAAGAACGGCGTTGTCTACCTGAGCCTTGTCTGGGTCCCGTGGAAGAGCACCGCCTTCGCGGGGCAGAAGCAGCCGCCGCTCGAATACTACGTCCGCCTGGTGAAGGGACTGGTCGAGATTCGCAGGAGCCACGGCCTGGCTTCCGACAACGACGATTTCAAGCATTGCGGAAACCACGGCGACAGCGACCTTGAACGACTCAACTGACGAAAGGGATAATCGACATGGCAAAGCTGCCTGAAGAACTGGTGAACCTGCTCAGGGATATCGAAAGCATCAAGGTCGTGGCGACCCTGGACGGGGAAGGAGCGCCTCACGCCGTCGTCAAGGGCTCGCTGACGACGTTGGACGGCGAGACAATCGCCTTCAACGAGGGGTTGGAGACGAACATCAGCAACAAGAACCTGGTGCGCAGCATCTGGTTCGACAGGAAAGTCGCGATCAACGTGACCAAGGGTCCGGTCAGCTACCAGATCAAGGGGAAGCCGTACCGGTACCTGATCACGGGATCCATCTTCAAGCAGTTTCTGCTCAAGGCGAGGGAGCGGCGGGGGCCGACGGCGGATATCGCGGGCGTCTGGATCGTCACCCCCGAGGAGGTCCGCAACGAATCGCCGGGCTTCCGGCGGAAACAGGCGGAGGAGGAACGGGGCCAGTTCCACAGCCACCTGGACCTGCTGCGGGCCGAATGAAATGGCCGAAACCCGCACGAAAAGCATGCTCCATCGCTTCATGCTGCTCTCGATCCTAGGCGGCATGGGCATGGGCGTGTCCCAGATCGCGGTGACGCTCTATGCGGTCAGCCTGGGGGCCGATGCTTCGCAGATCGGCCTTATCGGCGGAATCCAGGGGGTGGGTTTGCTGCTCACGGTCCTCCCCGTCGGTTTCCTAGTGGACCGTTTCGGCCCCCGGGTCGTCTTTCTGTTCGGCGGGCTGATGAGCGCGCTGATCTACCTGGCGTTCCCTTATGTCCGGACCGCGCAGCTCCTGATCGCATTCGTGGCGGTGATCGGGTTCTTCACGTCGTTCCGGTTCATCTCCATGAGCAGCGTGTTTCTCGAGTTCCTCGAATCCTGCGGGAACGAGAAGGCCGGGTGGCAACGCGGTTCGCATTCGACCGGGCTGGTATTTCTCGGCCCGATGGCGGGCGCTTTCCTGGCCCGGCATGCCGGATACACCGCGACGTTCTACGCGGTCAGCGGGTCGCTGGTTGCCCTGATTCTGGGAGCAGCCGTCGTGTTTCCCGGCCGGCCAAATGAACCGTCCCGGCATTCCTTTCGCGAAACGCTGGCGCACATCGGGGGGATGTTCAAGGACCGGAACCTGGTCGAGGCGTCGCTTGCCGAGGGGTTGGCGCTGGCGACATTTTCATGCTTCAACGCCTTCATCGTCGTCATCGCAATCCGGACTTTCGGGTTATCGGCACAGGGCGCGGCCATGTTCGTCTCGCTGGAAGGAATCGTCTTCATCGCGACGTTGTTCTCGCTCTGGCGACTGGTGGCAAGGCTCGGGCAGCGCCGCTTCTACTTGTTGAGCATCGGGATCCTGGTTGCCGGCCTGTCCCTTCTCTCCATTTCCCGACATCCGGCGTTTCCGGCCGCGGGGACGGTGCTGGTCGGGATCGGGCTCGGGATGTTCAACCTGGTCAACGTGACGCGGATCGGCGCCACGCCGGGGCGAAAGGGAAAGGTGGCGGGGCTTTTCGCCTTGTTCACGGTCGGCGGATCGATCCTGGGGCCGATTGCCGGCGGCTATATCGGAAAAGCTTTCGGCCCGGGAGCGATCTTCCCGGCATTCATCCCCTTGTTCCTGGCGTTCGGGCTCCGGCTTCACCTGCGGGGAGACGACGAGATTTCGTTCGGCGGCACGCCCTCGCGGGTCGACCACGGCGCGGAAGGAGCTGCCTCGTGAAAATCGCGAAACGTTCGAAATGGGGCGACGCCGCGCTGGGGCTGATCGTCCCCCTGCTGCTGGTCCTGTTCTGGGAAATCGCCTGCCGGCTGGAACTGTTTCCGCCCCAGATCGTCATTCCGCCGCGGCTGGTGCTCGCCACATTTCTGGAACTGCTGCGCTCGGGAGAGCTGGCGGACAACCTCAAGATCAGCCTGATCCGGGTTCTCCTCGGATTTGTCCTGGGAACCGTCTCCGGATTCCTCCTGGGAGCCGGAATGGCGATATCGCGGCCGGTGGAGCGGTACCTATTACCTCTGTTCACCGGCATCCGGCAGGTTCCGGTCCTCGGCTGGATACCGTTGCTGATGATCTGGCTCGGGATCGGGGAAACGTTCAAGGTCGTCTTCATCTCGCTGGGCGCCTTTTATCCGATGACGGTCAATACGTTCGATGGATTTCGCGGCGTGCCGGTCTGTTACGTCGAAGTGGCCCGCGCATTCGGATTCCGGCGGCGGAAGCTGCTGCTGCGGGTCCTTCTGCCGGCGGCACTCCCCTCGATCTTCACGGGAATTCGGATCGCCCTGAACATGTCCTGGATGCTGGTCATCGCGGCCGAGCTGGTCGCGGCGGGGGAGGGGATCGGGTACACGATCACCTGGGGGCGGCAACTATTCCAGATGGATATCGTCATCATGGGCGTCATCCTGATCGGCTTGATCGGCTACGGAATGAATCATCTCGTCGGCTCCGCGGAAGCGGCCTCGCTGCACTGGCGGCGCCCGTTCCAGGCGAAATGAACCGGGAGAATACGATGCGAAAAATCAAGGCAGCGGGTCATAAGGGACTGGACATCGGCCGGGGATTGTTGCTTCCGTCCCTGATTCTCTCGGTCTGGTGGGTCTGTTCGAGCAAAGGCTGGCTGTCGCCGAAACTGTTTCCTTCCCCGGCGCTGGTATTCAAGGAGCTCAAGGTGGTCATCGGCGACGGCAGCCTGCTGGAAAATCTCGGGATCAGTTTCGCGAGAGTGCTCAAGGGGTTTGCACTCGGGGCATCGGCGGGATTCATCCTCGGCTCGGTCCTGGGTCTTTCCAGGACCGCGGAAAGGCTGATCGGGCCTGTCTTCAACGCGATCCGCCAGGTTCCGCTCCCCGCCTGGATCCCGCTGCTCATCCTGGTCAGCATCGGCGAGTTGTCCCGGGTTGCGTTCATCGCGATCGGCGCATCCTACCCCGTGGCCTTGAACACCTTCGAGGGGATCCGGAGCGTCCGAATGGACCTTCTCGAAGTCGGGCGCGTGTTCCGCTTCGACCGCGCGAAGCGATTCCTGTCGATCATCCTGCCGTCGGCGTTCCCGACGATCCTCACCGGGTTGAAACTGAGCCTCGGCGTTTCGTGGACGCTTGTCGTCGGGGCGGAAATCTTCACGACCTCGGGCGGCGGGATCGGGGAAATGATGTGGGTGGGAAGGGAACTCTCCAATATCGAGCTCGTCGTGATCGGGATCGTGACGATCGCGCTGGTCGGCTTTGCGATGAACCTCCTGATCGCAACGCTCGAGAGAACGTTCTCCGTCTGGAGAAAAACGATGACGCAGGGAAGGTGAGTAGCCATGGGAACGGCCGGAACGTTGCAGATCCGCAAGTTGAACAAGAAATTCGTCGTGCAGGGCCGCGAAAACAAGGTCCTTGAAGATATCAACCTCACGATCGAGCCCGGGGAGTTCATCAGCATCATCGGCCTGAGCGGCTGCGGGAAAACGACGCTGCTCCGGCTGGTCGTCGGGCTCGAATCCGAATACGAGGGGGATATCCTCCTGGATGGCCGGAAGCTCAACGGCCCGAGCATCGACCGCGGGATCGTGTTCCAGGACCATCGCCTGTTTCCGTGGCTAAACGTGGAAAAGAACGTGGCGCTCGGCATCGTCGGCAAGAACGACGCGGCGAAGCGGGAGACCGTATTGCGCCACATCGAGCGGGTTGGACTCAAGGGGTTCGAGAAAAACTACCCGCACCAACTTTCCGGCGGAATGTCGCAGCGGGCCGCCATCGCCCGGTCGCTGGTGAACCAGCCCGAGATCCTGTTGTTGGATGAGCCGCTCGGGGCGCTCGACGCGTTGACGCGGATGTACATGCACAAGGAGCTGGAAAGGATCTGGCGGCAGGAAAGCATCACGATGATCATGGTGACGCACGACGTCGAGGAGGCGGTGTATCTCTCCGACAAGATCATCGTCATGTCGGCCCATCCGGGGAAGGTGCAGAAGATCATCCCCGTTCCGCTGGCCCGCCCCCGCGACCGCGCCAGCTACGATTTCGGCCTCGTCAAGGAACAGGTGCTCGAGGAATTCCATCTCCAGTCCGAAAGACATTTCAGCTACGCGATTTGACCGGGATCGTGCTCCTCGGAAATACCGGATTGACATTGTCTATAGGTCTTGTATAGAATGGAGTCAATTCGTGATCGAGGGGCATGGGAATGGCCGACCGGAACGACAAACCGAAGATCGACCTGGGAAACCTGAAATCGGGCGGGTTCATCAAGGAGCGCGGGAAGGATCTGTTCACGATCCGGCTGCGCGTCCCCGGCGGGCGCATGTCGTTCGACCGGCTGAAGAAGATCGCCGAGGTCGGCGAGAAATATGGCGGCGCGTTCGTGCACCTGTCCGTTCGCCAGTCGATCGAGCTGATCAATGTCGATTTCCGTCACTTCGACGCGGTGGTCGCGGAGCTCGGCGAAGCCGGCCAGAAGGTGGCCTCGTGCGGCGCCCGGGTGCGCGTGCCGGTCGCGTGCGGCGGTTGCGAATACAACCCGAACGGGCTGGTCGATACCCAGCAGGCGGCGCTCGACGTCGATGCGCACCTGTTCGGCACCCCGACCGACCACCACAAGTTCAAGGCGGCGTTCGCCGGTTGCCCGTTCGACTGCCCCAAGTCCGCCACCAACGATGTCGGTTTCCAGGGCGCGCTCTGGCCGACGCTCGATCCGGACGCCTGCATCTCCTGCGGCCTGTGCGCCAAGAATTGCGAGCCGAAGGCGATCGTCATGGGCCCGGACAAAAAGCCCGTCTTCGACCCGGAGGCGTGCATCTACTGCGGAGACTGCGTCAAGGTCTGCCCGACCTCCGCCTGGACCGAAGAGAAGCGGGGCTACACCGTGCGGATCGGCGGGAAGTGGGGGCGATCCCCGCTCGTCGGGACGCTCTTCGCGAAGTTCCTCCCTGAATCCGAAGTGATCCCGTTTCTTGAGGCCGTGCTTGCTTGGTACAAGGACAAGGCCTCGAATCTCGGAAGGATTCGTATCGGTGAGATCATCCGCCGGGAAGGGGTCGAGTCTCTGCTGGGCCACCTCCGTGATCGATTCCCAGCGTATATAGTGGAGGGGACGATCCCCCCCCGGAAGATCGAGACCCAGATCGGGAAGGAGAGGTGACCTATGCGCACGGTTGATCTGCGCGGCATTTGTTGTCCCACGAATTTCGTGAAAGCCAAGCTGGCGCTCGAAGAGGTCGAGCCGGAAACCGAAGTGGAATTCCTGCTCGACGACGGGGAGCCGGTCAAAAACGTTCCCCGGAGCCTGAAAGCGGAAGGGCATGCGCTTCTGGGGCTGACGGAACTCGCGGGAGGCGGTTATTCCCTCAAGCTGAAAAAAGGGGCTGACGAATAAGAATTTTTTTATCGATAAAATCTATAAAAACTATAGACCATAAAAGGCAAAGGGAGATGAGATGAAACCGAAGACGATTGTCGCCGCGGCATTGTCCGCACTGTTGCTGGGAGGCGCCTGGGCCGGAGCAGCTTCGGCCGCAAGCGAGACCACGTTGCTCAACGTTTCCTACGACCCGACGCGGGAGCTGTACCAGGACTTCAACACCGCTTTCGCCGCCCATTGGAAGAAGACGACCGGGCAGGACGTGACCTTCAAGCAGTCTCACGGCGGGTCCGGGAAGCAGGCCCGGTCGGTCATCGACGGGCTGGAAGCCGACGTCGTCACGCTGGCACTGGCCTACGACATCGATGCGATCCAGGAGAAGGGGCTGATCAAAAAAGGATGGCAGAAGCGGCTCCCGAACAACAGCGCTCCGTACACCTCCACTATCGTCTTCCTCGTGCGCAAGGGGAATCCGAAACAGATCAAGGATTGGGGCGATCTCGTCAAGCCCGGCATTTCCGTGATCACCCCGAACCCCAAGACCTCCGGCGGGGCCCGCTGGAACTACCTGGCCGCGTGGGGATACGCGCTCAAGCTGAAGGGCGGCAACGACGCCAAGGCCGAGGCGTTCGTCAAGGCGCTCTACAAGAACGTCCCCGTGCTCGATTCCGGCGCCCGCGGGTCGACGAACACCTTCGTCCAGCGCGGGCTGGGCGACGTCCTGCTCGCCTGGGAGAACGAGGCGTTCCTCGCGATCAACGAGCTGGGCAAGGACAAGTTCGAGATCGTGACTCCTTCGGTCAGCGTCCTTGCCGAACCGCCGGTCACCGTGGTCGACTCGGTGGTCGATCGGCGCGGAACCCGCAAGATCGCGGAGGCTTATCTGAAATATCTCTACACCCCCGAAGGGCAGACCATCGCCGCGAAGCACTACTACCGCCCGACCGACAAGAAGATCGCCGCTGCGTCCTCCAAGCTGCCCAGGCTCAAGCTGTTCACCGTCGACCAGCTGTTCGGCGGCTGGCAGAAGACGCAGAAGCGGCACTTCGCCGACGGCGGGATCTTCGACCGGATCGCGGTGAATGCCGCGGCTCCGGCGGCGAAGTAAGCGCGATAAGGAAAGCGGGAAACCGGACATGGCCGCAAGCGGGCATCGACACAACGTGCTACCGGGGTTCGGCCCGGCGCTCGGGTACACGATCTTCTACCTGAGTCTCGTCGTGCTGATCCCGCTCTCCGGCCTGGCGATCCGGTCGGCGTCGCTGACCTGGACGCAGTTCCTCGCGGCCGTCGCCGCCCCGAGGGTGATCGCTTCTTATCGCGTAACCTTCGGGGCGGCGATCGCGGCCGCGGGCGTCAACACGGTTTTCGGATTGCTCGTCGCGTGGGTCCTCGTCCGTTACCGGTTTCCCGGCCGGAAGATCGTGGACGCCCTGGTCGACCTGCCCTTCGCGCTGCCCACCGCGGTGGCGGGCATCACGCTCGCGACGCTCTATTCGCAGAACGGCTGGATCGGGAAGCAGCTGGAGACCGCCGGGATCAAGGTCGCCTACACTCCGCTGGGGATCGTGGTGGCCATGGTGTTCATCGGGCTGCCGTTCGTCGTCCGGACGGTCCAGCCGGTCCTCGAGGATCTCGAGGCCGAGCTCGAGGAAGCGGCCGCCTGCCTCGGGGCGAACCGTTTCCAGACCTTCACCCGGGTCATCTTTCCGGTCCTGCTCCCGCCGCTTTTGACCGGCTTTGCGCTGGCCTTCGCCCGGGCGGTGGGGGAATACGGCTCCGTCATCTTCATCGCGGGAAATTTGCCGATGGTGTCCGAGATCACGCCGCTGCTCATCATCACGAAGCTGGAGCAGTACGACTATGCCGGGGCGACCGCCATCGCGATGGTCATGCTGCTCTTCTCCTTCGCGTTGCTTCTCGGCATCAACCTGCTCCAGAAATACTCGCGCCGTTTTTCGGGATAAGGAGGGCATCGTGCCGAAAAGGAACCACCGTGCGCTTACCGAACCGCCGGCGCTCCGGATCATTCTCACGCTGGTTGCGCTCTCGTTTCTCGCGCTCTTCCTGATTCTCCCGCTGGCCGCAGTTTTCTCCCAAGCGTTAGAGAAAGGATGGGGAGTCTATACAACCGCGCTGGCCGACGCCGATGCCGCATCCGCGATCAAGCTCACCCTCGTGACGGCGCTGATCACGGTTCCGCTCAACACGTTCTTCGGGGTTGCCGCGGCCTGGGCGATCGCCCGCTTCGAATTTCCGGGGAAGGCCTTCCTGACCGCGCTCGTCGACCTTCCGTTTTCGGTGTCCCCCGTCATATCGGGACTCGTCTTCGTCCTGCTGTTCGGGCTCCAGGGGTGGTTCGGCCCTTGGCTGATCGGACACGGCTACAAGGTGATCTTCGCCATCCCGGGCATCGTGCTGGCCACGCTGTTCGTCACCTTTCCCTTCGTGGCGCGCGAGCTGATCCCGCTGATGGAATCGCAGGGACGCGAGGAAGAGGAAGCCGCGCTGACGCTCGGCGCCTCCGGCTGGAAGACGTTCTTCCTCATTACGCTTCCCAACGTGAAGTGGGGACTGCTTTACGGGATCCTGCTTTGCACGGCCCGCGCGATGGGCGAGTTCGGCGCGGTGTCGGTCGTCTCGGGGCACATCCGGGGGGAAACGAACACGATCCCGCTCCACGTCGAGATCCTCTACAACGAGTACAACTACACGGCCGCCTTCGCCGTGGCCTCGCTCCTGGCCGTCATGGCGCTCGTCACCCTGGTGGCGAAGCAGGTCGTCGAATGGAAGGGGCGGTAAAACGATGAGCATCGCGATCGACGGCCTGACGAAGCATTTCGGGGACTATGCGGCGCTCGACGACATTTGCCTCGACGTTCCGGACGGCGAGCTGGTGGCGCTCCTGGGCCCTTCCGGATCGGGCAAGACGACGCTTTTGCGGATCATCGCGGGGCTTGAGGCGGCGGACCGGGGGCGCGTGCTGTTCGACGGGACCGACGTTACGGACACACCGCTCCGCGAGCGGAAGATCGGATTCGTGTTCCAGCATTACGCGCTTTTCCGCCACATGACCGTGGCCGCCAATGTCGCCTTCGGCCTGTCCGTCCGGCCGAGGAAGGATCGTCCCTCCAAGGGCGAGATCCGGGACCGGGTCCGGGAGTTGCTCCGGCTTGTCCAGCTCGACGGGTTCGCGGACCGGTATCCCTCGCAGCTCTCCGGGGGGCAACGGCAGCGGATCGCCCTGGCGCGCGCCCTCGCGGTCCAGCCGAAGGTGCTGCTGCTCGACGAGCCGTTCGGGGCGCTCGACGCGCAGGTGCGGCAGGAGCTCCGGCGCTGGCTTCGCCGGTTGCACGACGAGATCCACGTGACGAGCGTCTTCGTGACCCACGACCAGGAGGAAGCGCTCGAAGTCGCCGACCGGATCGTCGTCATGAACAAGGGGAAGGTCGAACAGGCGGGAACGCCGGACGAGGTGTACGACCACCCGGCCTCTCCCTTCGTGCTCAATTTCCTCGGCCGGGTCAACCTGTTCCGCGGGCGGATCCACGAAGGGCGGGCGCTGATCGGGGATGCGTCCTTCGACGCGCCGGAACATGCGGATGCGGACAATGCCCCGGGCGTCGGGTACGTTCGGTCGCACGACCTGGAGATCGAGCGCGGCTCGAACGGAAGCGACTCTCTTCCGGCGGAGGTACGCCACATCCGGAAGCTGGGCCCGATGGTCCGGGTCGGGTTGACCCTTGCGGAGACCGGGGAAGCGCTGGAGGCCGAGCTGACGCGGGAACAATACCGGAGGCTGGAAATCCGCCCGGGCGAGCACGTCTTTCTCCGGCTTCGAAACGTGCGGGTATTCACCGCGGACTACCAGATATGACCTACCGAAAGGAGATTCGCATGAACGGGCTCCCGTTCCTGACCGACCAGCCGACCCCGGAGGAGATCCTGGCCGCGGGAATGGCCGCAGCCGAAGGACGCGTCTCGCTCGCCTGCTCGTTCTCGATGGAGGACGTCGTGATCATCGACATCGCGCTCAAGGCGGGGCTTACCCCGGGAATCTTCGCGTTGGATACCGGGAGGCTGAACGAGGAAACCTATGAAGCCGCCGACGCCGTCGCCTCGCGTTACCGTCTCAAGATCGACTGGTACTTCCCGGACCGGGAGCGGGTCGAGCGGCTGGAGCGCGACAAGGGGCTCCATTCCTTCTACGAATCGCTCGATAACCGGCACGAGTGCTGCGGGATCCGGAAGGTCGAACCGCTTTCCCGGGCGCTTGCGGGTCTCAAGGGGTGGATCACGGGCATGCGGCGGGAGCAGGGCGTCACCCGGCAGGCGATCCAGCCGGTCGAGCGGGACGCGGCGCATGGCGGAATCCTCAAGATCAACCCGCTCGCCGACTGGACGGAGTCGCAGGTCGTCGCCTACGTGGCGGCACATCGGCTTCCGGTCAACCGGCTGTACCAGCAGGGCTACCGCTCGATCGGCTGCGCCCCTTGCACGCGGGCCGTGCAGCCCGGCGAGCCGGTCCGGGCCGGCCGCTGGTGGTGGGAAGACCCGGAGCAAAAGGAGTGCGGGTTGCACCGTCGATGAGGGGGCTGCCATGAGATTTGGATATCTGCGGAGGTCCGGCGCTTTATACGTCGCCGGGTGTCTCCTTCCTTGGGCACGTCGGATACTTGGGACCCACCGGGACAGGCAGATGCCATTGCTCCCGTAAGAGAGGGGGGTGGGGGTCTGAGCGAAGTGCCGGTGGATAGGAAGGTTGCGGCTGACTACGGAGCGAACGGCCCCCTCCCCCGATCGCAGGGAATCGGGCATCTGCTAAACGTTCGATCGAAGAAAGGGAGAAGTTGAGATGGCGGACCACCTGGACGCGCTGGAGGCGCAGAGCATCTATATCTTCCGCGAGGCGTACCGCAAGTTCGACAACCTCGCGATGCTGTACTCGATCGGGAAGGATTCCACGACGATGATCCACCTGGCGCGGAAGGCGTTTTTCGGGCGCATCCCGTTCCCGCTGGTGCACATCGACACGAGCTACAAATACCCCGAGATGATCGCCTACCGCGACCGGATGGCCGCGGAATGGGACGCCAACCTGATCGTCGGGCAGAACAGGGAAGCGCTCGCCGAGGGGATGGGCCCCGACAAGGGGCGCCTCGTCTGCTGCGAGAAGCTCAAGACCGACGGGCTTTCGCGCATCATCGAGGAGCACGATTTCCACGGGCTGTTCCTCGGCATCCGGCGCGACGAAGAGGGGAGCCGGGCGAAGGAGCGCGTCTTCTCGCCGCGCGACCGCAACTTCGAATGGGCTTACAAGGATCAGCCACCCGAGCTGTGGGACCAGTACAACACGAACTTCGCCCCCGGGACGCACATCCGGGTCCACCCGATCCTCCATTGGACAGAGCTCGACATCTGGGAATACATCCGCCGGGAGAAGATCGAGATCTGCTCCCTGTATTTCGCCCGGGACGGCAAGCGGTTCCGGTCGCTCGGCTGCATGCCGTGCACGAAGCCGATCGATTCGACCGCGGTAACGGTCGACGAGATCATCGAGGAGCTGAAGACCATCAAGGCGCCGGAGCGCGCGGGCCGGGCGCAGGACCAGGAAAACGCCTACGCGATGCAGAAGCTGCGGGCGAAGGGGTACATGTAATGGGAGCTGCCATCGAGCAATCGGAACCGTTGAAGATCGTCATCGTCGGCCATGTCGACCACGGGAAGTCGACGCTGATCGGCCGCCTGTTCTACGACACCGGCAGCATCCCCGAGGTGCGCTACCGGGAGATCGAGGCGACCTGCAAGGCGCAGGGGCGCGAGTTCGAATTCGCCTACCTGATGGACGCGCTGGAGGAAGAGCGCGACCAGAACATCACGATCGACACCGCGTCGACCTACTTCAAGACGGCCAAGCGGCCGTACGTCATCATCGACGCACCGGGTCACAAGCAATTTCTGAAGAACATGATCACCGGCGCGGCGCGCGCCGATGCGGCGATCCTGCTCGTGGACGGCGCCGAAGGCGTTCGCGAGCAGACGCGGCGGCACGCCTACGTGCTGTCCCTTCTCGGCATCCGGCAGGTGATCGTCGTCGTCAACAAGCTCGATATCGTCGGCTACGACCGGGCCGTGTTCCACGCGGTCGAGAACGACATCCGGTCGTTTCTCCACGCCGTCGGCATCGCGCCGTCGTTCGTCATCCCGGTTTCCGCGCGGGAAGGGGAGAACATGGCGAACCGGCTGGGTCATACACCGTGGTACGCAGGGCCGACCGTCCTGGAGGCGCTCGACACTTTCAGCGATACCGCCGTCGACGAGGATCTGCCGCTTCGCCTGCCGGTGCAGGATGTCTACAAATGGGACGGCCGCCGGATCTACGCAGGGCGGGTCGAGGCGGGCGTCGTTCGACCGGGGGATGACGTCGTATTCCTCCCCTCCGGCAAAAAGACGCGGATCAAGACGGTCGAGAAATGGCAGGAACCCGCGCTCGCGCGGGCGCGCGCCGGTGAATGCATCGGCATCACGACCGAGGACGAGCTGTTCGTCGAGCGGGGCGAGGTGATCGCGCCCGCCGACCAGCCGCCGTCCCTGGCGCGCGAGATTCGGGCAAGCGTCTTCTGGCTCGCCGAAGTCCCGTTCCTGTCGGGGAAGACGTACACGCTCAAGCTGGGGACGGCCGAGGTCGAGGCGACCGTCGTCTCGATCGAGGAGCGGCTGGATTCGTCGACGCTCGAGGTCACCGAGCGCCGTGCGCCGGAGCTATCGCCGACCGAGGTGGGCACCGTCGTCTTCTCGCTGAAGAACGACATCGCGGTCGACCAGTGCGCGGATAACGCGCGGCTCGGGCGATTTGTCCTCGAGGATGGCGTCCACATCGGGGGCGGCGGCATCGTCCGCAGCGTGTCGGACGGGGCAGGTCTCTCCGCGCGGCGGATAGATCTTGGGGCGAAACGGATCGACGGCGACGAGGGGAACGTCGTGGATCTCACGTCGGAACGCGGGAACGTCGAGTTCGACGTGTCCGCCGGATTTCTCGATGCGCTTGCCAAGGGGAACCGAGTGCTCATCCGGCTCCGGGATCTCTCCCAGCTGGCGCCGATCGGGCTTCTGGCCTACGAACATTCTTTCCGATTCGAATTCAGTCGTTCGGGCGACCGCATCAACGTGATCCTATGCAATAGCTGAGGCCCTTGCCCTTCCCGCCCCATGCATCGATAATGGTGGGCGTTCCTCCGGTCGCTCATTCGGATCGTCGAAACGCCAGTTCCAGGGGAGGGTGGTCATGCTGCGAAGATGGATGCCGCTGGCAGTGGTCGTACTTGTGTCTTTGGGACTAGGCGCATGCACCCGGTTCGAGAGCACCTATGTAAGGAAGGTCCAGGAAGCCGACAGCCTTGCGAAGCAACTGGCGGCCCAAAAGCAGAAGTACCAGGAATTGTCCGCGGAAAATGCCTCGCTCAAGTCGAAGCTCGAACAGATGACCGCCGAACGCGACAAGTACGTGGCCGATCTCACCGGGATGACCGCCCGACGCGACCAGCTCGCCACCGACCTTGCCGGAATGACCTCCCTGCGCGACCGTCTCGCGGCCGACAACAAGGAGCTCGATAAAGTGCTCCAGGCGAAGTCCGATTCCCTCTCCCAGTCGATCGCCGAGCTTCGCGGCAAGAATGCCGAGCTCGAGAGCCAGAACGCCCAGCTGAAGCAGCAGATCGCCGGCCTCAACCAGCAATTCGCCAACCAGCAGCGATCGCTCGACGAGAAAACCGCGGCGGCGTCCCGCCTCGAGCAGGAGAACGTGAAGCAGCGCCAGGACATCGCCGCGCTTCAGCGGGCCGAGGAGGAGAGACTCCAGAAGACCAGCAAGACCTACGAGGACCTGCTCCAGAAGATGAAGGGCGAGATCGCCCTGGGCCAGATGACGATCACCGAGCTCAAGGGCAAGCTGACAGTCAACATGGTCGACGCGATCCTGTTCGACACGGGCAAGGCCGAGGTCAAACCCGAGGGGATGGAGATCCTGCAGAAGGTCATCTCGATCCTCAAGGACGTCAAGGACAAGTGGATCCGGATCGAGGGGCACACCGACAACGTCCAGATCATCGGACAGCTGGCGAAGAAATTTCCGACCAACTGGGAACTGTCCGCCGCGCGGTCGATCAACGTCGCGCGCTTCCTGCAGGAGCAGGGGATCGATCCCGCCATCCTTTCGGGCGTGGCCTACGGGGAATACCATCCCGTCGCGAGCAACGAGACGCCCGAGGGGAAGCAGAAGAACCGACGCATCGAAATCATCCTGGTTCCGAAGGAGTAGCTGTCATATGACCCCAGGCAAGAAGACCATCCAGCGTATCGGCGTCATCACGAGCGGCGGAGATGCCGGCGGCCTCAACGCCGTCATCAAGGGCGTCGGGCGCGAGGCGTTCCATCACGGGATCAAGGCCTTCATCGTTCCCAACGGCTACGCCGGGCTCTACAACCTCGTCGACATGGATCGGCTGGCCGAGCTTGACGCCGACCGCGTCAGCCGCATCACCGCGTCGCTGGCCGGCTCCGAGGCGGGCCACTCGCGTGTCAAGATCAGCAAGATCGACGACCCGGAGGCCTACAAGCGGATCCGCGACGGTCTCGCGAAGTTCGGGATCGACGCCCTCGTCATCAGCGGCGGCGACGACACGGGCAGCGTCGTGGTCGACCTGTCGCGGCAGGGGGTTCCCTGCATCCACGCCCCCAAGACGATGGACCTCGATCTGCAGACTTACAGTGTGGGTGGCGATTCCGCGGTCAACCGGATCGCCACGATGGTACGCGACCTCAAGACCACCGCGATGAGCCACAACCGGATCATGGTCGTCGAGGTATTCGGTCGCTACGTCGGTCATACCGCCTTCCTCGGCGGAGTGGGCGCCGAGGCCGACTGCATCCTGATCCCCGAGATCCCGGTCGACATGAATATCGTCTACGAGAACATCAAGCAGACCTACTTCGGCCGGATCGAGCGGAGCGACGTCAAGGCGGGCGCCTACATGATCGTCGTCGCCGAAGGGATCCGGGACGCGAACGGCGAGATGCTCTTCGACGAGACCGCCGCCCCCGATTCCTTCGGGCACAAGAAACTGGCCGGAGCCGGACGCTACGTTCGCCAGCAGATCGAGAAACGGCTCATGGGCGACAAGGCGGTCGTCCAGTTCATGAAGCGCACGGGGATGTTCGTCCCTGGGGTCTACGAGATTCCCGAGGTCCGCGACATCGTGCCGAGCCACCTCGTGCGGTCGGGCGCCACCTCGGCGTTCGACGTCAATTTTGGTTATCGCGCAGGCGCGGCGGCGGTCCTGCTGCTGATCAAGGGCGAGAGCGGCAAGACGGTCGTCAAGGTCGAGGGCAACCAGATCCATACCATGCCGACCGAGAAGGTGATCGTTCGCCGGGAAGTCAATCTCGACGAAGTCGCGCTCTTCGAGACCCTCGGCACCTGCTTCGGCCGCAACCCGCAGAAGGTAGACTATTCCGTGCTCGACGAAAGGCGGACCCCCGGGTTCCCGATCGGCTGACGGGCGCATCGGGGCAGGCAGATGAGCGGCAAGGGCGAATACGGGCACATGTCCGTCTTTCCGCGGATTCCCCGGATTGCGGCGGGCCTGGTCGTTTTGGTAGGCGGGGTGGTCCTCGCCGGTTGGTTTTTCGACCTCGACGCGCCAGGTCTTAACCCCGTGAATATGGTCCGGATGAAGGCGAACGCCGCTTTCGCCTTCATCTGTGCCGGCACCTCCCTGATCCTGACGGATCTCCGGAGCAAGAGGAAGACCGTGAGGATCGCCGGTCGGCTGTTAGCATGCGTGACGGCGCTGATCGGGATCCTGGTCCTGTTCGAATACGCGACCGGGATCGACCTGGGGATCGACCAGGCCCTGGTGCATGAAGCGCCCGGCGCGTTCGGAACCTCCAGCCCGGGCCGGATCGCCCCGAACGCGGCATTCAATTTCATGCTCCTGGGATGCGCCCTCCTGCTGCTCGAATTCCCGGCTTGGGGATGGGTCGTCTCTGTGATCTCCTTCGTCGCAGGGTCGGTGTCCGTGCTCGCGTTGATGGCCTACATGTACAACGCCGAGCCGTTGCCGGGCGTCCTGACCTATACCACCATCGCTTTTTACACCGCCGCCGCTTTCTTTATCCTCGCAGTGGGAGTCCTGTTCGCTTTGCGCAACCGGGGCGCCATGCGGCTCCTGGCTAGCCGCAGGCTGGGCGGCAAGATGGTGCGGCGTCTCCTTCCCATGACCGTCCTGGTGCCGCTCGCTCTCGGCTGGTTGCGGATGGCAGGGTATCGGGCGGGCTATTTCGGGGATGAATACGGGGTCGCCCTGATGGTCACCGGCACGATCGTGCTGCTGATCCTCATGGGCTGGAACAGCGCCGCCGCCGTCGAGCGGACCGATATCTCCCGGCTGCGGGCCGAGGAATCGCTGCGGACGCGCGCCGAGGAGCTGGCGCAGTCCAACGAGGAGCTCGAGCAGTTCGCCTACGTTGCCTCCCACGATCTCCAGGAACCGCTGCGGGCGATCTCGGGCTTCACCCAGATCCTCGCTCGCCGCTACCGGGGCAAGCTCGACGCCGAGGCGGACGAATTCATCGCCTACGTCGTCGAAGGCACGCTCCGGATGCAGACGCTGATCAACGATCTGCTGGATTATTCGCGAGCGGGCCGGATGAGCGGCGAGGTCCTTCCGACGGATTGTTCCGCGGCGCTGGACCAGGCGCTCGAAAACCTGAATGTCTCCATCGCCGAAAGCGGGGCCGAGATCCGCCGGGATCCGCTTCCCGTGGTGAGCGTCGACGAGAAGCAGCTGGTTCGCGTTTTCCAGAACCTGATCGGAAACGCCATCAAGTTTCGCGGCCCTGTCGCTCCCCGGATCCGCGTCCTTGCCGCCGGGGACGGGAAGGAATGGGTGTTGTCCGTGCAGGACAACGGTATCGGGATCGAGCCGAAATATTTCGAGCGGATCTTCCTGCTCTTCCAGCGCCTCCACCGGCGGGACGACTACTCCGGGACCGGGATCGGGCTTGCGATCTGCAAGAAGATTATTGAACGCCGAGGGGGACGGATCTGGGTGGAATCGGAATTTGGCCGCGGGACGACCTTCCACTTCTCGTTGCCGGCGGCGGAGCCGGAGCCAGAGACGGAGACGGAGCTGGAGAGGGAGCTGGAGACGGAGGGAACATGACGCACGACAACGGGGCAAGGCCGATCGAGATCCTTCTGGTCGAGGACAACCCGGGCGACGTGCGCCTGACCCGGGAAGCGCTCCGCGAGGGAAGGGTACTCCACCGGATGACCGTGGCAGCCGACGGGGTAGAGGCGCTGGAGATCCTTCACCGAACGGGGAAACACCGGGATACACCCAGGCCCGACATCATCTTCCTCGACCTCAACCTGCCCAAAAAGGATGGCCGCGAAGTGCTGGTCGAGCTCAAGGCCGATCCCGACCTGGCCGTCATCCCGGTGGTGATACTGACGACGTCGAATGCCGAGACGGATATCCTGCGGAGCTACCAGCTTCATGCGAACTGCTACGTCACCAAGCCGGTGGACCTGACCCGCTTCATCGAGGTCGTGAAAAGCATCGAGGAATTCTGGTTCGCCGTGGTCGTCCTGCCAAGGAGAGGAGCGAGGCCGCAACAATGATCGAATCCCGCATCCGCGTCCTGCTGATCGAGGATAATCCTGCAGACGCCCGGCTATTGCAGGAATCCATGGCCGACGCAACCGGGGCCGCGATCGTGATCGTGATCGCCGATTCGCTCCGGGAGGGCTTCGCGCGAATCGACGAGGGAGGGATCGACGCGATCCTTCTCGATCTCAACCTGCCAGACAGTCGCGGACTCGACAGCTTTCTGCAGGTGCGATCGCGTGTCCCCCGCCTTCCGGTCATCGTCATGACGGGATTCGACGACGAAAGACTGGCGGCAAGGACCATGCGGGAAGGGGCCCAGGACTATCTCGTCAAGGGGGCGCACGACGGCCACCTGATCGCGCGTTCCATTCGTTATTCGATCGAGCGGAAACGGATCGAGGAACAGCTCCGCGAAAGCGAGGACCGTTACAGGGCCCTGTTCGAAAACAGTCTCGATGCGATCCAGCTCGAGCGGGGAGACGGGACGGTGATTGCGGCCAACCCGCCTGCCTGCCTGCTCCTGGGCCGTTCCGAGGAGGAAATCTGCCGGAGCGGGACGGGGCTCAACGAGAACCGGGCGGATCCCGGATTCGCCATCTTCCTCGAAGAGAGGCGTCGCACGGGAAGAACCTTCGGAGAAACGGCGGTTACCCGGAAGGACGGAACGCGGATCCCGGTCGAGGTGTCTTCCACGACGTTCCACGACCGGGACGGGATCGAATGCACCGCTGTTTCCTTTCGGGACATTTCCGAGCGGAAACGGAGCACCGACGCCCTCGCCGCGAGCGAGGCGAAATACCGATCGCTGGTCGAGCAGCTTCCGGACGTCATCTATGTCGCACGGGATGACAATCCAGGCGCCCTGATTTACATCAGCCCCCAGATCGAGCCATTGCTGGGATATGCTCCCGAGGAGCTGATCTCCGATCCGACGCTTTGGGCGCAGTGCCTTCACCCCGAGGACAAGGACCGGATCCTGTCCGATCGGGGGAGCTTCACCGGGGAGGAAGAGGTTCGCCACCAGTACCGGATGTTTTCCCGGCAGGGCGCCGAGAAGTGGTTCCACGACAAGGCGAGGATCATCCGCGACACCGATGGGAAGCCGCTCTTCATTCAGGGCATCCTTACCGACATCACGCGACTCAAGGAGATCGAGCGCATCGCCCTCCTCCAGGAGAAGATGGCCTCGCTGGGGCACATGGCCGCCGGGATGGCCCATGAAATCCGAAATCCGCTTTCGGGCGTCAATATCTACCTGGGGACTGCCGGGCGGTTCATCGAGGATTCCGAAGGCATCGACGACGATTCGAAAGAGAAGCTCCTGAACATCATCGCGTCGGCGCTTGCGGCTTCGGCCAAGATCGAGGACGTCATGCGGCGGGTGATGAATTTCGCACGGCCGGGCGGGGTCCTGCTCCGGCGCACCCGGATCGACCAGGCCATTCGGGAAGCGGTTGAATTTTCCCTCCTCGGGTTCCGCCAGAACCGGGTCCGGATCGAGGTGTCGTTGCCGGAGACGCTGCCCGAGTGTTACGCCGACCTGCGCATCATCGAGCAGGTAGTCCTGAACCTCATCGTGAACGCGGCCCAGGCGATCGAGGGGCAGAACAAGCCGGGCATCGTCTCGGTGGTGGCTGTCTCCGAGGGGGACCACGTTGTTATCCGCGTGTCCGATTCCGGGCCCGGCGTCCCCGATCACCTCAAACAGAAGATCTTCGAGCCTTTTGTCACCACCAAGCCCACCGGCATGGGGATCGGACTGAGTTTCTGCAATCGCGTTATCGCAGAGCACGGGGGGTACATCGAGGTCGGCGACAGCCGCCTTGGAGGAGCGGAATTCATTACGCACATTCCGGTTGACGGGAGAAGGAGGGCAACGGGTTCATGATCTCCTATTCGGTCTACGTCGTCGACGACGAGGACAGCATCCGGTCCGGGCTGACCGCCGTTCTGAAGGGGAAATACCGCACAAGCGGTTTCCCGACGGCCGAGGACGCGCTGGCGGCCGCGAAAGAAGAGATTCCGGACCTGGTGCTTCTCGACCTGGGCCTGCCCGGGATGAGCGGGATCGACGCGCTTCGCGAGCTGAAATCGATCTCCCCCGATATCCAGGTGATAGTGATTACAGCATACGAGGACGTCCGCAGCGCGGTTTCCGCGATGAAATTCGGGGCGCACGATTACATCCTCAAGCCGCTCCAGATGGAGACGCTCGAGGTGAGCATCCGGAACGCGCTCGCCACGGTGCGCTTCAAGAAAGAGGTGGAGGCGCTTCAGGAATTAGCGCTCCGGGAGAACATGCCCGATTTCGTCGGGAAGAGCGACACGATCCAGGACGTGATGGAACTCGTCGGCACGCTGGCCAAGAGTTCGGACACACCTATCCTGATTCTTGGCGAGACGGGAACAGGCAAGGAGCTGATCGCGAGCGCGATCCATTACCGAAGCCCGAATTTCAACGGGCCGCTGATCAGCGTGAACTGCGCGGCCATTCCCAGGGACCTCGTCGAAAGCGAACTGTTCGGATACGAGCGGGGGGCATTTACGGGCGCGAGCGCGTCCGGCAAGACGGGCCTTGTCGAGAAGGCGGCGGGGGGTACGCTGTTCCTGGACGAGATCGGCGATCTGGGCATCGAGGCGCAATCGAAGCTGCTCCGATTCCTCGAGGAAGGGGTGTTCTACCGGGTCGGGGGAACGAAGAGCCACAAGGTGTCCACGCGGGTCGTCTCGGCCACCAACAAGAAGCTCGAGGAACTGATTGAAAAGGGGCTTTTCAGGGAGGACCTGTATTACCGGCTCGCGGTCGCCCGGATCGAGGTCCCGTCGCTGAACGAGCGGCCCGATGACATCCTCCCGATGGCGTGTCACTTCCTGCTCGAATTCAACCGGAAGTTCGGCAGAAACTTTACCGGTTTCACCCCGGATACCGAGGCGGCACTCAAGGCCTATCGATGGAAAGGGAATGTCCGCGAGCTGAAAAACATCGTCGAGCGAGGGACGCTGGTCGGCAAGGGGGCCGAGATCTCGATGCGAGACCTCTGCCTGAAGGAGATGGAATCGAAGGAGGCCGGCTGCGGCGGGGACGGAAACGGGATGGAATTGCCCGAGTTCCCCCCGGGAGGAATCGACCTGGACAATATCGTAAGTACGGTCGAGAAGCTTTACTTCGAAGAGGCGCTGCGGCGGACCGGCGGAAACGAGAGCCAGGCTGCGAAGCTGCTCAACCTCAACCACCACACCTTCCGCTACCGAAGGAAGAAGCTGCGTATCTAGAAGTTTCGAATAAACTCGAATTTACCTGATTAAAATTTATATTATTCGACACCCTCCATGCCTGACGCTGCGGGTCCCGCCTTCTTAACTTGTCGAAATGATTGCCATAAACCGGGCACGGCTGTTTGGTGCGACTCTTGCTAATAATTTTCGAAGGAGTCTTGCGCCATCCGGGGGGCAATCGATGGAACAAACAGAGGTCATCCTCAACTATTACGAAAAGATCTGTTCGCTGGCGACTTCATTCCTCGGGAACGCGGACGATGCCCGCAAGACGACGCTCGATGTCCTGTCGACCGCAACCGTGGTGGCCGAGCGTCGCGGCGCCGATTTTCCCGTTTCCGACTGGCTTTACCGCAACTGCATCCGGACCTGCCTCCGAAAAACCGGGGCGGCAGCCAGCGTTAAGCCGGTCGCGTTGGACGACTGCATGCCCGCTTTCTCGGCGGAGGGGAGGCATGCCATTCCGCTCGACGACTGGACCGGAACGGTCGAACGGATCCCCCTGTCGCTGGTCCGCAACACGATTCGGCGGTTCATCGGGGATCTTCCCGAAAAAAGCCGGGTGGCGGTCATCCTGGTCGATGTCGAGGGGCTGTCGGTCGCCGACGCCGGCCGAATCCTCGGTCTGCCCGTTCCGGCAGTGATTCTCCTTCTCCACAAGGCGCGCCTTTGTCTCCGTGAAAAGTTGGCGCGGTATACACGAGTGGATCATGAACCTGCTTGAATCCGTCGAACGATGGACGGACATCATCTGGACTCCCGAGTATTCGGTCGGGGTCCCGGTAATCGACCAGGAACACCAGGAGCTGTTCCGGCGCATCAATGATTTCGGAAGAGCGGCGATGGGGCAGGGCAACAAGGAAGCGGTCGGGTGGCTCCTGAACAATCTCGGGGGATACGTCATCGCCCACTTTGCAACAGAGGAGGGGTACATGGTCCGTCATGGCTATCCGGATCAGGCCGAGCACATGGCCGAGCACAACCGGATGATCGCCGAATTCACGAAGTTCCGCCGTGAATTCGATATTGCCGGCCCTCGCCTGTCCGTCATCAGCGGCAAGCAGGCCCAGGTCGCCGGTTGGCTCGAGCGCCATATCTGCCACGCCGACCGAGATCTCGGCGAATTCATCCTGCGGGTCACAATGTCCTCCTGAAGGTCAAGATCGAGACGGTCATCATCACGACCGTGAAGCACGCGAGAAACAGGATGTCCCCCGCGATCGTCGCAAGCCCGGCCCCCTTGAACATGATCGCCTTCAGGGCATCGACCGCGTAGGCCTCGGGGTTGACCCGCGCAAAGGCCCGGAGCCAGGGCGGGAAGCTCGCGATCGGATAGACCGAGCCGCTCGGGAAAAAGAGGATGACGTTCAGGAACCCGCTGATCACCCCGACGATCCGCGGATGTCCCGCCCTTCCCAAGATCACGAACATCAGGCTGAGCAGGCATAGCGTCGTGAGCACCACCACGACGAGGAGCGGGACGAATCCGTGCAGCCCTCGTGACAGCGGGATTCCTGTGATCGTCATGCTGACCACGCAGATGACCGAGGCGATCACCGTGGTGATCGAAAGCCCGCTGACGACCAGGCCGGTGACGATGTCGAACTTGGTCAGCGGGGTGAGCAGGTAGCTCTCGTCGATGCCGAGGAACCGGTCCATGACCAGATTGAAGACGCCGGTCGTCAACGTCCCAAGGAAAATCGCCATGATCATCACGCCCGGCACGAGCGACTGGTAGTAGTCCACCTTCGCGTACAGGTTGATGTCCCTCAGGATCACCGCGGTCCGGTCCTCCCGGATCGGTACATAATCTGAGCGGATCGACGACACCGAGGCGCCGACCAGCCCCCGGATCGTTTCCGAAGAGATGGGATCCGGGTTATCGAGAAAAAGCCCCACCTCGGGGCCGCCCTTGACCGACACCCGCTTGCTGAAATCGGAGGGGATGACGAGCGCGGCCTTGTATTTCCCGTCCCGGACGCCCTGCACGGCTTCCCCGGAGTCGCTGACCATGAGAAGCCGCAGCGTCCCCGGGCCTTCCTCGATGGCCCGAAGGTTTTCCATGACCCGCTTCGCCTGAGGCCCCGAGTCAAGGTCGACCACGGCGACGGGGAGGCCCACCAGCTTCCCCTGGAACGAATTCCCCAGGATCACTAGGTAGATGATCGGCATGAGGATGCTCATCGCAATCACGATCGGGTTGCGCTTGAATTTCTTGAGATCCCTTTCGATAACCGCGAGCAGCCGGATCATCTTCCGCTAAGCCTCGTCGGAAGGCCGGCGCCGATCAGGAAGTTGACCTTCCGCGCTTCCTCCTCACGAATCGATTTGCCGGTGTGGTGGATGAAGACGTCCTCGAGCGACTGCTCGTGGACCGTGGCCGACAGGATGGTGCCATCCGCGGCCCGGACGGCGTCGATCAGGAGCGGGAGGTTTTTTCCCCCGTTGTCCACGAAGATCCGGAGCGATTCCTCCTCGACGACCAGTTTGTGAACGAAAGGCAGCCTTTCGATCTCCGCGGACATTTCCGGGGAAATCGCGTCCACGGCCAGCGAGACGATGTCGCTTCCGGGAATCGCGGCTTTCAGCTCGGCGGGGCTGCCCATCGCGACGATCTTCCCCGAGTCGACGATCGCGACCCGCCCGCACAGCGACTCCGCCTCTTCCATATAGTGCGTCGTCAGGAAGATCGTGATGGAATCGCCCCCGGCCAGGTTCCGGAGGAATTCCCACACGACTCGCCTCGACTGGGGATCGAGCCCGATCGTCGGCTCATCGAGGAAAAGAAGGCGGGGGCGGTGGACGAGGACCCGCGCGATCTCGAGCCGACGGCGCATCCCGCCGGAGTAGGTCGCCACGAGGTCGTTCGCCCGCTGCGAGAGGCCGACCATCTCGAGGAGGGAGCGGATCCGCTCCTTGCGCTCCCGCGCATGGATGCCGTAGAAACGGCCGTAGAAGTCCATGTTTTCGAAGCCGGTCAGGTCGAGGTCGCTCGTCATCGCCTGGGGGACGACGCCGATGCGGTTGCGGACTTCGGCGGGGTCGGACGCCACGTCGACGCCCGAAACGATCGCTTTCCCGCGGGTGGGCTGGAGCAGCGTGGTGAGTATCCGGATAAGCGTCGTCTTACCGGCGCCGTTGGGTCCGAGAAAGCCGAAGAACTCGCCCTCGTCCACGTCGAAGCTGACGTCGTTGACGGCTGTGACCGAACCGAATGCCTTCGTCAGTCCGGAGACGATGATCGCTTTTCCATTCGGCATGGCTCGCGCCTTTCCCACCCGGCTATTCAGCGCGCCAGGGGAATCCGGACTTCCACGGTCATCCCGGGCTTGAGCGTCCCGGACGAGTCGTCGAAACGGACCTTCACCCGGAAGGTCTTGATGTCTTCACGCCCGCGGACCACGTCGCGCTGGGTGGCGAACTCCCCGAAGCGGCCGATCTCTGCGATGCTGCCGTCGAAGGTCTTTCCCCCCACGCCTTCCACCGTCACGAACGCCGGCCTACCGAGCGCGATCCGCCCGATCCGAGTCTCGTCGATGTCGACCCTGGCATACAGGCTGCCCAGGTCCACGATCGTCAAGATAGTGGCGCCGGGGCTGACCATCTCGCCCTTCTCGAGCGCCTTGAAGATGACCGTGCCCGAGACCGGCGCCTTGATCCCGGTGTCGGCCAGCTTCGACCGGTAGAAGGCCAGGTTCGCTTCGGTCTCCGCTAGCCCCGCCTTCGCGGATTCGAGCTGGTTTGCGGCCGCAACCTTCTGGCTGATCGCGATCTCCTTCCGGGTGCGAGCTGCGTTCAGCTTTTCCCGCGCCGAATCAAGAGAAGCCGCGTTCACGTCCGAGACGAGCGCCGCCTGGTCGAGCGTCTCCTGGGGGATGAAGCCCTCCGCCAGCAGCGACTTCCTGCGTTCGGTCTCTTGCCGCGTCTCTGCGAGCTGCGACTCCGCCTTGGCCTGGTCGGCGCGCGCGCTCCGGATGTCGGCCTCGGCGCCGACGATGTTCGACGCGGCGCTCTCGACCGCGGCGGACGCGACCCGAATGTCCGCCCGGGCCCGGGCGACTGCGGCGGCTGCCTGGGCTACGGATGCCTTCACGTCGTCGCTGTCGAGGGTGACCAGGAGCTGCCCCTCGCTGACGCGATCGCCCTCCCGGCAGCCGATCGATGCGATCTTCCCGGCGACCTTCGGAGCCAGGTTGACCTCGATGCCGTCGACGATCCCGGTGACTTTGAGGTCGGTCGGTTCCTTGCGGGAGAAATTGAGATAGAGGAGAAAGGCGACGAGGGCCGCCGCCAGGATTATCAGCGGAATCAAGAGCGGGCGGGATCTGAAAGCCATCAAGTATCCCCCAAAGCCGCGGCGATTACGTGCCTTCAGATATTATTGTGTCCCAAGCCGGTGAAACGTCAACATAAGGCCGCTCAGCCCCGTATTAACCGGTTGATGGCCGTATCCAGCGCCTGCAGGAATCGCGAGCGGTCGGCGCGCTCGAACGGTTTCGGCCCGCCGGTCTGGATTCCCGTCTGGCGCAAATGCTCCATGATCGCGCGCGACGCCAGCGCCGTCCCGATCGAATCTTCCGTAAAAGGGCGCCCGCTCGGCGAGACCACGGCGGCCCCCACCTTGAGACAGCGCGAGGCCAGCGGGATGTCGGCAGTCACCACGACGTCGCGTGACGTGACGTTCCCGGCGATCCAGTCGTCGGCGGCATCGAAGCCTGCCTCGACCTCGACCCGCTCGATCAGCGGATCGTCGGGGACGAAGAGGGGCATGTTGGCGACGACGATCACCTTCAGCCGAAAACGTCCGGCCACCCGGTAGACCTCGTCCTTCACGGGGCAGGCGTCGGCGTCGACGAAGACGCGGGGAGCGTCCGGCGGGGCGGGAGTTGGGGTCCGGCGGTGAGGGGTCATTTCGGGCCAATCTAGCACGAAGGGTTCGCCGTTGCATTCCGGCGCGGATTCCCCGATCCTGCAACAGGACGGCCGCTCGGAAAACGGGCCGTCGACGGAGGATTCCATGAGCGCCGCGCTCCTCGGCCGCAACGCGCCCTGCCCCTGCGGCAGCGGTCTCAAGTACAAGAAGTGCTGCTACGAAAAGGACCGCGCGGAGACGTCCAGGGCGCGGGACGAGCGCTCCGCAGTCGACATCGCGCTGGCCTACCTTTACGACGAATTCCCCGACGAGGTCGACGACGCGATCGACCACGGCTTTCTGGGCGGCCTCGAGGACGAGGAGTACGCGCGGCTGGAGCATCTGCCTCCCGAGGACCAGGCCGAGCTGGATATCAACATCGGCGAATGGCTGCTGGCGGATGCGGTGCTGCAGGTGGACGAGGAGTCGGTCTTCGCGCTCGACCTGGTGTTGGGCGAAGGCGGGCCGATGCTGCCGCCGCAGGGTCGGGACCGGCTGATCGCGGCGAGCGAGCGCCCCCTGAGCCTGTACGACGTGATCCGCGTTACAAAGGGCGAGGGGATCGAGCTGCAGGATTTGGTGTATCCGGCCGACCCGCCGGTCCGGGTGCGCGATGCGTCATTATCGGAAAGCGCCCAGCGAGGCGACATCTTCGGCGCCCGGATCGTCCGCCAAGGGGACGACTGGCTCCTCTCGGAAGCGTTCTACCCGATGCCGGAGGATTTCGCCCACGACTGCCTCAATGCGATCTTCCTCGAGCAGGAGGAAGCCGCGAAGGAGACCGCGGCCCGGCCGACGGACCCGGAATCGGACGCGTCCCGCGAGATCCCCGGCCCGATCATCATCGATTACTGGCTGCTGGGGCTGGCGGAGGAGTAGGAACCCTTTTCCTGTAAACTGCTGCCTCGAACCGGATGACATTATCCTGCAGCGGGTATATAGTCCGGCGTCATAAGCAGGCATTCGTACAACCGGCCGCATCGGTTCCTGCACATTTCCCTTCGAAAGGAAGACCGATGCGCCTCAGTTCCATTCCACCGTACAAATTTGTCCCCACCATTCTCTTGTTGTCCCTGCTCCTGATCTTTACGAGCGCCTCTCATGCCGGCACCACCATCACGCAGACGCTTTCCGGACCCGAGCGGTTCAATTGCTCCAGCGGCACATCGACCCGGACGTTTTCCTGCCCGGCCACGCAGGGGGCGTTCACGATGAACGTCGTCAACGGCAACGGCAACGGGGCATCCACGATCTCGTCGGCGATCATCACGATCAACGGAACCACGGTCGTCAGCAGCAAAGACCTGAATGCCAACGTCAAGCAGATCAGCAAGAATGTGACCAATCTTGTGAAGGGCAACAACACGCTGACGGTCCAGACCAAGACCTGCGGCGCCGGCAGCTATCTCACGGTCACGATCACCGGCGTCTACACGCTTGAGGTCAAGATCACCTCGCCGGTCGCCGGTGCGCAGATCGTTTCGCGCAGCACGGCGGTTTCGGGAACGTACGCAGCGTATTCGGGCGCCAGTTTCACGATCAAGGTCAACAATGTGAGCGCCAACGCTTCGGGCGGCACGTTCAGCGCGGCAAGCGTTCCTCTTGCTGGTGGGAGCAACGTGCTCAATGCCGTCCTCACCACGTCCGACGGACTGTCCGACTCGGACAACGTGACGATCAACTCGAACCTGCCGCCGGTTGCCGAGGCAGGCCCCAACATGAATGTCCGGATATTCGACAACGTGATGCTCGACGGGCGCACGAGTTCCGACCCGGAAGGCGCGTTGATCACCTATCGGTGGTCGCTGGCCGCAAAGCCGCAAGGCAGCGCCTCGATCATGAACAACAACACTTCAGTCACGCCGTTTTTCATGCCCGACCTGCAAGGGACCTACATTCCGCAACTGATCGTGAACGACGGGTTCCAGGACAGTGTTCCCGACAACCTTGCCGTGACCGCGGTCCGGCCCAATCCGGCACCGACAGCGAACGCGGGCGCAGACCAGAGTGTCATCACCGGGAGTCAGGTCAACCTCGACGGAACGCTCAGTTTCGATCCCGACGGCGATCCGATTTCCTACACGTGGCGTTTCTTGTCGCGTCCCCCGGCCAGCGTCGCGGCGTTGAGCAATCCGAATGACAATGTATCGTCGTTCATCGCGGACAAGGACGGCCAGTACCTGCTCGAACTGATCGTGAACGACGGCCAGGCGAATTCGCTTCCGGACAATGTTGCGATCGTCTCCTCGACGCCGAACGCGCCGCCTGTGGCGTTTGCGGGGCAGGACCAGACCATCTCAAGGGGAAGCATGATCCACCTGGACGGCACCGGTTCCTACGATCCGGAAAACCAACCGCTCATTTATGCCTGGAGCATCGTGTCGCTACCGACCGGAAGCACCAGCCTGCTGGATAATGTGGCGTCGCCCACCCCGGCGCTGCCGGCCGACAAGTTGGGCGACTACGTCGTCCGACTCACGGTCAATGACGGAGCGCTCGATTCGGCGCCCGACACTGTGATCGCCACGGCGCTCAACGATGCACCACTCGCGGTTGCCTCGGCTTCGGCCTCGAATGTGACGGTCGGTACGGCGGTCACGCTCGACGGATCCGCAAGCCACGATCCCAACGACGACCCGATTTCTTATGCATGGAGTGTCGTGTCGGCGCCGGTCGGAAGTACGGCGAATGTTGTAAATATCACATCCGCCGTTGCCTTCTTTTCTCCCGACAAGGCCGGCAGTTACACGATCAACCTGGTCGTGAACGACGGCCTCGCCAGCAGCCTGCCATCTTCGGTCGGGATCACCGCCTACATTCCGACCGTGTCCGTTCCCGACGTCGGCGGGTTGCCGCAGGCAAATGCCCAGACTGCGATTGTCAACGCCGGATTAATCGCGGGAATCGTCACGAATGCAAACAGCGACAACGTGACCGCGGGCAACGTGATCGGCCAGTCGCCGGTTGCCGGCTCGATCGTCCCGCAGGGATCGGGCGTCAACCTGACCGTCTCGTCCGGGCCACTGATGGCGGTTGT
This sequence comes from Candidatus Deferrimicrobiaceae bacterium, assembly GCA_036504035.1. Lineage (NCBI taxonomy): Bacteria > Candidatus Deferrimicrobiota > Candidatus Deferrimicrobia > Candidatus Deferrimicrobiales > Candidatus Deferrimicrobiaceae > Candidatus Deferrimicrobiaceae bacterium. Next base: position 370,255 of record DASXVV010000014.1, read on the forward strand.
CCCGACGGTGACAGGCTTGAGCCAAGCTGCGGCGCAATCGGCGATCGTCGCGGCTGATCTTTCTGTCGGAAGCGTGACGACTGCCAACAGCAGCACGGTCGCGGCAGGTAACGTATTAAGCCAGATGCCGGATCCGGGAACCAGCGTAATTCACGGGACGGCCGTGAATCTCGTTATCTCGCTGGGGCCTAGGATGGTCAGCGTGCCGGTCCTGCTCGGGATGATCCAGGCCGAATACCAGAGCGCCCTGGCAAGTGCACCATTGTCGTTGGGAACGATCTCCAACGCTCATTCCGATACGGTTGCTCTGGGTCGGGTGATCTCCCAGAATCCCAAGAGCGGAACCTCGATTCTGCAGGACTCTCCGATCGCATTGGTTCTTTCGCAAGGTCCCGAACCTGTGGTGATCCCCCCTGATCCATTGACGGTTATTTCTCCGATCGATCCGACTGTTGCTACGAGTACGTTCGAAACTACCCGATTTCTGTATACCGGCAGCAATCCCATCCAGACCGGTGTGTTGCCCGAGACGATCAATATCCATCGTGCAGCTGTTCTTCGAGGCAAAGTAAAGACGCGCGATGATGTTCCGCTTTCGGGGGTGAAAGTAACCTTGCTGAACCACACCGAGTTCGGTCAGACGTTCACCCGGAACGATGGGATGTTCGATCTGGCGGTCAATGGGGGCGGGCTACTGATTGTGAACTACACCAAACCCAACTATCTGCCGGTCCAACGGCAGATTACTCCCGGCTGGCAGGATTATTCCACACTCCCGGACATTGTAATGGTTTCACTGGACAACCAGGTTACGGTTGTGGACGCCGCATCCCCGGCGGCCATACAGGTGGTGCGCGGGAGCGTGACATCTGATTCCAGCGGGACACGTCAATCGACGCTTTTCTTCTCCAATGGAACACAGCCCAGCATCGTTTTCCCGGACAACAGCAGCCGCCTCCTTCCCACGATCAACGTCCGCGCGACGGAGTACACCATCGGCGACAACGGCCCCTCCGCAATGCCTGCAGACCTGCCCGCTACCACCGGTTACACCTATTGCGTGGAGCTGTCAGCAGACGAAGCGGTAGTTGCGGGGGCTACGGAAGTCCGGTTTGATAAGCCCGTCTATTATTACCTGGAAAATTTCCGCGGGTTTTCTGTCGGCACTGCTGTTCCAAACGGTTATTACGATCGCAATCGGGGGATGTGGATTCCCGATTCAGATGGGCGAGTCGTCAAGATTCTGGGAATCACGAACGGCATGGCCGACCTGGATACGGACGGGAACAGCGTCGTCGACAACGCTGCGACACTGGCGGCTCTGGAAATCACCGATGCCGAGCGAACTCAGCTTGCTTCTTTGTATTCCTCCGGGACGATCCTTTGGCGGGTTCCCATCACACATTTTTCACCTCATGATTTCAACTGGATGCTTGTACCCGTTGCCGGGGCAACTCCCCCGTCTGTGACACCTCCGGTTACGTCCCTCCCGATTTCAGGTTGCACGGCGAATGGATCGATCATCGAGTGTCAGAACCAGGTATTGGGAGAACAGGTGGGAATTACGGGTTCTCCTTTCAGCCTGAACTATCGAAGCGACCGTAGTAGGGGCCGAAAAGACAGATATACCCTTCGAATTGCGTTAAGCGGCGCCACTGTGCCGTCGGTTCTTCGACGAATAGACCTCCAAGTGTATGTGGGCGGCAAACGGTTTGTCCAAAGTTTCCCGAATATTCCGAATCAGATCTTTGAATTTATTTGGGACGGAATGGATGCTTATGGGCGAAAGATGCAGGGGAGCCAGCCGGTCACGGTTCGTCTCGGGAATGTCTATCCGGCTTTATATGTCCAGGTCGGGGCCGGTACTGCAATGACAAGAAGCTTCATGCAAGCCGGAGGGGGAAGTCTCACGACCAACTCGGGCGCGATGGAAGCAACGCTTTGGCAAACATTCACGGATTCGATCGGCACTTTTTCAACCCAGGCCGGGTTGGGAGGATGGACGCTCTCGGTCAACCATGCTTACGATCCGGTAGGGAGAGTTCTCTACCCCGGCAATGGTTTGTTTCGCTCGGTGACCGATACGAAAAAGGTGATTACGACCATTGCCGGAAGCGGGCAGTCCGGATTGGACCCAGGCCCGATCAAGGCAACCCAGGGCAAACTGTTGAATCCCTACGACGTGGCCGTTGCTCCGGACGGCACCATCTACATCGCCGATCTATCCAACAACCGAATCCGGCGTGTCGGGACTGATGGAATCATGACGACTTTCGCAGGGAGGGACTTTTACCCCTGGGGGTCGGGTCCGGATAACGTATTAGCCACTCAGTCCGGAATAGGGTCCCCCTCGGGTGTTGCGATTGGACCCGATGGCAGCGTTTATATATCGGATTCCTCCGCTAGCGCTATCCGACGTGTCGGACCGGATAACATCATCCGGACCGTGGCAGGCACTGGCATGAATCCAAATCTAAGGCAAAATACCAGTTCTGGAATCGGAGACGGGGGGTTGGCGACCCATGCTTCCCTGAATATGCCGTTTGGCTTGGCTGTGGCGGCGGACGGCACGCTTTATTTTGCGGATTATGGAGACAATCGGATTCGTCGGATTGGAACCGACGGGATCATCAACACTGTGGCGGGAACAGGATATTGGTGCGACATGTGTGCCCTGCGCGATGGAGGACAGGCGCGGAACGCGGTTGTTCCAGGGCCAAATTCTATCGCGATCGACAGGTCCGGCAACCTGTATATCGCTCACTACAAAGGGGTTCGAAAAGTAACTCCGGGCGGTGTCATTTCCTCGCTCGCCATAAGCGGCCAAACGGTCTTCAATGGGGACGGATTGTCGAGTACACAACCGCTAATGAATCCCTATGGAATCGCGGTTCAGACTGAAGGAGTAGTTTATTTTAGTGATCTCCAAAACAACCGGGTGCGTCGGATTGATTCGAGCGGGGTTGTGACCTCGTTGGCGGGAATCGCGAATAATGGCAGTATCTCAGGGGGCTATTCCGGAGATGGAGGGTTGCCGAGCCAAGCGAATTTTAATATGCCCAGAGGGATCGCTTTCGGACCGGACGGTAGTCTTTTCATTGCCGATCAATATAACTATCGAATCCGGAAGATATCGACCTCCGCTTCGGATTTATCCGTGGACGATATTCGGATCGCTTCCGAGGACGGAAGTGAACTGTATATATTCAACGGCTCAGGAAAGCATATGCGCACGCTGGATGCCCTGACCGGTGCGGTCCGATACCGGTTTGGATACGACGATACGCATGGGTACCTTACAACGGTAACCGACTTCGACAACAACGTTACCACTGTCGAACGCGACCTTTCCGGGAACCCCCAAGCCATCCGCGCGCCAGGAGGACAGCGCACATCCTTTACCCTGGATTCGAACGACTATCTGGCCTCTATTTCCACCCCGGCAGGAAACACCTCCCATTTTGTCTTTTCCAACGATGGTCTGTTGAACGAATATCGCGATGAAAACGATTTTCGGCATTTATTCCACTACGATCCGATGGGGCGTCTCGACCGGGACGACGACCCGGAAGGTGGATTTACGAAGCTGGACCGGCTCGATGGATCGGGAAATTTCCTCGTGAAGGGGAATACGGCTGAGGGACGAATAACAAATTATCTGGTTGAGAATTATTCTACCGGGGCATCGAAGTGGACCAACACGTTTCCAACCGGGGCAATTTCTTTGACGGTAATGGGTACGGATGGGAAAACGACCATCACCTCATCCGACAATACGATTTCGGAAATCACGAAGGGGCCCGATCCGCGGTGGAGTATGGAATCTCCGATTCCGGCCAAGGTCTCGGTGATGACTCCCGGGGGGCTGGTTGCCACAACGACTCTAGGCAGATCCGTTTCCTTGAGTAACTCGTCGGACCCGATGAGCCTGATCAGCCAGACCGATACCCTTACGGTCAACGGCAAGACTGCCACGCAGATCTACAACGCGTCGACGAAGAAATTCACCATGACAACATATGCGGGCCGTCAAAGCGTTGCAGGGATCGACAATGCCGGGCGGCCGACTGTGGTCAACATCGCTTCGACCGTGGACAACGTCCTATTCCGGTACGACCGGAAGGGCCGGCTCGATAATGTTGTTCAGGGGGCGTCCACGTGGAAGGCCGATTACGATGGCATGAACCGGCTCACCGCGATGACCGATCCCGACCGGAACTCGGTGATGTACGGTTACGACAATGCCGACCGGGTGGCGAGCGTCACGCTGCCCTCCGGGCGGTCGTACGGGTTCGGGTATGACCCGGCGGGCAACACGATCTCGATCAGGATGCCGAACGGCGCGGTCCACGGCCTCGGCTACACCCGAATCAACCTGGACAACGCCTACACTCCGCCCGGCAATCCGTCTTACGGCACGAAATACAACGCCGACCGGGAATGGGTGAGAACGACGCTCCCCAGTGGCCGCGCGATCGACGGCGGATACGACAACGGCGGGAGAATCCGCAGCACGGTCTATCCGGAAGCCTCGATCGCCTTCGGCTATACCGACAACACTGACCGGGTGATGACGTTCTTGCGGACGTCGGCGGCCGACAACGCGACGCAGACGATGTCGTTCTCGTACGACGGGTTCCTGACGACGCGGATCGCGTCCAGCGGCCAAAGTACCGGCGAATATCGCTACGCCTACAACAACGACTTCGCGGTCAGCTCGTTCGCACTCGACAACGTCTGGACCTCGCTTGCCCGCGACAACGACGGGTTGCTCACGCAGTACGGGCGGTACACGATCGGCCGGGCCGGCCCGGCGGGCGCCCCGTCTTCGCTGACCGACAACACGCTCAGCGTGGGATATTCCTACGATAACTTCGGGCGGCTCGCGACGCGGACGCACACGGTTGCCGGCCAGCAGCGCTATCAAATCACGCTGGGCTACGACAACGTTGGCCGGATCTCCCGGAAGACGGAAATCGTGGCGGGCGCCTCGCATGTCTTCGATTTTGGATACGACCTCGACGGACAGTTGACCGACGTTTTCAAGGACGGCTCGCTGGCCGAGCACTACGGGTTCGACAACAACAGCAACCGGACGAGCACGCTGGCCGCGAGCGCGACCTACGACGCGCAGGACCGGCTCATCCAGCAGGGCGGCGTCAGTTACACGTTCGACGTCGACGGCTACCTGACGAACCGGGGCGCCGACACGTTCAGCTACAGCGCCCGCGGGGAGCTGCTGAGCACCACGGCGGGCGGACAGACGGTCACGTATCAATACGACGCGATGGCCCGCCGGGTGGCCCGCACGGCCGCTGGGGCGACGACGCAATATTTGTACGGGAATCCAGGTCAGCCGTTCCAGCTGACGGCCAGCCGCGCTCCGGACAACACGCTGACAACCTACTTCTACGAGACGAGCGGCAATCTGTTCGCGTTCGAGCGTGGCGGCCAGCGGTACTACGTGGCGACCGACCAACTCGGGACGCCGAAGGTGGTGACGGACAACGCGGGGAACGTCATCAAGCAGGCGGAGTACGACGCTTGGGGCGTGAAGATCAGTGACACGAACCCGGCGCTCGACCTGCCGGTAGGGTTCGCCGGCGGGATCCCGGAGGGGGCAACGGGCTTGGTCCGGTTCGGGTTCAGGGATTACGAGCCGGCAACCGCCCGGTGGACGGCTCGCGATCCCATCCTGTTCGAGGGCGGGCAGGGGAATTTGTATGGTTATGTCGATGGAGATCCAGTTTCTCTCATTGACCCATCTGGTCTTTTTGTGATCGGAAGATATGATCAACGAACAGGTGAATTACATTTGTCTGATTTTGAAAACGGCCGATCTGTTTCTGGGAAATTTTTCTCCGGTGGCCCAAGAGGAGCTCCAGTGCCGAATGGATATTACGATATATTATTCCATGGAGGAAAAGGGAAAGAAGATTTTTATCGACTAGAGTCTGTTGATAGAATATATGGAGATGACACTCATAACAGGACTGGCAGAACATTATTGCGATTACACCGGCCAGGAGGTAGCGCCGGATGTGTAACTTCTAGCGATAATACGTGGAGGGAATGGAGGAGCATTAAATCATTTATCGATAGTACACTTACTGATTCTGTTAAGGTTCGGACAAAATCAAGAAATCCATTTATATCAACGGATACCCTTACCAGATATGGACGGATCCGAGTTGTTGGGTCTAATTGAGGGTAAAGAGATGAAACTGCATAAAAGGAATGTGACCTTGGTATTGGCATGTATTCTGTTACTCGTTTCTTTGTATCAATTATGGTGTGTGTCCGTTACATGGTTTGAGGCAATAAGATTCGCATTTAAGCATGCGCAGAAAGGAGAGAAATGGTATATTTTTAACGTGGAAACGCTACTGTTTGGAGTAGCGTCACTGGTTGTAGTTATAGTTTCAATTTCCTTGATAATGAGGTCAAGTGCTTGCAATCATTATTTGCTATGCAGTGCAATTTCCAGGCTGGCAATGTATGTATCGATTGCTAGTTGTGTCATGTTGCTGATATTGATTTTGCTTCCTGTGACTTCTGTTAATAAGTCTCTTAGTTATAAGAAAACAGACCCTGTACGTGTGCCGATAATTCCATGAAGTCAAATATCACGAGGTACCGGTCTATTGAGTCGTTGCTAGTCCGACCCGGCTGGCGTCGGCCCGATATCTTGATGGCTCTATACGTAGCACGTTATCAATCTGCATCCACTTCTTTATATTGTGTGGAAGGCATTGATTATACGAACGAATCTTCTGTTGGCTGGAATCCGCGAAAACCGTTATCCCGCCTTTGATAAAAATGCCTCAATGGTCCGGAGCAAGGCTTCCTGATCCCGCTTCGGCAGCTTCTCAATCTCTTTTACCTTCCTTAGCAGCCGCTTGTTCTTGATCGTCCCCGCCTCCTTGGCCGATTTTTCCAGGCCGAGGAGTTCGTCGGCCGTCGTTCCCAGGATCTTGGCCAACTGGACGATCAAATCCCCGTGCAGTCGGAGTTCTCCCGTCTCGTAGTTCGACACTAGCGGCTGCGTCACGCCGAGCAGATCGGCCAGCTCCTTCTGCGTGATGCCCTTCTCCTTCCGCAGCTTGACCAACCGTTCCCCGGCATTCTACGACGTTGCTGTATCCGCTTTGCCCAAGGCGATTACTTCACAGACCTGAAGGCATTCCGGCGGGCGATGAGCGATCAACGATTAGCGATCTTACGTGCGATTCGGGCAAATCATCCGGCCTCGGTTTACGAACTGGCAAAAATCGTGAACAGAGACGTGAAAAACGTAACTGCCGACCTGGCGATTCTGGAAGAGCTTGGTCTGGTCGAACTGAAGAAAACCAATACTCCACGGGGCAAGGTCACTCCAACGGTGCCCTACGATTCGATAAACTTGGATATTGCAGTTTGAATGTTAACAGGCGCGTAATAATGACCCGCTTTCGGGGACAATCGGCGTCCGGGTCTGCTCCCCCACGGAAAGCATAACCACCTGACCCATCAAGGTTTTCCCCTGTGGGGCGTCGGGCCTTGTTGCATTCCGAAATGGGTCATTGTGGTAATCAGATTGCCCCCTGCGATCGGTGCCAGTTCGGGATTCTTGCGCGAGTCCCAAGATGGGACTATACTTCGATCATGCGGGTCATTGCTCTCTCAACATTGAAGAACTTCTGGGACGATGCCCCGGCTTTCATGGATGCCCGGGAGCCAACCTTGGCGTGGTACCGGCATGTGCTGAGAACGGACTGGTCATCGCCTGCGGAAGTGAAGAGGGACTTCGCGAACGCGAGCATCCTCAAGGACGGGCGGGTCGTCTTCAACATTGCCGGGAACAAATACCGGATCGTAGTCTGGATCAATTACCCGTACCGGGTTGTCTACGTGAGATTCATCGGAACGCATGCGAATTACGACGCGATCGACGTTCAAACGGTGTGAAAGGGAAGGGGATCATGGATATCCAAGCCATCAGGACCAAGCTGGATTACCGGCGGACGCTAAAAGAGATCGAGACGCTGATGGACGCCACGCCCAACACCCCGAAAGGTGAACGGCTCGACGTTCTCGTCGCCCTCGTTGAGTCTTACGAGCGGAAGCATTACGCGCTCGACCTTCCCGATCCGGTCGAGGCGATCAAGTTCCGAATGGAACAGATGGGACTTGCCCCGAAAGACCTGGAGCCGATGATCGGCCGTCGCAATCGCGTATACGAGGTGTTGAACCGGAAGCGTCCGCTGACGATGAAGATGGCTTGGCGTCTCCACACAGAACTCGGCATCCCGGCCGAGAGCCTGATCCGGCCACCGGCGGATTATCGGGCGGCCTGACGGCCGTCTAGCGTCCGAGGAACCATCCGATCAATTGTCGGGCGATCGTTTCCCGGCGGGGGATGTTGAGCGTGGCGATCTCATCGGGCGTGAACCAGGCGGCGCTCGCGATCTCCTTTTCCTCGGGCACGATCTCGCCCCCCGCGTATTCCGCGGTGAATCCCACCATCAGCTGCCCGGGGAAGGGCCACGGCTGGCTGCCGAAGTAGCGAAGGTTCGCGACCTCGATGCCGACCTCTTCGCGAACCTCGCGCCGCAGGCATTCCTCGAGCGTCTCGCCCGGCTCGACGAAGCCGGCCAGGACGCTGTGGAAGGCGTTGGGGAAGCGGCGCGCCTGGGCAAGCAGCAGGCGATGGTCGCGGACGACGGCGACGATCACGGCCGGGTTGATGCGCGGGTAGAAGTGCGTCCCGCAGTCGGGGCACGCCTTGGCGCGTTCGCCCGGGACCGGGGTCGTGGGCTTTCCGCATCGTCCGCAAAACTGCGTCGTCCGGTCCCAGTCCATAATCTGGAAGGCGCGTCCGGCGAGGGAGAATAAGTCGTCGGACAGCACGCCGAGCAGCGGCCGGAGCGGGCGCCAGGCCATGTCGTCGGGCGCAGAGGGGCCGGCTGCCTCGCCGGAGAAGCAGGGGACGCCGTCGAGGGTGCCGAGGTATTGGCTCCGGACGGGGCGCAGGCCGAGGGTGTCCGGCTTGCGGAAGGTCGGGATCGAGACGCTTTCCCCCCGGACCGACAGGAGCAGCCGGTCGCCGTGGAACAGGCACCAGAGCGCCTCGGGGCACGGTTCCTGCGGGGGATCGATGGCGGGTTCGAATCGCATGGTCCCGAGTATACCCTCGGCGTGACACAATGGGGCAGGGAGGAACGAATCGATGTCGATCCATGACCGGGAAAAGAAACGTGCCGAGAAGGTGCTGAACGTCGGCATCCTTTCGAAGGTGGAATACGAGCGGCGGGTGGAGGCGATCGCCCGCGGTCAATACGTGCCGCTGAAGAACGAGCCGAGGGTGTGGTTCGAATCGCGCCAGTCGATGGAGCAGGTGCTGAGCCCCGAGAACGTCGAACTGCTCCGGATCATCGTCCGCAAAAAGCTCCAATCGCTCCCGGACCTCGAGGCCGCGACCGGCCGGGCGGCCACCAACATCGCCCGGACGCTCAAGACACTGGCGCGCTACGGCGTCGTCGAGATCGTCGACGACGGCGAGACGGTGCAGACGGTCGTCCGGGGCACGAAGTTCGAGGTGACGTTCGGGCAGGACGGCGCGCCTCCGGTCGAAGACACCCGTAAGAAGTTCAAGAAGATCCACCGGAAGGCGCAGGAGGCGGGAATGACGCGGGCCGTCCTCGCGAAGCTCGTCAAGAAGGTGCGCAAGGGGGGCAAGAAGATCTGATGCCGGTCCGCGGTTCCTCCATCGACGGCACCCTCCGCGAGGTCTTCGGGTACGATTCGTTCCGGCCGCACCAGCGCGAGGTCGTCGAGCACGTGATCGACGGCGGCAGCGCGTTCGTCCTCATGCCCACGGGCGGCGGGAAATCGCTCTGCTACCAAGTGCCGGCGCTGCACCGGCCCGGCACCGCCATCGTCGTCTCGCCGCTCATCTCGCTCATGAAGGACCAGGTCGACGCGCTCCGAGCCAACGGCGTATCCGCGGCGTGCCTCAACTCGTCGCTCGCGGCGGGCGAGGCGACGGCCGTCCTGCGCAACCTGCACGCGGGCGTGCTCGACCTGCTCTATGTCGCCCCCGAGCGGCTCATGCTCGACGGCACGCTCGAGATGCTGCGCGGCCTGCCCGTATCGCTGTTCGCGATCGACGAGGCGCACTGCGTCTCGCAGTGGGGGCACGATTTTCGTCCGGAATACGTCCAGCTCGGGCGACTGCGCGGCCTGTTCCCGGATGTCCCCTTCATCGCGCTCACCGCCACGGCCGACGATACGACCCGCGAGGATGTCCGCGCTCGCCTCGGCCTGCTCGACGCGCCGGTCTACGCCGCCGGGTTCGACCGTCCCAACATCCGCTACACGGTCGTCGACAAGACGCAAGGGGGCGCCCAGCTCAAGGCGTTCATCGACCGACACGAGGGCGAGTCGGGCATCGTCTATTGCCTCACCCGGAAGCAGGTCGAAGAGGTCGCCGCGCGGCTGCGCGCAGGCGGCATCGCGGCGCACCCTTACCACGCCGGTCTCCCCGCCGCCCAGCGGTCGCGGGTCCAGGACGCCTTCCTGCGCGACGAGATGCAGGTCATCGTCGCGACCGTCGCCTTCGGCATGGGCATCGACAAGCCCGACGTCCGCTTCGTCGTCCACTACGACTGCCCGAAGAACATCGAGGGGTATTACCAGGAGACGGGCCGGGCCGGGCGCGACGGCCTTCCCGCCGAGGCGTATTGCCTCTTTGGCCTTCAGGATGTCGTCACGGCGCGCATGCTGGTCGAGCGGGGCGAAAATCCGCAGCAGGTCCGGATCGAGAGCCACAAGCTCGACGCGATGGTCGCCTTCGCCGAGGCGGTCACCTGCCGCCGCCGGGTGCTGCTCGGATACTTCGGAGAGCCGCTCGACCACGATTGCGGCAACTGCGACGTCTGTCTCGACCCGCCCGAGCTCTACGACGGGACCATTGACGCCCAGAAGGGGCTCTCGGCAGTCTATCGGCTGGGGCAGGGATTCGGGATGGGGCACGTCATCGACGTGCTGCGCGGCGCACACGGGCAGAAGATCGCCGAGCGGGGGCACGACAGGCTCTCCGTTTACGGGGTCGGCGCCGACCAGTCGAAGGACGCGTGGGCGAGCATCCTCCGCCAGCTGATCCACCGCGGATACCTCGTCCAGGACATCGCGGCCTATTCGGTGCTCAAGCTCACGGACGCGGCTTGGCCGATATTAAGGAGCGAGGAGACGCTTCGGCTCGCGCGTCCCCGCATTCGGGTGAAAACCGGGAAGCAACGGAAGGCCGAGGCGCCCGGCGGGCTTGCCCCCACCGACAGGTCGCTCTTCGAGCGTCTTCGCACCCTCCGCAAGCGGATCGCGGCCGACCAGGGGGTTCCGCCCTTCGTCGTCTTCGGCGACAAGTCGCTGCTCGACATGGCCGCGCGCAGGCCCGCCACGCCGAAGGAATTCCTTGAAGTGCACGGCGTCGGCAATGCGAAGCTCGAACGGTATGGAGACGAATTTCTGGCGACGATCAACGACCGGGGGGAGGCGGGGTGAACCTTAAGCCGATCTATTCCTTGCCGCTCCAGTCGGCGCGGAGCGTGCGGCCCGGACTCGAGACGATCCGGAGCATGAACGGGCGGCGGCCGGCCATCCCGGCGTAACGCAGGTCCGAGAAGATGAACACGTTGTCCGCCCCCGCGTGGATCGTCTCGACCGAGGGGAAGCGGGCAAACCAGAGATAGGTCTTCACATCGGCCAGCTGGCGGACAGCCGTGAGCCCCGGGACATCTTGCCCGTGCGGCACCTGGTCCTTCCATTCGAATGTTCCGCCGACCGGGTTCACTTCGGCCCGGAGCCAGCGCTTGCCGTCGTCGACGAAGCCGTTCCAGGCCAGCGGGCCCACGGGAAGGGGGAAGGTGATCCCGTCCCGGCCGGATGATACGTAACCACGGCAGGTATCCGTCGACGCGAACGCCTGCGACGTGAGGAGCGCCTCGGGCGAGACGGTGACCATGTCAAGGCGCGGCAGTGCCCAGACGTGCGCCACCCGGACGCCGTCCCGCTTCGCCGCCTCGGCGACCGTCGCCTCGGCCCGGTAATGGAGCGTCGCGGCGAACCCGACGTAGATCGACAGCACGGCGAAGGCGATGCGCGCCGGCGCCGGACGCGGTCGGAACCTCGAGAACCAGAGCCCGGCGATGATGATCGCCGAGAAGGCGAGGTCCACGACGAAGAGCAGGTCGAGGGAGATCCGGGCGTCGGAAAAAGGCTGGAAGATCTGCGTTCCGTAGGCATTGAGCAGATCGAGGGCGATGTGGGAAAGCTGGCCGGTCAGCACGAGCAGAAATAGCCCGGCCATGTTTTTCCAGCGGCCGAACCGGTGGAAGAGGGCGGCGACGAGGATCGACGAGATCAAGACGCCGACGAAAGAATGGGAGATTCCGCGGTGGAAGCGGATGAAGAATTCGTTTCCGAAGAGGGAGACGATCTGGTCGAAGTCGGGAAGGACCGATCCGAGAACGGCTGCGGCTTTGGCTTCGCCTCCCCATTTTTCGGTCGGTACGGACTTGGCGATGAGCCAGCCGGTCAATCCGTGCGTCAACGTATCCATCGCTTTTCAGTATAACACGATCGGCCTACTCGTCCGACGGACCCGTGCGCCTTCGCTTGGTTTCGCCCTGGCGACGCTTCGATTCCAGCCGCCTTTCCTTGGACCCGCGGGACGGTTTCGTCTTCTTCCGGGGCGGCGGGGGCGGTTCGAGCGCTTGGGCGATCAGCCGGCCGAGCCGGTCGCGCGCATCCTGCCGGTTGCGTTCCCGTGTCCGGAAACGGTGCGCCTCGATGACGAGGAATCCTTCGGCCGTCATTCTTTTCCCCGCGAGCCGGATCAGCCGGGCGCGGGCGTCGTCTCCGAGCAAACGGGTGGCGACGGCGTTGAAACGGAGCCGAACCGCCGTCGCCACCTTGTTGACGTTCTGCCCGCCGGGACCCGGTGAGCGGATGAACTCTTCCTGGAGCTCGCTTTCGGGAACCGCGAATGCGGGGACGTCGGGCATCAGTCCGGCCGACGCGCTTGCCTTACTTCACGATCGACAGGAGCTCGACCTCGAAGTTGAGAACCGAGTTCGGGGGGATGGCCGGGGGGGCGCCCATGGCGCCGTAGGCGGTGTCCGGGGGGCAGACGAGCTTCGCCTTGCCGCCAACCTTCATCTTCTGCAGCCCCTCGGTCCAGCAGGGGATGACCCCGCCGAGCGGGAACTCGGCCGGAGTGCCGCGCTGGACCGACGAGTCGAACACCTTTCCGTTCAGAAGTTTTCCGGTGTAATGGACCTTGACCGTGTCGGAGGCCTTCGGCGAGGGGCCGCTGCCGTTTTTCACCGGGATGACGACGGCGCCCGAGGCGGTCGTGATCGCGCCTTTCGCCTTCTTGGCCTGGGCAACGGGATCGGCTTTCTTGTCTGCGGCATGGGCCGAGGCGGCGACGGCAAGGCAGAGGAACAGGGCAAACAACGGCTTTTTCATCTGGGATCTCCTTGTGGGATGGGTCGAACCGGGTGATATTTTACCCGATTCCTTCCGATAAGTTCATCAGCCACTGTCGCAAGGAGACAAAGACCCATGGACAACGCCGCCTCGATCGCCGCTTCCGCCCTCAACGCCTTCTCGGTCCGCCAAGGCGTGACCGCCAACAACATCGCCAACGCAGAAACGCCCGATTTCAAGGCGTCGTCGGTGCGGATGGAAGAGGTTCCCGCCGGGGGCGTGACCGCCACCCCCGACAAAGGGAAGGATCCGGTCGACATCTCGAAGGAGGCCGCGAACCTGCTCGTCAACAGCAGCCTCTTCAAGGCCAACGTCGCCACCGTCAAGACGGTCGACGAGATGACCCGGGCGCTGCTCGACATCAAGGCCTGAAGCTTAAGCCGGCGCCTGCAAAGCTATAGCGGCTTCAGGTTGCCGAACTCTCTCCACTCCAGGAAGTTCTTGGGCGCCAGCGTAAATTGGTAAAGGTTTTCGAGAATCCGGTAATGGTCGCGTTCCTCGGAGGCGATCCGCAGCAGCAATTTCACGAGCTCGGGATCGGATTCCTTCTTGGCTGCATCCTCGTAAAACTTGACGCTTGCCTCCTCGTTCTCCATCCCGTGCCGGTAGCCGTCGAGCGATTCCGCGAGCAGCTCGGCATTCTTTTGGTCCGCGATCAGTTCCTTGAAGAGATTCTTGCCGGTCTCGAGCGTATTCGATTCGGCGAAGCTTCCCTTCAGCCCGTCCCGGAGCGCCTTGAAGGTCGCGTAGTGCTTCGTCTCGTCCGCCGCGAGGTTGGTGAAGATGGTCTTTAGCCCGACGCTGCCCGTTTCGGAAGCCAGTTTCTCGTAGTACTCCTTTCCGTCCGTTTCCATCTGCATGGCGAATTCGAAGATGTTCATGGCAAGACCCCCTTTCGTTTAACCATTGGATGCCGGTTGTCCCGGCAGGTTACGCGGCTTATCCTGATAAATATCATCGGGAGGAAGAAAATGATCCTGGATACGCTCGAAAACGCGGACCGCTACGCCGGGCTTCAAGACGGGTTCCGCCAGGCGTTCGCGTTCCTGCGCGGCGCCGCAAGGGACTGCCCACCTGTCGGGCGCGTAGAAATCGACGGGGACCGGCTGTTCGCCGTCGTGTCGGACGGCCCGGGGCGGAAGCGGGAGGCGGGACAGCTCGAGGTGCATGCGCGCTACATCGACATCCAGTACGTGGTGTCCGGGACCGACGAGATGGGGTGGAAAGGGGCTGGGAAGCTGGCGTCGCCATCGACGCCCCTCGATCCCGAAAAGGATGTCGCCTTTTATCCGGATGCCCCCGACGCCTGGATACCGGTGCCCGCCGGATCCTTCGCCGTCTTCTTTCCGGAGGATGCCCACCTGCCCCTCGTTTCGGAGGCGAACATCCGGAAAATCGTGGTGAAGGTCGTGGTATCCTGCCCGTGATCCGGCGGGTCGGCCGGCCGAAAAGAATAATTCCAGGAGTGTAGGCAATGCCCGAAACCGGACCCATCCTGATCGTGGACGACGAGGCCAGCATCCGCAAATCGCTCGAAGGCGTGCTGGGCGACGACGGATTTACCTGCCTGCACGCGGCCGACGGCGCCGAGGCGCTTTCTCTGCTGCGATCGCGCAACCCCGCGCTGGTGCTGCTCGACATCTGGATGCCGGGCATGGACGGGATCGAGACGCTTCGCCGGATCAAGGAGATCAGCCCGCAGACGCCCGTGATCATGATGAGCGGCCACGCCACGATTGCCACCGCGATCAAGGCGACCCAGGCGGGCGCCTCCGACTTCATCGAGAAGCCGCTCGAGCTCGACCTCACGCTGGGGGCGATCCGCCGCGCGCTGGCGTCGCGGGCGTCGGGCGCCGCAGACCTGGCCGGAGATGCCGAAACGCCGAATCCGCCGGTGGGCGTCCCCGAGCTTCAGAGGCTTGTGTTCGAGAAGCAGGCGCTGCCCGGGAGGGCGATGCCCCAGAAGACGCTCGCGCACGGCGCCGTGATGTACGGGCAAGGGCTCCATTCCGGCAAGAAGAGCGGGCTGATCCTCGAGCCGCTCGGCCCCGGCTCGGGCATCCATTTCGTCGGCGTGTCCGACAACCGCGCGGTCCCGGCGCACCTCGACTTCGTCGGCTCGACCGGCTACGCCACCTCGATACGGCTCGGAAGCACGCAGGCCGCTACGATCGAACACGTCATGTCGGCGCTCAACGCCTACGGAATCTGCAACCTGCTCATCAAATGCAACGGGGAGGTGCCGGTGCTCGACGGCTCGGCCGCCGAGTTTTGCGCCCTCTTCGAGGAGGTGGGGCTCGAGAACCAGGTCGGCGACGATTGGCACCAGATCGTGGTCAAGGAGCCGATCACGCTGGGCGAGGGTCGCGAGACGATCCGTCTTGAGCCGTGCGACGGGTTCGAGGTCGACTACACGCTCGACTATCCGCACCCCGTCGGGATGCAGCATTTCGCTTTCCGGCTCGACGACCCGGCCGTCTACCGGAAGGAGATCGCCCCGGCGCGCACCTTCGGCTTCGTGAAGGACATCGGACATCTGCAACGGCAAGGGCTGGCGCTCGGCGGCCGCTTCGACAACTTCATCCTCTTCGGCGACGAAGGGCCGATCAACGACACGCTGCGATTCCCGAACGAGCCCGTTCGACACAAGATCATGGACGCGATCGGCGACTTCTACCTGCTTGGCCGGCGCTTGCAGGGCCGCGTGGTCGCCCGCATGACCGGCCACTCCGACAACATCGCGCTCCTCCGCAAGGTGCGCGAGCTGATGCGGGACAAGCCCTAGCGACGCTCCCTGCCAGATCGCAGGCGGTAGAGGACGCGCTCCAGGTTGCCGGCGGCCTCGTGATCGTTTGGATATCGGCGAAGCAGCTCCTGGTACTCGATGGCGGCTTCGTACATGCTTCCCTTCCGTTCGAGGAACAGCGCCAGGTTGAAGCGCGCATCGGAACGCTCCGGTTCAATCAACAAGGCCTCCCGAATGAGCCGGACCGCCTCGTCGTAGTCCCCGCGTTCTCCCATTTCAGCGCCCAGATTCGTCAAAATCGACGGGTTCCTCGGATTGACCTCCAGGGCGTGGCGATACAACGTGACGCTGTTTTCCCAGTAACCTGCCTGCCGATATGCCGTCACGGTCAAGAGGGCCAGCACTGCGACTGCGGCCGCTCCCAGGAGTGCGGTCCTGTGGCGAAAGGGCGCGGCCAGTTCCCAGGCCGGCCAGGCCACAAGCAGGAAGATCCCGATGAGCGGCAGATAGGTGTAACGATCCGCCATGGCCTGACCGCCCACCTGGACCAGCCCTATCACCGGTACCAACATCCCGATGAACCAGAACCAGCCTACGAAAATAGACGGATACCGTCTCGCTGCGCGGCAGGCGAAAATCGTCAGGATCGCGAGGAGGAGCAATCCTGCGACGGCCGCTCCGACTGAATGGGCGATTCCCGGGTGGGGATATTCGACGGCCAGGCGGGCGGGCCAGAACGTCTTGCAGAGATAGCGCACGTAGGCAACCGGTATGTTCAGCAGTCGGGCGGACCAGGGGATGACTTCCAGCGACTTGACCGCGCCGCCCCGGTCCTGGACGACGGCCGTCACCACGCAGGAAACGGCCGAAAGCAGGAATAGCGGGATTTTCTCGATGGCGAGCGCGGAAAGGGGGGCAGGGGGCCGGAGGGGGCCGCCGCTCCCTTCGGTATCCGCCGACCCGGCAGGGGTACATCGCATGCGCCGGAACGGCCAGTAATCGAGCAGCAGCAACAGGAAGGGGAGCGTCACGAGCATGGGTTTTGCCATCAAGCCCAGCGCGAACAGGAAAACGACCGGGACCATCCGTTTCCATTCCGGCCGCCGGCAATATCGCTCGTACGCCAGCAGCGACAACATGAAGAAGAACCCGCTCAGGACGTCCTTCCGTTCCGAGATCCATGCCACCGATTCGACATGAAGCGGATGCAGGGCAAACAACGCTGCGACGAAGGCGCTACGGCCGAAAGCGCCCGTCATCCGATAGAGGAGAAGCAGGAGGAGAAGCGTGTTCGCGATGTGGATGAAGACGTTTGAGAGGTGGTGGCGGCCGGGATCCATCCCGAAAAGGGAGACGTCCAGCATGTGGGAAAGCCAGGTCAGCGGATGCCAGTTGCCGACGTCGCCGGTCGTAAACGCCCAGCGGAAGCCGTCCGGCGTCAGCCCGTCACGGACGATCGCGTTGCTGCTGACATATAGAGGGTCGTCGTAGGAAAGGAAGCCATGTCCGGAAACCTGGCCGTAAACCGCCAAAGTGGCCGCAACGACAAGCAGGATCGTGACGGTCGAGAACAAACGGAAATGATACTTTCGTTGGATCCTGTCCGACAATGTCAGTCCCCGTGCCCTCTTCTTTCTGGTACGCCAGTATAAGCTTCCCGCTGCCGGATGCCGAGGCCTTTCCGCCCCGGTGCAATTCCGTTTCGTCGGGGAGCCGGGATGTGCTAACATGAACGCCCCCTCAGGGAAAAATCCGTTGCCCGAACCTCCGGGCGAACCTAACAGGATGTGACGTCATGGGTTTCCGTTGCGGCATTGTCGGCATGCCGAATGTCGGCAAGTCGACGCTTTTCAATGCGCTCACGATGGCGGTGATCCCCGCCGAGAACTATCCCTTCTGCACGATCGAGCCGAATGTCGGCATCGTCCCCATGCCCGACACGCGGCTCGATGCGCTCGCCGGCATCGTCAAGCCGAACCGCGTGGTCCCCACGACGATGGAGTTCGTCGACATCGCCGGGCTCGTGGCGGGCGCCGCCAAGGGAGAGGGGCTTGGCAACAAGTTCCTGGCCAACATCCGGGAAACCGACGCCATCGCCCACGTCGTCCGCTGCTTCGAGGACGACGACGTGATCCACGTCGAGGGGATGGTCGATCCTGTGCGCGACATCGACATTATCCATACCGAACTGGCGCTCGCCGACCTCGAGACGGTCGAGAAGGCGATTCTTCGCGTCGGCAAGTCCCTCAAGTCCGGGAGCGCGGAAGCCGCCGCCCAGTACGCGCTGTTCGAGAATATCCGCGACTGCCTGGCGAAGGGCGACCCCGTCCGGTCGATGGGACTCGACGTCGAGCAGCGGAAGATGGCCCGCGAGCTCTGTCTTTTGACCGCGAAGCCGACCGTCTACATCGCCAACGTCGACGAACACGGCTTCGAGGGGAACAGGCACCTCGACGCCGTCCGCGCGCTGGCTGTCAAGGAAGGCTCCGAGGTCGTCCCCGTCTGCGCCGCGATGGAGGCCGAGATCTCCCAGCTCGACGACGCCTCCCGCGTAGAGTTCCTGGCCGACATGGGTCTTGACGAGCCGGGGCTCAACCGGGTCATCCGGGCCGGGTACCGGCTTCTGGGCCTCCAGACTTACTTCACGGCGGGCGTGCAGGAAGTGCGGGCATGGACGATTCCCGCGGGCTGCCTTGCGCCGCAGGCCGCGGCGGTCATCCACACCGACTTCGAGAAAGGCTTCATCCGCGCGGAAACGATTGCCTACGAGGATTTCATCGGCCACCGCGGGGAGACGGGAGCGAAGGAGGCGGGTAAGTGGCGGCTCGAGGGGAAGGAGTACCCCGTGAAGGACGGCGACGTCCTTCATTTCCGTTTCAACGTCTGACGGCGATCCGGGACCAAGGAACTCGGGAAATCATGTCTGTTTTATTTTGAACAAATTCGGATCGTGGATCGGCTTTCGGAGTAAAATGCCGCCAACGCAGATATAGCTATCTTTGGAGGTATCGAGCGATGTCGGATGAAAGCGGGCTATTGACCGGGCTCCAGTCCCGGAGCACCAGTCGGCGTGATTTTCTCAAGATCATCACCATCGCGGCCGCCTCCGTCGGGCTCCCGGTCTCGGCCGTCGGAAAGATGGCCGAGGCGGCAGCCACGAAAGGCAAGCCTTCGGTCATCTGGCTTCATTTCCAGGAGTGCACCGGCTGCACCGAGTCGCTGCTCCGGACCTCCCACCCCGCACTCGCCACCCTGATCCTCGACCTCGTCTCCCTCGATTACCACGAAACGCTTTTCGCCGCCGCGGGCTATCAGGCCGAGGATGCGCTCAATGCCGCGATCAAGGCCCACGACGGGAAGTTCATCCTCGTCGTCGAGGGGGCGATCCCCCAGAAAGACAACGGGATCTACTGCAAGGTCGGCGGGAAGACAGCGCTTCAGATCCTGAACGAGGTGGCGCCCCACGCCGGGGCGATCGTCGCGATCGGGTCCTGCGCCTCCTTCGGCGGCATCCCCGCGGCCGAGCCCAACCCGACCGGAGCCACCGGCGTTCCGCAGATCCTCAAGGGCAAGACGGTCGTGACGCTCCCGGGATGCCCCGCCAACCCTTACAACCTCCTCGGCACGGTGCTCCAGTTCGCCACCTACGGCACCCTGCCGGCGCTCGACGAGTTGGGCCGCCCCAAGTTCGCCTACGCCCGGGTCATCCACGAAGACTGTCCCCGCCGTCCCCATTTTGACGCCGGGCGTTTTGCCGAAAAGTTCGGCGAGGGGGCGCACCGGGAAGGCCACTGCCTCTACAAACTGGGGTGCAAAGGCCCCGTGACGCACGCCAACTGCTCGCTGCTTCCCTACGTCGAGATGCCCGGCGCCTGGCCCGTCGGCATCGGCCATCCGTGCGTCGGATGCTCCGAGCAAGCGGTCGCTTTCCGCACTCCGATGTTCGAGGTCGTGCCGATCCACGGCGCGACGCCTCCCTCGACTTACGCCCCCATCACGGCGGGCGGAGGGAAGGTCAGCATCCCGGCGGCGCTTGCCGTGGGCGGGGCGCTCGGCGCGCTCGTCGGCGCGAGCGTGGTCGCCTCGAAGAAATTCTCCGAGCGCGTCGGCGATCAGGATGTTCCCGGCGATCGTCGCCGATGGGACGACAAGCAGGAGAAAGGCGACTCCGGAGAATCGAAATGAGCGCGGGGCTGACGCGCCGCGAGCTGCTTCGGCTGGCATGCATCGGCAGCGCCGCCGCCGCCGTCGCGCCGGTCGAGACGGCGACGGCGGCCGTCCACTCCGAGAAGCCGCAAGCCGCGCCCGGGGCGGTCGGCATGCTTTACGACGCGACCGTCTGCACCGGCTGCAAGGCATGCATGGCGGCCTGCAATCAGGTCAACGAACTTCCGGCCGATTCCGCCGGGTCAGGCGGTCTTTACCACGCGCCGCTCGACCTCAACTCGAAAACCAAGAACATCATCAAGCTCTACCAGGCGCCCAATGCCGGCAAGTGGTCGTTCGTCAAACGCCAGTGCATGCATTGCCTCGACCCGGCCTGCGTCTCCGGGTGCCCCTTCGAGGCGCTCTCGAAAGATCCCGAGAAAGGCGTCGTCCGGTGGGACGGTTCCCGCTGCATCGGCTGCCGGTATTGCGAGATCGCATGCCCCTTCCAGATCCCCAAGTTCGAATGGGACAAGTGGAACCCACGCATCGTGAAATGCGAGTTCTGCATCACGCAGCGCCTCGAGAAGGGCGAGCAGCCGGGGTGCACCGGCGCCTGCCCGACCGGCGCGGTGATCTTCGGCAAACGCGACGCGCTCCTGGCCGAGGCCAAGCGCCGCATCGCCGCATCGCCCGGCAAATATTTCGAGAACCGCGTCTACGGCGAGAAAGATGCGGGAGGCACGCAGGTCTTCTACCTCGCGGCGGTTCCATTCAAGGACCTCGGGCTCCCCGAGCTGGGGACCGATTCGATCCCCTACTATGCGACCAAGGTCAACGCGAAGCTCTATAAATGGCTGTCGGGGCCGCTGGTCCTATACGGAATCCTGGCGCTCGCGGTCAACCGGAACTGGAAGCACCATCGACACGAACAGGAACAACATGAGGCCAAGGGCGGCCTTCCGGAGCAGTTATGAGCAATCCTTGGCAGCGCCTGGTTCCCGTCTATAACAAAGAGACGCATTCCCGGTCGTTCTGGATCTTCGGGGCGATCACGGTTCTCGGCTTCGTGCTCGCCGGGTTGCGGATGGTCAGTCCGCTCGGTCGATACAGCGGCATGAACGATGCCTATGCCTGGGGCGTCTGGAAGATCTTCAACGTCATGACGCTCACCGCGATCGGCTCCGGCAGCCTGGCCGTCGGACTCGCGGCCTGGGTGTTCGGCAACGAGAAGCTGCACATCGCGATGCGCACCGCGCTCGTCACCAGCTTCCTGTTCTACTTCACCGGCATGATGGCGCTGATCGTCGACGTCGGGCGCCCCTGGAATTTCTGGCAGATCATTCTCCCCTGGCGCTGGAACGGCCACTCCGCGCTCCTCGAGGTCGCCGTCTGCATGCCGGCGTACGCTTTTCTCTTCCTGCTGTTCGAGAATGTGCCGCTTGTCCTCGAGCGTTTTTCCTACACGGGCTCCGATCGGGTCAAGGGCGCGATCAAACGTTTCGACCCGGTCATGAAGAAGGTTTACCCGTTCGTGGTGGCCGGTGCCTACCTCCTGCCGCTCATGCACCAATCGTCGCTCGGCGGCCTGATGCTCCTTTCCGGTCCCAAGGTGCACCCGCTCTGGCAATCTCAGGTGCTTCCGCTGCTCTACGTCCTGGCGGCGTGCATTTGCGGATTCGCCTTCGTCAACTGGACGCTTCTATTCACGTGCTACCGATACCGGCGCCCCATCAGCATCGAGGTCGTGTCCGAAATCGGCAGTCTCATGTCCTGGGTCACTTTCGCGTGGCTTGTCATCCGGATCAGCGACATCCTGATCCGCGGCCAGGTCCACGCCGTGCTCGCCTTCGACCGGTACAGCTTCCTGTTCCTGACCGAAACCCTGCTTATGGCGATTCCCGCGATCCTGCTCCGCTTCAAGTCGAAGCGCGAGACGCCCCGCACACTCGTGACCTGCTCGGCGCTGGCAGGATTGGGCGGCCTGCTCTATCGCTTCACCCCGACCGCGTTCGCCTTCACCCCGGCGAAGTCGTACAGCTATTTCCCGACGCTGCCCGAGGTGCTGATGACCATCGGCTTCATCTCGTTCGGGATCCTCACATGGCGAATCGCCGTGCGTTATTTCGCGATCCTGCCGGGCACGAACGAGGAGTGGCACGAGAACAACTGGGAACCGCTCTTCGTGTCGCTGCGGAGCCGGTTCCATAAAAAACCGCAAGGAGCTCCGACATGGCAAGAATAACCATCGACCCCGTCACCCGAATCGAGGGACACCTGCGCATCGACGTCGAGGTCGACGGAGGGGTCGTTCGCGACGCCTGGTCGGTCGGAACCATGTGGCGGGGTATCGAGACCATCCTGAAATACCGCGACCCGCGCGAGGCCTGGATCTTCACGCAGCGCATCTGCGGGGTGTGCACGACCGTCCACGCCATCGCCTCCGTGCGCGCCGTCGAGAACGGGCTCGGGTTGGAAGTGCCGCTCAATGCGCAGTACATCCGGAACCTGCTGGTGACCGCACACGCGTTGCACGACCACATCGTCCACTTCTACCACCTGTCGGCGCTCGACTGGGTCGACGTGGTCTCCGCCCTCAAGGCCGATCCCGCCAAGGCGGCAAGCCTCGCCGAGAGCCTCTCTCCGTGGCCCAAGAACGGCAGGCGCGAGATGGAGGCGACCAAGGCGCGGCTCGCGGGCTTCGTCGCGGGGGGGCAGCTCGGCATCTTCACCAACGGCTACTGGGGTCATCCGGCGATGCGCCTCTCGCCCGAGGTCAACCTGATGGCCGTCTCGCATTACCTGCAGGCGCTCGACATCCAGCGCAAGGCGAACCAGGCCGTTGCCATTTTGGGGGGCAAGACCCCCAACATCCAGAATCTCGCGGTCGGGGGCGTCGCCAACCCGATCAACCTCGACAGCCCGTCCGCCCTCAACATGGAAAAGCTCTACACGGTCAAGTCGCTCCTCGACGAGGTGGCCGCGTTCGTCCAGCAGGTCTACGTGCCCGACGTCTGCGCCATCGGCGCGATGTACCCCGACTGGTTCAAGTACGGCGCCGGCGTCACCAGTTACCTGGCGGTGCCCGAGCTGCCGCTCGATACGAAGGGCACGGTCTTCGACATGCCGGGCGGCACGATCATCGGCGGCCAGCCCGGAAGCTACAAGCCGATCACCTCCTTCCAGGACAAGTATTTCCGGGAGAACGTGACCGAGGGGATCGCCCGGGCGCACTATGACGGCGCGTGGGAGAAGCACCCGTGGGAAGAGACGACCGATCCGAAGCCGGGAGAGGTCGATCATGCCGGCAAATATTCCTGGGTCAAGGCGCCGCGCTTCCAGGGTAGGCCGATGCAGGTGGGCCCTACGGCTCAGGTCTACATGGCCTACGTTGCCGGCCACGAGCCGACCCGCCGATGGGCGGGGGCGGCGCTCGAGAAGGCGTCGAAGATCGCGGGCGTCCAACTGACTCCCGAGATCCTCCACTCCACGCTCGGGCGTCACGCCGCGCGCGCCATCCGGGCGGCAGTCATCAGCGAGCTCGCCCTCAAGCACTGGAACCTGCTCGCCGAAAACATCGGGAAGGGCGACGTCGCCACCTTCAACGAGCCCAAGATCGGCAACGAGGAGTTCCGTGGCGTCGGGTTCCACGAGGCGCCTCGCGGAGCGCTTTCCCACTGGGTCGTCGTGAAGAACGGGAAGATCGCCAACTACCAGGCGGTCGTTCCCTCCACATGGAACGCGGGGCCCCGTGACGGCAAGGGACAGAAGGGGCCTTACGAGGCATCGCTCGTCGGCAATCCGGTGGCCGATCCGAAGAAGCCGCTCGAGGTCCTGCGCACGATCCACTCGTTCGACCCGTGCCTTTCGTGCGCCATCCACACGGTCGACATGCAGGGGAACGAGCAGTCGTGCATCAAGGTGCTGTGACCGGGCCCGCCGTTCAAGGTCCGCCGAACATCGCCGTCGTTGGGCTCGGGAACGTCCTGATGGGCGACGACGCGTTCGGCCCCTACGTCGTTGCCGCGCTCGAGGCGCACCACGTCTTCCCCGAAGGGGTCGACCTGATCGATGCGGGGACCCCCGGGCACGAGCTGTCGGCATATCTCGACGGTCGAGATGCCCTGATCGTGATCGATGCGGTCCAGGCCGACGGGCCTCCCGGCTCCCTCCGGCTGTTCACATTCGACGAGGTCTGCGATCGTCCGCCGTCGCTGGCGCTGAGCCCCCACGAGCCCGGCCTTCGCGAAGCGCTGCAGAAACTCGCATTTTCCGGTCGCGCCCCGGGGCATTTCCTCCTCGTCGGCGCGGTTCCCGCCCAGGTCGAGCTTTGCACCCGGCTGAGCGAACCGCTCCTCCAGGCCGTGCCCGCCGCCGAAAGCGTCGTTCTCGGCGCTCTCGCCGGGTTCGGGATCGTCGCCGGCGAAAAAGTTCCTCCATCTCCCCTGGCTCCATGGTGGGAACGCACGGACCCCTCTCCATAGATTCGTCTTGACGCTTGCCTCCGCCCTTGGAAGAATGAGGGCTTCTGACCAGTCGTTCCACACCGGCCCGCGGCCGGCATCGGGGCGTGACCCGCGGAAATCCCCACCGCGCCCAGAAGAGGACACCCACATGACCCGCAAGATCAATTTCAACGCCGGACCCGCAGCACTCCCGCTCCCCGCGCTCGAACGCGCCAAGGCCGAGTTCCTCGACTTCGCAGGCAGCGGCATGTCGGTCATGGAACACAGCCATCGCGGCAAGGAATACGAGGCGGTCCACAACGAAGCCATCGCGCTCGTCCGGGAGCTGCTCAACGTCCCCGACGACTACGAGGTGCTCTTCCTGCAGGGCGGCGCTACGGCGCTGTTCGCGCAGATCGCCCTGAACTTTCTCGAGAAGGATGCCACGGCGCAGTACCTCATCACCGGCGCCTGGGGCGAGAAGGCGCTCGGCGAAGCCAAGCTGGTCGCGGCGCTTGCCGGGGCCGGCATCGCGGTGCAGAGCATCGGCGTGGGCGAAGGCAAGGACAAGAGCTACACTCGCGTCCCGGCGCCGTCCGAGGTCAAGGTAGACCCCAAGGCCGCCTACCTCCACATCACCTCAAACGAGACGATTCACGGCGTCGAGTTCAACGTCGAGTCCTCGCGCGCGTTTCCCGAGACCGGGAACGTGCCGCTCGTCGCCGACATGTCCAGCGACTTCCTGTGGCGCTCGTTCGACATCCGCAAGTTCGGCATCGTCTATGCCGGGGCCCAGAAGAACATCGGCCCGTCCGGCGTCGTGGTCGCGATCATTTCCAAGGCGCTGATCGAGAAGGGGCGCAAGGACATCCCCAAGATCTGGCAGTTCCGCATCCATGCAGAGAACAAGTCGCTCTACAACACGCCGCCCACTTTCGGCGTCTACATGATCCGCAACGTGCTTTCCTGGCTCAAGGACCAGGGCGGGCTCGCCGCGATCGAAACGGTCAACCGCAAGAAGGCCCAACGCCTCTACGGCGTCATCGACGCGAGCAACGGCTTCTACCGGTCCCCGGTCGAGAAAGAAAGCCGCTCCGTCATGAACGTTGTCTTCCGCCTCCCGAGCGAAGCGCTCGAGGAGCAGTTCATCGCTGAGGCCAAGAAGGCGGGCATGGTGGGTCTCAAGGGGCACCGCTCCGTCGGCGGCATCCGCGTCTCCACCTACAATGCGGTTTCCTATGAATGGGTCGACACGCTTTGCACCTTCATGGAGGCTTTCCAGAAAGGCAAGTGACGGCATCTTTGGCCTTGATCGATGCAAGTACTACACACTCATTAGGGAGGTAGTCATGGCAAGAAAGAAGATTGCGCTCATCGGTGGTGGTCAGATCGGCGGCGTTCTCGCACAGCTCTGCGCGCTGCGCGAGCTCGGCGACGTCGTGTTGTTCGACATCGTCGCGGGTATGCCCCAGGGCAAGTGCCTCGACATCGCCGAAGCGTCGCCCGTCGACGGATTCGACGTCAATCTCAAGGGCACCCAGGACTACGCCGACATCGCCGGCTCCGACATCGTCATTGTCACCGCGGGCCTGCCCCGCAAGCCCGGCATGAGCCGTGACGACCTCATCGAAGTCAACTCCAAGATCATGGCGTCCGTCGCCGACGGCATCAAGAAGTACGCCGCCGATGCCTTCATCATCGTCATCTCCAATCCGCTCGACGCGATGGTCACGCTGCTCCAGCGTCTCACGGGCATCCCCTACAACCGCATCGTCGGCCAGGCCGGCGTCCTCGATTCCGCGCGCTTCGAGGCGTTCATCGCATGGGAACTGGGCGTGTCGGTCAAGGATGTCACCGCCATGACGCTGGGCGGTCACGGCGACGACATGGTTCCTCTGGTCCGTTACGCCGCCGTCAAGGGTATCCCCGTGATGGAGCTTCTCGAGCAGAAGTACGGCAGCGAGGCCAAGGCCAAGGAAGTGATGGAAGCCATGGTCAAGCGCACCCGCGGCGCCGGCGGCGAGATCGTCAAGCTGCTGGGGAACGGTTCCGCATTCTACTCCCCGGCTTCTTCCGCGATCGCAATGGCCGAATCGGTCCTCAAGGACAGCAAGCGCGTCCTTCCGTCCTGCGTCTATCTCAATGGCGAGTTCGGCGTGAAGGGCTACTTCGTCGGCGTTCCGGTCGTCCTGGGCGCCAATGGCGCAGAAAAGATTCTCCAGTTCAAGCTCGATGCCGAGGAGCAGGCGATGATGGACAAATCGGTCGCCGCCGTCAAGAGCCTGGTCGAGACGCTCAAGTAGCACAAGCGATCCGTCGGTCTCCGTCGTTTCCGGAGCCTGATGTGTTCTGACCGGCCGGGAAGGCGCAATTTCCCGGCCGGTTTTTTTATATGGGAGGACAAATCGATGAAGCTGACGCCGATTACCGAAATCGATCCAAGGGTCCGCGCCCTGCAGCGGCAGATGTCGGCGGACGGCCTCGACGCGGTCATCATCGCCCAGAACGCCGACCTGTTCTATTTCACGGGAACGATCCAGAGCGGGAACCTCTATGTCCCGGCAAGCGGAGATCCGGTCTACATGGTCCGTCGCGATCTCGCCCGCGCGCGGTCCGAATCCTGCCTGAAGGAGATCGTCCCGTTCGCTTCGATGCGCGACATTCCGGGGATCCTGTCCGAATACGGCTATCCCGTGCCTAAACGGATCGGGATGGAACTCGACGTCCTTCCCGTCAACCTTTTCGATCGCTATCGCAAGGTCTTCCCCGATGCCTCCTGGATCGACGCCACCCCGCCGATCCGCCGGGTCCGGATGATCAAGTCTCCTTACGAGTTGACGCTGATGCGGGCGGCGGCCGTGCAGCTCGACACGATCTATCGGGCGGCGGCCGGGATCATCCGGGAGGGGATGAGCGGGATCGAGCTCGCAGCCGAGCTCGAGCTCCTGGCACGTCGGGACGGGCACCAGGGGCTCATCCGGATGCGGGGGTTCAACGGCGAGATGATGTACGCCCACGTGTTCTCCGGAATCGATACCGCGGTCCCCGCATATACCGATACCCCCTTGGGGGGGGTCGGCCCCCATCCGGGTTTCGGGCAGGGGGCGAGCTGGCGGAGGATCGCCCGGAACGAGCCGATCATCCTCGACTTCGCGGGCAGCGTCGAGGGATACCTGGTCGACCAGACGCGGCTTTATGTCATCGGGGAACTCTCCGATCGACTCAGGAAAGGCTATGACGACATGCGAAAGATCGAGGCGCTGATGTGCCGGATCGTCGCGCCGGGCGTGACCTGGGGCGAGGTCTACGACCGTTGCTGCGCACTGGCGATCGAGATGGGCTACGCCGACAGCTTCATGGGAGCGAAGGGCGCGAAAGTCTCGTTCATCGGGCACGGGCTCGGGGTCGAGATCGACGAATACCCGTTTATCGCCCGAGGCTTCGACGACGTGGCTTTCGAGACCGGGATGGTCTTCGCCTTCGAGCCCAAGGTCGTGTTTCCGGGCGAAGGCGCGGCCGGAATCGAGAATACGTTTCATTTATCCGGGAAGGGACTTGAACGGCTGACAATTTCCGACGAGGCGATCGTAAAGATCTGATGGAACGAAATGTAACTGCCGTAACCCATTTCGGGTATCATCTTGTTGTCATGGACCGCGGCGACATCCTCAACGCACAGAGGAGTTGCAATGTCACATAGAAGACCTGAAATGCCCGGAGCCGCCGACCACCTCGCCTCGAAGCTCGAAGTCGCCGTCGGTGACAGCCTCTATGCCTCGGTGTCCGGTCCTCCCATCTGGTCCCGCCTTTTCTGCTTCTGCGGCGACGGCATGTACCGCGTGTCCGTCCGATGCACCCGCAACTTCCTCGACGTGTCCATCCGGTCCGTGACCTCCGAAGGGGATGAAGACGAGGGCATCTCCGTCATGTTCTGCGCAAGCATCGGTCATCGCTCCCGCATCCAGGTCGAGCACTCCGCGAAGGGGCTCGACGCCGATGTATTCGCCGCCGTCCGGTTCGGGACCCAGGTCGCTGAAACTGCCGCGGCGAGCTGGGAGCGGGCCCGGCGCGAGCAGGATGCCGGTCCCGGCTGATCGCGTTCGTCCCCAGGCAACTCCCCCCCGATCCGGTTACCGAGGCGAAATCATGAGCGGTCTCCACATCCATGCCGGGAACCGGGTCGAACGACTGGTCGATGTCCTGTCGTCCATCGTCTCGACTCCCTTGGCCGACCCCCTGGCTCCCGAAGTCATTCTCGTCCAGAGCAAGGGGATGGAGCGCTGGCTGGTCCGTGAACTGGCGTCCCGGCAGGGTATTTGGGCCAATGGCCGATTCCCCTTCCCGAACGGGGTCGTGACCGAGCTGTTCGAGGCGGCCGGATGCCGGGCGGTCGGCGCCGAACTATTTACCCCCGAAACGCTGACCTGGCGCATCATGGCGCTGCTGCCCGGATTGCTGCACAGGCCAGGATTCGAGAGCCTCCGAAATTACCTCGGGGACGATACCTTCAACCTGAAGGGGTTGCAGCTCTGCGGGCGCATTGCAGACACTTTCGACCAGTACACGCTCTATCGTCCCGAAATGGTTCTTTCGTGGGAATCGGGCGCGGAGACGGACGATTGGCAACCGCAGCTCTGGCGCGAGCTGGTTCGCGGGCAGGGGACCGCCCATCGCGCCGCCCTCCGACGGCAGTTTTTCTCCCGGATCAAGGCGGGCGGCCTCGAGGCGTCGGGGCTCCCGGAGCGCATCTGCATCTTCGGCATCCCCGCGATGCCGCCGTTCCACCTCGAGATCTTCTCTTCGATCGCCTCCCGGATCGACGTTCACCTGTTTTTCATGAACCCGAGCGTCGAATATTGGGGGGACATCGTCTCGCGCAAGGAGCTGGCGAGGCTCAAGCTCCGGACCCGGAAGGGGGGGCAGGGAGAGATCCACTACGAGACCGGGAACCCCTTGCTGGCTTCCATGGGGCGTCTGGGACGCGACTTCTTCGAGCTGCTGCTCGGCGCCTCCGGCACGGAGGGGGAGGGCCATTTCGAAGACCCCGGGGAAGCGTCGATGCTCGAAGGCCTCCAGTCCGACATCCTGCTTTTACGGGAACGGGGCAGGGATGGCGCGCGGACCCCGGTCCATCCCTCCGACAGGTCGATCCGCATCCACTCCGTCCATGGTCCGATGCGCGAGATGGAGGTGCTGCACGACCAGCTGCTCGAACTTTTCCGGGCCGATCCCGCGCTCGAACCACACGATGTCGTGGTCATGACGCCCGATATCGAAGGGTACGCCCCCTACATCACGGCGGTCTTCGGCGCCGGAGCCGGGTCCGGGCCTTCGATCCCGTTCTCCCTGGCCGACCGCCCCGCTTCAGCCGACAGCCCGGTCATCCGTCTCTTCCTCGACATCCTCGCCATGTCCGGCAGCAGATTCGGCGCCGGGGAGGTGGCTTCGCTTCTCGAGTCGCCCGTCCTTCGGGAGCGGTTCGGCTTCACCTCCAGCGACGTCGAGCAGATCCTGGGCTGGATATCCGATGTGCGGATCCGCTGGGGGATCGACGCCGAAGACCGCGGACGCTTTGGGCTGCCAACCTTCGGAGACAACAGCTGGAAGGCGGGGCTCGACCGGCTGCTGCTCGGCTACGCGATGTCGGGCGACGGCGAGACGCTGTACAAGGGGGTGTTGCCTGCCGAAGGCGTCGAGGGGAGCAGGGCGCAGCTTCTTGGGCGCTTCGTGGCGTTCGCGGGCACGCTTTTCGACGCGGTCAGGGCGCTCGACACCCCGCGCACGCCGGCCGACTGGAGCGATCACCTCGCCGCTGCGCTTCCGCGCTTCGTCGATGGGGATGCCGCGGAATACGGGCGGGACTTCCACGAGCTCTCCTCCCGGATCGCACGCCTCAAGGAGGTAGCCCGCTCGGCCCGGTTCGACGCACCGGTCGCCATCGATGTCGTCCGGCATCATCTCGAGCGGCAGTTCGGGGAATCGCGGGCGGTCCGGGGCTTCCTCGCCGGGGGCGTGACCTTCTGCGAGATGCTCCCGATGCGAAGCATCCCTTTTCGGGCGGTGGCCCTGGTAGGGCTCAACAGCGGCGTCTATCCCCGGCAGAGCCGTCCCCCCGGGTTCGACCTGATCGCGAAATCGCCCCGGCCCGGGGATCGTTCCCTCCGCGACGAAGACCGCTACCTGTTCCTCGAATCGTTGCTGTCCGCCCGTCGTTGGCTTTCCATCAGCTACGTGGGACAGAGCATCGTCGACAACAAGGAGATCCCGCCCTCGGTCCTGGTCAGCGAGTTGATCGATTATCTCGAACAGGGATTTGCGCCGCCCGACGGCGTCCGGCGACTGGAAGACCATCTGGTCGTGCGGCACCCGCTGCAGCCGTTCAGCCCGGACTATTTCGAGGAGAAACGGGGGCTCTTCAGCTACTCGGTCGAGAATCTCGAGGCGCTCAGGGCCCGCGGCACGGTCGCCGAGAATCGCCCCTTCATCGGGGAGCCGCTCCCCGATCCGCCTGCCGCCTCGCGGCATGTCTCCGTGGCGGAATTCAAGCGCTTCTTCCGGTCTCCGGCCGAGTATTTCCTTCGGAACAGGTTAGGCATCCACCTCCCCGAAGAGGAAGACCGCGCCCAGGACCGCGAGCCGTTTGCGGTCGAGGGGCTGGAGCGATATCTGCTCGTCCAGCGGCTATCCGAGCGGATGATCTCGGGGGGAGCGCTCGAGCCGCTCTACCCGTCGATCCGGGGAGGCGGGATGCTTCCCCCGGGCGCCCCGGGCGATCTCGCGTGGCGAAAAGCGGCCGAGGAGGCCGAGGCATTCGCCCGGTCCGTCGCATCCAGGCTCACCTCCGGCGCACTGCCGCCGCTCGATGTCGACCTGTCGTTGGGGCCTTTCCGCCTGTCGGGGCGCATCGACGACATCCGGAGCGACATCATGCTCCGATATCGTTGCGCGTCGCTCAAGCCTCGCGACCGGCTGACCGGCTGGATCGACCATTTGATCCTTTCGGCAACGCGCACTGCCGGCTACCCCGCGGAAACGATCCTGCTAGGCAAGGACGGCGAGGAGGTTAGGTTCACGGCGGTGGACGATCCGGCCGCGCCGCTCACCGGGCTATTGTCGATTTATTGGCAGGGACTTTCCGAAC
Source organism: Candidatus Deferrimicrobiaceae bacterium (assembly GCA_036504035.1). Taxonomy (NCBI): domain Bacteria; phylum Candidatus Deferrimicrobiota; class Candidatus Deferrimicrobia; order Candidatus Deferrimicrobiales; family Candidatus Deferrimicrobiaceae; species Candidatus Deferrimicrobiaceae bacterium. The sequence goes on from DASXVV010000014.1 coordinate 402,263, forward strand.
CGATCCCGTTCTTCCCCGCCAGTGCCTACGAATATGCGAAGGCATCCGCGACCGGATCGCCGGCCGGCGAGGCGTTGTCCGCTGCCCTCAAGGCCTGGCGCAGCAGCCCGTTTGCCAGGGGGGAGGGCGACGACCGCTGGCTGGCGATGGCTTTTCCCCGTCTGCCCGACCCGGTCGGGGCACCGCGGTTCGCGTCGATCGCTTTGGACGTATTTTCCCCGCTGCTAGACAACCAGAAAGCCCGATGATGAAGGCCAGGCCTTTTGACATGCTCGAGCCGTTGACTCCGGGACGGCGGCTCATCGAGTCTAGCGCCGGCACCGGCAAGACCTACACGATCGCTTCCCTTTACGTCCGTCTCCTGCTCGAAAAGGGGTTGCAGGCAGGACAGATTTTGGTGGTGACCTTCACGCGTCCGGCTACCGAGGAACTGAAAGGGCGCATCCGGCAGAAGATCCGCGACACGCTCGCAGCGCTCGACGGCGAGCCTTCCGAAGACGAATTCATCCAGCGCTATGTCCCGACGATTCCCGACCCGGAACAGGCGCGCTCCGCGCTGTCGAACGCGCTCCGCATGTTCGACGAGGCGGCCATCTTCACGATCCACGGCTTTTGCGGCCGGATGCTCCAGGAAAATGCCTTCGAAAGCGCTTCGCTGTTCGACACCGAGCTGGTTACCGACGAGTCCGACCTCCGCCGGGAAATCGCAGACGATTTCTATCGGTTGCGCGTGCATGGGGTCTTCTCGCCGCTGTTCCTGTCCTATGCGATCGAACACGGCTTCACGCCGGATGCCCTGGCCGCGTTCATCCGGGGCAACGTCGCAAGGCCCTTTTTCCGGATCATCCCCGATGCCTCCGAGATCGCGGGGAAGGGAGCACCGTCGGCCGAGCTCGAGACCGCGTTTTTCGCGGCACGCGAAACCGCGATTGCCGCCTGGGAATCGGGGCGGGATGCCGTCGCCTCCGGGATGGCGTCCTGGGACGGGCTGAACAGGAACAGATATCGGACCGCTTCGGTCGCCGCAATGATCGCCGCAATGGACCGCTATGCGGATTCGCCGCCGACGTCGTCCCGTTTCCACAATTATTCGAAGTTCCGTCAGTCCGAGATCGTCGCGGCGACGAAGGCGCGCTGCGAACCGCTGCGGCACCCGTTCTTCGAGGCCTTCGAAAGGCTCGACGAAGCGGTTTCCGCGCTCCTCGACGGCTTCGAGCAAGACATGATCGCGACATGGCTCGCGCTGGCCGGGTACGCCCGGGACGAGATGGCCGAGCGGAAATGTCGACGCAATGTCCGTTCCTACGACGACCTTTTACGCGACATGTTCGACGCGCTCAAGGGGCAGGGTGGGGCGACCATGGCCGCAACGGTGCGGGAGCGGTTCCAGGCGGCGCTCATCGACGAGTTCCAGGACACCGACCCGCTCCAGTACGAGATATTCGGCACCATCTTTCCTGAACGGTCCTATCTGTTTCTGATCGGCGATCCCAAGCAGGCGATTTACGGCTTTCGGGGCGCCGACATCTTTGCTTACCTCAAGGCTGCAGGCGAGGTGCGGGCCCGTTTCACGCTTGACCGCAATTTTCGATCGGTTCCCGGCCTCGTCAACGCGGTCAACACGCTCTTCGGCCGTCGGCCCGGCGCTTTCGTCTTTCCCGAGATCGAATATCCCCGGGTCGAGGCGGCGTCCGAAGGCGGGACGCGCGGGTTCGCCCTCGAGGGAACGCCCGACCTGATGCCCTTCAAGATCCGCATGATCGCGCGCCCGGATCCCGCATCCTCTGTCCCGATCCCGAAAACGGAAGCCAACCGCCTGCTGCCCGAGTCGACCGCGACCGAGATCGTCGCGCTGCTTTCGCGGGGGCAGCGCAAGGAAGCGACCATCGGGGGGGAGCCCGTGACGCCTCGCGACGTGGCGGTCCTGGTCCGGACCAACGGCCAGGCGCGCGCCGTGCACGCGGCGTTGCGTCGACGCGGGGTCCCGGCGGTCATCTACAGCAGCGAGAGCGTCTTCGCTTCCGAGGAGGCGGTGGCGCTCGAGCGGGTGCTCCTCGCGGTGGCCGATCCGGGGCACGACGGGAAGGTGCGTGCTGCGCTGGCCACGCCCTTGTTTCAGGTCGACGGCAATACGTTGGCGCGTCTCCAGGAAGAGCCGTCCGAGTGGGACGAGCGGGTACGCCAGTTCAGCGGATGGCGGGATCTGTGGGCGAACGACGGGTTCATCACGATGGTGCGGTCGATGACCTCGTCGGCGGGCCTCCGAAGCCGGCTTCTCGCGCTTCCCGACGGCGATCGCCGTTTGACCAACCTGCTGCACCTGTTCGAGCTGCTCCACGAGGCGTCCCACTCTCGTCGACTCGGCATCGAGGGATTGCTCAAGTGGCTGCCCGACCGGATGGCCGATACCGGGGGGACCCCGGCCGAAGAGCACCAACTCCGGCTCGAGACCGACGAAGCGGCCGTGAAGGTGGTCACGGTTCACAAGTGCAAGGGGCTCGAATACCCGGTCGTGTTCTGTCCTTACGCCTGGGACGTCTTCACCGGCGAGGGCGACGGCGTGACGTTCCACGACCCCGACGACAAGACGACGCTGGTGCGAGACATCGGATCCGCCAGGCTCGACGAAAACCGGCGGATTGCGGAACGGGAGTCGCTGGCCGAGAATGCCCGGCTGCTTTATGTCGCCCTGACCCGTGCGAAACACCTTTGCGTCGTGGGGTGGGGCGCGATCCACGATGCCGGTCGATCCGCGCTCGCCATGCTGCTTCATTCCGCGTCGAATGCCTCCGAACCCGGCCTCGCAGACCGTTTTTCGAAGATGACCGATGATGATATCCGCGCCGACCTCGAAAGGCTGCCCGGCCTTGAGATTTCCCTGATGCAGCCTTCGACCGACGCGCGCTATATCTCCGAGCACCCGGAAGCGGGTCGCCTGGCCTGCCGGGAAATCGGGCGCGCCATCGCGCGCGACTGGGGATCGGCCAGCTTCACCTCGCTCGTGTCCGGCGCCCGAAGCGATTCCGAATGGCCGGATCGCGACCTCCTGCCTCCGTCGGAAATCGACCGGGTCCCCGCCTCCGCGCGAGTCGCGCGAAAAGAAGGGGCGACCCCGTTCGATTTTCCCAAGGGCGCCAAGTCCGGCCTGTTCTTCCACGGCTTGATGGAAAAGCTCGACTTCGCTGCGACCGATATCGAAATCGAAAATGCGGTCAAAGCACACCTCGAAGCCGACGGATTCGACCCCGAGTGGACGCCTGTCGTCTCGCGGATGGTCCGGAACGTGCTCGACACGCCGCTCGACGCCGATGTCCCCGGATTCCGCCTGTCGGGGATCGCTTCCGCCGATCGACGGCACGAGGTCGAATTCGGCCTTCCGCTTGCGCTGCTCACCCCCGGTTCTCTTCGGCGCGCCTTCTCCGAACCCGGGGATGACCCCGGCGCACCGGGAGCCGCTTCCCTGCTCGACCGGCTTGCCTTCCTGCCGATTCGCGGCATGATGAAAGGGTATATCGACCTGGTTTTTTCCCGGGGCGGTCGTTATTTCCTGCTCGACTGGAAAACCAACCATCTCGGGGACCGGATCGACGACTACAGCCAGCCTGCGATGCGCGAGGCGATGGACGATTCGTTCTATTTCCTGCAATACCACCTCTACGCCGTGGCCCTCCACCGCTATCTCCGTCTCAGGCTTGGGGTCTCCTACGATTACGATCGCCATTTCGGCGGCGTCTACTATCTTTTCGTTCGCGGGATTGATCCCGCGTTCGGCCCGCGGTTCGGCGTGTGCTTCGACCGGCCGGACGTCCGCCGAGTCGAGGCGCTCGGGAGACTCTTTTCGGGGGAGCGGGCCAATGGATGACCTCTCGTTCGTCGAGATCGACCGCTGTTTCGCCAGGTTCCTGGGCCGCATCACCGGCTGCTCCTCTCCCGAAAGGCTTATTGCCGCGGCGCTCGTCAGCGCCGCCGGGCGCAGCGGGCACGTCTGCCTCGATCTGGCCGACGTCGCGGGGGAATCCGTTCCCCATGAAGGGCCCGACGGGGGCGAGATGCAAATTGCGCCCCCGCTTCCCGGCTGGATCGATTCGCTACGGGGCTGGGAAGCCGTCGGGAAGCCGGGCGAAAACTACCCGCTGCTCCTCGACGACTTCAATCGGCTCTACCTGCATCGTTACTGGCGCTACGAGGATGCGGTCGCAAGATTCCTGTGCCAACGCGATTCGGGTCGGACGCCTTCCGCCACCTCCGGCAGCCTGGCAGCGGCGCTCGATCGATATTTCCCGCCATCAGGCGACGGGGCGCCCGACCTCCAGCGCGAAGCCGCCGCCGCTGCGGCGACCGGCCGGGTCACGCTGATCACGGGTGGACCGGGCACCGGCAAGACGTCCACCGTGGTCAAGATCCTCGCGCTGCTTATCGAGCAGGCGGGGGCCGCTCCGATCGACGTGGCGCTGACAGCTCCGACCGGGAAGGCGGCCGCCCGGCTCAAGGAAGCGGTCGAGGCCGCACGCGACAGGCTCGACTGCGAATCCTGGGTGCGCGATCGCGTCCCCTCCGGGGCATCGACGATCCACCGGATGCTCGGCGCGCGTCCCGGCGGCGCGTCCTTCCGCCATGGCCCCGACAACCCGCTTCCGCACGACGTCGTCGTCGTCGACGAAGCCTCGATGATCGACCTGCCGCTCATGTCCCGGCTGGTATCCGCCCTTGCCCCGCAGGCCCGCCTGGTCCTGCTGGGCGACCGCGACCAGCTCGCCTCGGTCGAGCCGGGCGCGGTGTTCGGCGACATCTGCGAAAGCGCCGGTTCCAGCCGCATGACGGCCATCGTCGTACCGCTTCGGAAGAGCTGGCGCTTCCGGGAAGACAGCGGGATCGGCGCCGTCAGCCGCCTGGTCAACGAGGGGAAGGGGGGGGAAGCGCTGGCGATCATCGATACCGGCCGACATGCCGACATCGGGTTCCGCGACATCAGGGAGGATCCGTCCGTCCTCGAATCCGCCATCCTTTCCGGTTACGCCGGGTACCTTGATGGCGATTCGATCCCGGCTGCCTTCGAAGCGTTCAACCGGTTCCGGATCCTGTGCCCGTTCCGTTCCGGACCATACGGCATCGAGGCCGTCAATCGCTTCGCTGAGCGCGTGCTGGACCGGGCCGGGCTGATCCGCCCGCGGGGGGGGCACTACAAGGGGCGTCCGATCATGGTCACGCGCAACGATTACCGGGCGAGGCTCTTCAACGGCGATGTCGGCATCCTGTATCCGAATCCTGACGCCGGCGATGCGCTTTATGCCTGGTTTCTGTCCGATGACGGTTCGTTCCGGGCCGTGTCGACCGCACGGCTTCCCGAGCACGAGACGGTCTACGCGATGACCGTCCACAAGAGCCAGGGGTCCGAGTTCGATCAAGTGATGCTGCTACTCGGGTCGACGCTGTCCGATCACCTCACGCGAGAGTCCCTTTACACCGGCCTCACGCGGGCCAGGTCGCGCGTCGATATCGTGGGCAGTCGAGACGTCTTCCGCGCTGCCGCCGAACGCAGGGTTGAGCGGCGGTCCGGGCTCGCCGAAGCGCTTCGCGGAGGGACCGGCCCGCCTTGACATCCATTCCCCCGGCGGGTATAAAACCTCAGATTCCCTGACAATTCCGGTCACGTCCGAAAACGGGCGCGCATTCGCGTGTTCGCATTTGGGAGAGCCGACAAGGAGGACACATGAAAGGATCCAGGAGTTTCCGTTGTATCGTGGCGCTTCTCTCCCTGATCGCCTGCACCATGCTGTTTGCGCCCATCGTGGCCTGCGCGGCCCCGGCCGCCAAGGCGGCTCCCGCCAAGGCAGCCGTGGCCAAGGAAGACGCTGCCGCTCCGAAGGCGGCCGCCCTTTTGCCTGAAGATTGCGCCAAGTGCCACCCGGTTCCCCCGTCCGACATCGAATCGGCCGGCGGCAAGCACAAGAGCGACGTGACCTGCCTCGACTGCCACCCGGGCCATCGTCCCACGTCCAGGAACAACATCCCCAAGTGCAGCAACTGCCACGAGGGCAAGCCCCACTTCGAGCTGAAGAACTGCATGGAATGCCACAAGAACCCGCATAAGCCGCTGAACATCGTGCTGGGCCCCAAGGTCACCGATCCCTGCCTCACCTGCCACACCGACCAGATCAAGCAGCTTCGTGAAAACAAGAGCAAGCACTCCGCGCTCTTCTGCTCCAACTGCCACGACGTCCACCGCAAGATCCCGCAGTGCGTCAAGTGCCACAAGCCGCACTCCGCCGAGATGACCCAGGCCGACTGCAAGAAGTGCCACAAGGCGCACAAGCCCAAAGTCGTCACCTATGCGCAGGATGTTCCCAACAAGGATTGCGGCGCCTGCCACAAGCCCGCGTTGACCATGCTCAACGCGACGCCGACCCGGCACAAGGCCGTCCCGTGCGTCAAGTGCCACAAGGACAAGCACAAGATGATCCCCGTGTGCACGCAGTGCCACACCAAGCTGCACCCGGCGGCCATCCTGAAGAAGTTCCCCAAGTGCAGCATCTGCCACTCGATCGCGCACGATCTCAACAATTGGCCTGCATCCAAGGAAGGGTCCGGCGCGGCCAAGCCGGCCAAGGAGCACAAGAAGAAGTAATCGCCCGATCCGCATCAGATCGGAGCATTCCCGAAGAGACGGCCCGGAGGACATCCCGGGCCGTTTCTCTTTGGGAGAGGATGATGCGGGTTAGAATGTCCCGATGCCGATGAAGCCGACCCGTTCGAACCTCGAGTTGCCCATCGATCCGATCCTCCCTTCGATCGTCGAGGCCGTCCGCTCCCGCGGCGTTGTCGTCCTGGAGGCGCCCCCGGGTGCAGGGAAGACGACTCGCGTTCCTCTGGCGTTGCTGGAAGCGGGGCTCGCCGGCGCCGGGGAACTGATCGTCCTGGAACCGAGGCGGCTCGCGGCGCGGATGGCCGCGGTGCGGATCGCCTCTGAGCTCGGAGAGGCGGTTGGGGAGACCGTCGGCTACCAGGTCCGCTACGAGGATGTTTCCGGGCCGAAGACGCGTCTGAAGTTCGTCACGGAAGGAATCCTCGTCCGGCGACTGATTGCCGAGCCGTTTCTTCCCGGCGTCGGGGCGGTCGTTCTCGACGAGTTCCATGAGCGCCACCTGCACGCAGACCTCGCGTTGGCGCTGTTGCGACGGATTCGGGAGGACAGGCGCCCGGAGCTCCGGTTGGCGGTGATGTCGGCGACGCTGGACGCCGACCCGGTGGCCGCTTGGCTCGATGCCCCGGTCGTTCGGGCCGAGGGGCGCAGATACGAAGTTTCCGTGGAATACCTGGAGCCGTCCGAGACGGCCGATCCGGGAGTCCGGGACGAGGCGCGGGTTGCTCGCGCATTGCGGAAGCTGATCGCGGAGGGGAACGGCGGCAACATCCTGGTGTTTCTGCCCGGGATGTCCGAGATTCGTCGCGCGATGGACGCCTGCGCGGACATCGCCGGAAAAGGCGGGTACGATCTCCTTCCGCTCCACGGGAGCCTGTCTCCGGAAGCCCAGGACCGTGCGGTTCTTCCCGGCCTCCGCCCAAAGGCGATCTTCTCCACCAACGTTGCGGAAACGTCGGTCACGATCGAAGGCGTCACGGCGGTCATCGACAGCGGGCTTGCCCGCATCGCATCCCACTCCCCCTGGTCCGGCCTCCCCCGGCTCGAACTCCGCAAGATCTCGCGCGCCTCCGCCGCCCAGCGCGCCGGGCGCGCAGGGCGAACCGCGCCGGGGCGGGTCATCAGGCTCTACACCCGTTTCGATCACGACATGCGCCCGGCGAACGATCTCCCGGAGATCGCCCGGGAGGACCTGGCCGAGACGGTGCTGGTGTCCGCGGCGCTGGGCGTTGCCGATCTGGCGTGGCTCGACCCGCCCCCGCGCGTCGCGTGGGAATCAGCCGTTTCCCTCCTGAAAACTTTGGGCGCGCTCGACCCCGTTGGTGAAATCACCCGACTCGGCCGGGAGATGATTCGTTTTCCGCTCCACCCGCGCCTTTCGGCCCTCGTCGTCGAGGCGCACGCGAGGGGAGCGGGGCGGGAAGGGGCGCTTGCAGCCGCCCTCGTTGCCGAGATGGACATCAGGGAAAGAGGGACGAACGTGCGCAATGGCAGGCGAGCGGTCAACGGCAATTCAGACCTGATCGAGCGCGTGCACCTGTTCCGCGAGGCCGAGAGAAGCCGGTTTTTCCCGGAACGTCTCCGCTCCCTCGGGCTTTCTTCCGTCGCCGTTGCCCAAGTCGATCGTGCGCGGGGGCAGATTGCGGGACATTTGCGGGATGCTTTCGCCAAGCCCGAAGCTCTCGCGCCCGTAAACGCCGACGAGGTCTTGATGGTGGCGACGTTGGCCTCGTTTTCGGACCGGCTCGGAAGGCGCCGAAAGCCGGGCAGCGACGAGATCGTTCTCGCGGCCGGCGGAACCGCACGCTTGTCGCAGGAAAGCGTGGTCGGTGCGGCGCCGCTCCTGGTCGCGGTCGACGTCGAGGAAAGCCGGGGGGGCGCTACGATCCGCATGGCGTCCGCCGTGACCCCCGAGATGCTGCTCGACCGCTTTCCCGATCGCCTGAAATGGGAGGAGGCCTCGATCTGGAACGAGAGCGCCGGGCGCGTGGAGGGATGGGAGAAGCTGACCTTCGACGCCTTCGTCCTCGAATCGTCGCGACTCGGCCGGGTCGATCCGCAAAGGGCGTCGGAATTGCTCGCGGGGGCGGCCCGGGCGAAAGGGATCCGGGCCTTCGCCCCTGCCGGGGCGCTCGACCGGCTGTTGGCTCGGATGGCGTACGTCTCGAACGCTTTTCCGGACTCGGGTCTTGTCCCCTTTTCGGAGGAGGCGCTCGACGGCGTGCTGAAGAAACTATGCGAAGGCAGGCGTAGTTTCGCGGAGCTGGAAGCGGGGAACCTGTTGCAGGCGGCGGCCTCGATGCTTGCGCCCGACCGGCGCGCCTTCCTCGATCGGATGGCGCCCGAGCGGATCGCCCTGCCCGGGGGACGCATGGTCATGGTGCAATACGACCCGGACGGAAAGGCGCCGTACTTGGAATGCCGACTCCAGGATTTCTTCGGCGCGAATAGCGGGCCCGCGATCGGAGAAGGCCGTACGCCGCTCGTGCTGCACCTGCTTGCGCCCAATATGCGTGCAGTCCAGGTGACGTCCGACCTGGCCGGTTTCTGGGAGCGCCACTATCCGGCGATCCGGAAAGAGCTGATGCGCCGCTATCCGAAGCACGCCTGGCCGGACCGCCCCCGGGACGCCGCCCCTGCGCCCGCCGCCGGTCGTCATCGACAATCGAAGGGCAAATGAAATAGAATCAACCGGTTAAGCTTTTCAAGCGACGGGGGGAAACGATGCCGAGATCCATCTCGATCACGATCATGGTCCTGGCGGTTGCACTGGCCGGCGGGTGCACGATGAGCAGCACGTACGAAAAGAAGGCGCTGGAAGCCGACGGGCTCGCCAAGGACGTGGGCGGGCTCAAGCAGAAGGTGCAGGAGCTGTCGCTCGAAAACGAGAACCTCAAGGTCCGAGTCGAGGCGCTCCGCCTGCAGGTGGGCAACACCGAGGTCGAGCGGAACAAGTTCGAGAAGGATCTCAAGTATGTGACCGGCGCCAAGGACAAGCTCACCGCCGATAACCAGGAGCTCGACAAGCAGCTGAAGTCGAAGGCGGATGCCGAGTCCCGATCGATGGGAGAGCTCAAGCAGAAGGTCGCCGAGCTCGAGGATGCCAACGGGAAACTGAAGGAAGAGATCGCGGGATTGAAAAAGACGGCCGAGGAAAAGGTCCGGTCGATGGGCGAGTCGCAGGGGGCCTACGAGAAGCTCCGGGGCGAGAACGCGATGCTCCAGAAATCGATCGACGAGAAGGCGAAGCAGATCGCCGACGCTCAGGCCAAGGCCGACAAGATCATGCAGGAAGGCGGCAAGGGGCAGGAAGAGAAGTCCCGCCAGCTCGGCGAACTCAAGGCAACCTCCGAGAAGCTTCAGGCCGAGGTCGCCGAACTCAAGAAGACGATCGACGGGAAAGACCGGCAGATCGAGGAACTGCAGGCCGCGAACAAGAAGCTTTCGGTCGACGTTGCCGTCAAGGAAAAGGTCGAGGAGCTCAGCTCGACGTACAAGGCAATGATGGAGCAGATGAAGGGCGAGATCGCCAAAGGGCAGGTCACCATCACCGAGCTCAAGGGGAAGCTGACGCTCAACATGGCCGACTCCATCCTCTTCGATTCCGGGAAGGCTGAAGTCCGGTCCGGCGGCACCACGGTTCTCGCAAAGGTGGCTGCCGTGCTGGGCGGCGTCAAGGACAAGCAGATCCGCATCGCCGGCCACACCGACAACATCCAGATCACCGGGGCGCTCGCCAAGAAATTCCCCAGCAACTGGGAACTGTCGGCGCACCGGGCCATCAACGTGATGCGTTCGCTCGAGGATCGGGGGATCGGCGGCGTCCAGATGGCCGCAGTCGCGTATGCGGACACTCGGCCCGTCGCCTCGAACGACACGGCTGACGGCCGGGCCAAGAACCGGCGCATCGAGATCACGTTGGTACCGAAGGAATAGCAAGGGTAGCCGGCGTGAACCTCCCCAAGGATGCCTCGTCGACGGAGCCGTTCTTTTCCATGCTCCTCGACCTCGACGGGAGGGGCATCGACGTATCGATCCTGCGGGACGGCCGGCGCGTCGTCCATGCCTCGCTGGCTCCCGGGCCGCTCTCGTCGTTCCTGCCCGGGGCGGCAGAGCCCGTCTCTGAACCCCGCGAAAAACTCCGGAAGCATTTTCTTGCCCATGCCGACGGCTATCCGGTCGCCGTCCGCTTTTCCCGCCGCATCCTCCCGATGCGATGGGTGGGATATTCGGTCCGAGGGACCCGGACCGAGGCCGATCTCGTCGAGGGAGGCCTGCTTGTCCTTCGGCACCGGGTGATCGTCGGCTCCGGAAGCCGTAAAGGACCTATCGTGCGGGACGGATTCTTTTTCGATCTGGTCCGGGGCGAGTTCGGTCTGCTTCCGCGGGACGGGGGATGGCGTGCCTGGCACCGGATGCGCCGTCACCTCCACGGAAAGGGCGTCCACCCGGTCGAGGAGGATGTCCCGGGCCGGAAGGCCGTCTTTCTGGCGGCCGATGTGGAACGTCAAGGGATCCCGGTCGGCGACGAATTCCCAGCCGAGGAGGGCGGCCTTCAGATCCGGATCAACGGCCGGCCGGTCGTGGCGGAACCCGTCGTCCCGTCGCCCGGCCTGTCGATCCATCCCTCCGGCAATCCCCGCACACCGTGGGTCATCCGGGGCGAGCTGAAGATCGGGAACCATTTATTCCCGATTTCAGAGGAGGCGATCCGCGTCTTCAGGCCCGAGTCGATCCCGTCCCTCATTCGGCGTTCAGGCGGCGAGCCCGGGTGGTACGACGCCATGCACGAAGCCATGCTCCCCGGCGCGGAGCCGTCGTCCGGGCGGGAGACTTATCGTGCTGCGTTCGACGCCATCGGGCACCTTCGGGAAAGCGTGGCGATGGTCCTTCCGCTCGAGGGGCGGTGGGTGTCGTTTTGCTCAGATCCGCTGAATCAGGCCCGCATGCTCGAAATCCCGTTTCGACTGTTCGGGTTCCGCATCTTTCAGGGCGCGAGGGAGCCGGGCGAGCTCCGGGTCCCGGGAGCCGAGGTCAACGAAAGGCTGCACGCACTCCTTGCGGCAACGACCGCCGGCGGATTCCCGCTCTCCTATGAAGACCGGGACGTCGCGTCCGCAAACGTCACGGTTTCCGTCGAAGCGGCGGGCGGCCAGTTCGACTGGTTCGAGGTCCGCCCAGAGATCTCGATCGACGGCGAGTCCCTCGACGAGGCGACCTGGGAGGAAGCGCTCCTGCGGGATGGATTCGTCATCCGGGGGGGGCAGCTCCTGGTTCTCGACCCATCTCAGCGGAACGTCCTGAAAACGGTCGCCGCATCGCTGCGGCGCGGGAAGCGGGGCGGGCGCGAGCGTTATGTCCGCATTCCCCGGCTGGCGATCCTCGATCTCCTGGAATTGCGGCGCCACGGTGTTCAAGTCGTCCTACCCGAGCGGGAACGAAAGATTCTCGACCGCTTGTCCCGTCTTGAAGCGGTTCCCAGGAAGGCCGTTCCCGAGAAGCTCCGCACCGACCTGCGCCTTTACCAGGCCGAAGGGTACGACTGGCTGTCCTTCCTTTACGAGAACCGCTTCGGAGCGTGCCTGGCCGACGACATGGGCCTCGGCAAGACGGTTCAGGCGATCGCATTCCTGGCTGCGATCAAGGAGGGCATCGTCACCTCCCGCGCCCCTGGCCTCGCTTCGCTTGTCGTCATGCCGCCGAGCCTGCTGTTCAACTGGGAAAGCGAGATCCAGCGATTCTATCCGGGGCTGAAGCTGGCGGTCTACCGCGGGAAAGCGCGATCGCCGGAGTTCGGCGACGCGGATCTCGTGCTCACGACCTACGACATCGTCCGCCGCGACATCGACATCCTGTCGGTCATGCAGTTCGACGTGATCGTCTTCGACGAGGCGCAGGCGGTCAAGAACCTGTTCGCGAAATCGACCGGGGCCGCCCGCAGGCTGCGATGCGCATTTGCGATGGCGCTGACCGGCACGCCCGTCGAGAATCATCTCGGAGAATACTATTCGATCCTCGACCTCGTGGCTCCGGGCATCTTCGGGGATTATGAGGACGTCCGGCGCAAGATCCGGAAGGATGATCCCGCCTTCCTCGAGGCCATCCGCAGCCGGAGCCGTCCCTTCGTCCTTCGGCGAGCGAAGGAGACGATCCTGCCCGATCTTCCGCCCAAGGTCGAAAGCGACATCTTCCTCGATCTGACCGACCGGCAGAAGGTCCTCTACCGGCGCGCCGCCGAATCGGCCCGCGAAGAGGTCGACCGGGCTTACAGGACGAGAACCGAAGGGCGCGCACGGATCATCGCGCTTACGGCGATCCTCCGGTTGCGGCAGCTGTGCCTTTCGCCCGAGCTACTACTCCCGGCGAAGCGGGAAACTGCGCCCAAGATCGAATTCCTGCTGTCGAGGCTTGAGGAACTGCGCGAGGAAGGGCATTCGGTGCTCGTCTTTTCTCAGTTCACCACCTATCTCGATCTCGTCGAGCGGGCGATGCGCGAGCGCGGGATGTCCGCCCTGCGCCTCGACGGGGCGACGCCCGTGCCCGAGCGGAAGCGGCGGGTCGAGTCTTTCCAGGGGGGGGAAGAGCCGTCGGTGTTCCTGCTCAGCATGAAGGCGGGCGGGAAGGGGCTCAACCTGGTCAAGGCGTCCTACGTGCTCCTGCTCGACCCCTGGTGGAATCCGGCCGTCGAGCGACAGGCGGCCGACCGGGCGCACCGGATCGGGCAGGTCCGCAAGGTGACCGTCCTGCGGCTCCTGATGCGGCATACGGTCGAGGAGAAGATGGTGGCGCTGTCCTCGCGAAAGGCAGGGTTGTACAAGGCGCTCCTGGGCGAGCCGGGGGAATCGGGCGGGGCGCCGCTTTCCAGGGAAGATTTCGCCTACCTGCTCGGGTGAGCCCGTCGACAGTCTAGTCGAAGTCCGAGTAGATCGCTCCGAAGTCGAGGCCTGCGATCGAGAGCCCCTGATTCTGCTCCTTGATGTTGAATCGCGCCATCTGCAGGTCCTGGCTGACGCTGCCGTTCCGGATGCCGGCATAGGCCTCGAGAAATGCCGCCAGGTTGTCCGCACCCTTGACCAGCGCACCGTCCTTCGGGTTGAAGATGTCCTTGTTGTACCGCGCGCCGATCTCGCCGCTGTTCGTTTCGGTCAGTACACCGTCGACGGTCACGAAGGATTCGAACTCGCGCTCGGCGTACATCAGGAAGTCGGGCCGCCACCGGTCGGGAATCAGGCGGTACACCTCTTTTTCCAGCTGCTCCTTCTCGTACTCCTTGATCAGCTCGCTCAAACCCTCGACCGACCGCTTGACCGGAGAGATGATGTCGCGCGTCAACACCTCGGGGAGATCGTGGAACAGCCCGGTCAGGAAATTGTTGACCCGGCGTCGCGGGCAGGCGCCGATCTCGAGAGAGAACAGGTAGGAGAGGATCGCGACGTAAAGCGAGTGCCCCAGGACCGACGTCTTGGGAATCCGGTGCAGGTGCGCCCACCGGGTCTGGAAGCGGAGCTGGCCCGCCAGGTCGATGAAATTGCGGAATCGCCGTTCCTCGGCCAGCGCGATGATCCCCTTCAGGTCGGAATAGTGGCCGAGCTTGCGCTCGAGATCGTTCCGGATGTCGTCGATGTCGTAGCCGCCCGGGTTCGCCCGCTCGATGATTGCGAATTCCCACTTGGTCGCACAGAAGTGGGCCGCATTCAGGATCCGCCTGGTGTGCGTATCGTCGTTGGCCCGGACGAAGTGCTCGCGGAACCGGCGGCAGAACGGCTTGCCGAGCGACGACAGGACCGGCTTGAGCTCCTCCTCGACCCATTCGTTGAGCTTCCGGTATTTCTTCCGGTCTTCCTTGATCTTGTAGAAGATAGGCGGCTTCAGATCGGTGATGACGATCCGTTGGAGCAGCTCGAAGATCCCGCCTTCGATCAGCTCGACCCAGTCGACCGGCTGTCCTCCTTCGTCCTCTTCGAACTTCGCCAGGAAATAGGCGATGATCATCTTGTGCGCCTGCTTGTCGAGCTCGATCAGCTCGACGGGGCGCAGCTTGTCGTTCCAGCGCTGCATGTAGGCGGCATCGAAAAGCTTCAGCATAAGGGCCTTGCGGATCATGATCGTCACTTCTCCTCTTGTCAGCCGACCTTGGCCAGGATCTGTTCGACGTCGATTCGCCACTGGTCCGGGTTCAGCGGCCGAACGATCGTCCGGGCGAACCGCTTCCCGTCCTCTTTTCGCAGAGTGAGGTCGGCGTTGACGGGGGATGGGTAGCGGCGATGTTCGTCCTTGTAGATCAGGAGCACGTTCGGTCGCAGGATCATTTCGTGATTGATCGACAGGACCACGCCGATCTCGGAGCTGTCGAGCTGCACGACGGTCCCGACCGGGTAGATGCCGAGGCACTGGATGAAACGCTCGACGAAGGGGAGGTTGAAATCGGTGCGCCCCCACTCGTAGAGCTTCTTGATCCCCTCGTATGCGGGGAGCGCCTTGCTGTAGCAGCGGTTCGAGGTGATCGCGTCATAGACGTCGATGATCGACGTCAGCTGGCTGAACATCCGGATCTCGTCACCCCGGAGACCGAACGGGTAGCCGTTGCCGTGGAACCGTTCGTGATGCTGAAGCGCGATGGACTTGGCCTCTTCGGGGATGCCGTCGGTCCCGGACATGATCTCCGCGCTGTAGATCGGGTGCTTCTTCATCTCCGTGAACTCGCGTTCGGTCAGCCTGCCGGGCTTGTTGAGGATCGCGATGGGAACCTTCATCTTGCCGGTGTCGTGCAGCATCGCCCCGATGCCCAGGTTGCGAAGCTGCTCCGGATCGAGCCCGAGGTGGCGCCCGAGCGTGAGACAAAGGGCGCAGACGTTAACCGAATGGACGAAGGTGTATTCGTCGTATCCCTTGATCCGGGTCAGGCTGGTAAGGGCATCCCGGTTCCGGAAGATCGACGCGACCATGTTTTCGACAACCTTCGACACCTTGCCGCCTTCGATATTCTTCCCGATGCGGATGTCGTGCATCACGTCGTTGACGACGAAGCGGGCTTCCCTCTGGACGAGGCGCGCGACCTTGATCTCTTCCTCGAACGAGACCGGATCGTCGATCGAGACCGGCGCCCATGACGGGCGGGGCGAAGCGGTTGCGTCGGACGGTGGCGGGGCGTGGTCGGTCTGGAGCTCAAGTCCGGGCTGTTCGAAATCGGTTTCCGACTCCGGGAAATCGGGTTCGGGAACGGGCGCATCCAGGGGCTCGAAATCGAGGCCCAGGTCGGGGTTGATATAAACCTCGTCGATGCTGTATTCGAGCAGCTTGTTGATCTGGGATGCCGATGTGATCTTCTTGCGGCTGGTCAGGAAGGGGTGTTCGAGCCACGGGCGGTCCATCCTCTCGACGACCATCCCGACCTTCAGGTTCCGTGTGTCGATCTTCTTCAGCAATTCGCATCTCCCGAGTAAAGTATATTATCGGAAAATGCCGGGCAGGGGGCGCCATGAAACTTTACATCGTCAGGCACGGGAGGTCGGTCGATGCGGCCTACGGCATTCCGGATGCGCTTCGCCACCTGACCGCGAAAGGGCGGGAGCGCTTCAGGGATACGGTCCAGGCCGCGCGGAGGGAGGGGATGTCTGTCGACGCGATCTTCTGCAGCCCCCTGGTGAGGGCCGTCCAGACCGCCGACCTGCTCGCGGAGGGGCTTCGTTTCGGCGGCGAGGTGGTCGCCGCCACCGAGCTGGCGACGGGATTGTTTCGGGAAGACCTTGCCGGATTTCTCGAGCAGCAGGGCTCCCCGTCCTCGGTCGCGCTTGTCGGGCACAATCCCTACCTGTCCCGCCTGGCGACGGAGCTAATGGGGTCCGAAGGAATTATTTCCATGAAAAAAGGGGCCATCGCCGCGTTCGAGCTTTCTTCCGATCTCGTGCGGAAAGGTGCAACGCTGCTCTGGATGTTGGCGGACGGGCGGAAGGAAAATCCGTTCGGCTGAAAAATCGGTCGCATCTTGCCAAGATGTCGAATTGAAATATCGGTTGACAGGAAAGAACAGGCAGGGTACCTTAGGAACAATTGTCGGACATCGGGTGGCAACGTCCGGGTGGCACGACAGTACATCAAGGTTTTGGAGGTAGTACAGTGGTTCAGGGAACGGTCAAGTGGTTCAACGATGCGAAGGGTTTCGGCTTCATCTCCCAGGAGGGTGGTCCGGATGTTTTCGTCCATTTCTCCGCCATCCAGGGTGAAGGCTTCAAGTCGCTCAGCGAAGGCGAGCGGGTTGAATTCGAAATCACCCAGGGCCCCAAGGGTCCTCAGGCGTCCAACGTCAACAAGGTGAGGTAAAGCCGAGGCCTCATTGGCCTCGATATCTCGACCAAACCAGGCCCCGGCGGTTCATACCGCCGGGGCCTTTTTAATGCGAGGAAATTCAAGGCATGGATCATCTGCCCGCCGCCGTCCTCGGGTTTCTGTTCGGGGCGATCTCCTGCTGGCTCGTCCTCCGGGGCGCGTCGCGCCGGGACGATGCGGCGCTGGCCCGGCTCTCGGAGGCGTCCGGCGCCTTTTTCACCCAGGCGCTGAAGAACAGCAACGAAGCCTTCCTCCAGCTCGCCCGCACGTCGATGGAAGGATTTCACGAGCGTGCCCGCGGCGATCTCGACCTTCGGCGTCAGGCCGTGGACGACCTGGTGCGCCCGATCCGTGAATCGCTAGAGAAGGTCGACGTCCGGATCCGGGAGGTCGAGCTTGCACGCGTCTCCGCCTACTCCGGCCTGAACGAGCAGCTGCAATCGCTGGCCACCGCCCAGGCGCGGCTGCAGGGAGAAACCGGGAACCTGGTCAAGGCGCTGAGGGCTCCGCATACGCGGGGACGGTGGGGAGAAATCCAGCTCCGTCGGGTCGTCGAGATGGCGGGAATGGTCGAGCAGTGCGATTTCGTCCAGCAGGAAAGCGCCGGGACGGAAGACGGGGGACGGCTTCGGCCCGACATGATCGTCAGACTCCCGAACGGCAGGGAGGTGATCATCGACGCCAAGGCGCCGCTCTCCGCCTATCTCGAGGCGCTGGAGGCGACAGACGAGGACGTCCGCCTGGCCCGGCTCAAGGAGCACGCGGCCCAGATCCGGCGGCACATGACCCAGCTTTCCTCGAAGTCCTACTGGGAGCAGTTCCCCAACGCGCCGGAGTTCGTCGTCCTCTTCCTGCCGGGCGAAGCGTTCTTCAGCACCGCGCTCGAACAGGATCCCTCGCTGATCGAATTCGGTGTCGACAAGCGGGTCATCCTCTCGACACCCACCACGCTTATCGCCCTGCTTCGCGCCGTCGAGCACGGATGGCGCCAGGAGCGGGTGGCCGAGCACGCCGAGGCGATCACGGCGCTCGGCAAGGAGCTATACGACCGTATCCGTGTGTTTTCCGAGCATTTCGGGGAATTGCGGAAAGGGCTCGAAAAAGCGGTTGACGGCTACAACAAGGCGGTCGGGACGCTCGAGAGCCGGGTGCTTGTCTCCGCCCGTAAATTCCGGGAGATGGATTCGGCCTCGACGGGGGAGATCAGCCCGCCGGGAACGATCGAGAAGCGGGCGAAACCCGCGCCCGCTTCGGACGAGGAATGAAAAGGAAGTTTGCCTCTGCCGCCGGCCTCTAAGTCTGATTTCTTTTTTTCTTCAACGCATCCCCGATCCGGTCGCATATCGTTTCCATCACCTTGATGCGGGCGAACTGCTTGTCGTTGGCCTCCACCAGCGTCCAGGGGGCGATCTCGGTGCCGGTGTGGTCGATCATGTCGCAGGCAGCCATCTCATATTCCTTCCATTTCTTCCGGTTCCGCCAATCCTCTTCGGTCAGCTTGAATCGCTTGAATCCGGTCTGCTCGCGATCCTTGAAGCGTGAAAGCTGCTCGTCGTGCGTGATATGCACCCAGAACTTGACGACGACGGTCCGGTTGCGAATGAGCTGTTCCTCGAATTCGTTGATCTCGGAATAAGCGCGGATCCAGTCCTGGGTGCGGCAGAATTTCTCGACGCGCTCGACGAGGACGCGGCCGTACCAGGAGCGGTCGAAGATGGCGATGTGACCCGCGCCCGGCAGGTTGCGCCAGAACCGCCAGAGGTAGGGCTGGTCGCGTTCCTCCTCGGTAGGCGCCGCGATCGGGATGACCCGGTATATGCGCGCGTCGAGCGCGCCGGTGATTCTTCGGATCGCCCCGCCCTTGCCCGCGGCATCGGGGCCCTCGAAGACCGCGACCACCGAAATGTCCTTGAAGCGAGGATGCCGCGTGAGGAGGCTGAGCCTTTTCTGGTATTTCCCCAGCGACAGGGCGTAGCTCTTCTTTCCGAGCTTCTGCGCCATGTCGAGCGTGCCGAGGATGGAGAGTCGGTCCTCGGCCGGAAGGAGGGGAGGGGTGAGGGCCGGCGTCTGGGACGCGTCGGTCGCGTCGAGACGCTTGCGAATCGCATCCAGGATGGCCTTGCCGATGGTGAGATAGCGGTAGTTTGCGTCCGTCCCCTCGACGACGATCCAGGGGGAATCGAAGGTACTGGTCTGGCGCAGTGCCCGTTCGGAAACGCGTCGAAAGGTGTCGTAAAGCTTGAAGTGGCGCCATTCCACCTCGGTGACGCGCCATCGCGTCTCGGGTGAGCGCTCGAGCTTCTTCAGGCGCGCCTTCTGGGCATCCTTGGACAGGTGCAGCCAGAACTTGAGGACCAGGACGCCTTCGTCGGTCAGCATCTTCTCGAAGCGGACGATCCGTTCCATCGCCTGGTCGAGATCGGCGTTCTTGATGCGACCGAACGCCCGGTCGACGATCGGGGAGTGGTACCAGGAGCCGACGAAGATCCCGATCTTTCCCTTGGGGGGGAGCTTGCGCCAGAAGCGCCACATGTAGGGGCGCTCCCGCTCCTCGTCGGTCGGATCGTCGAGCGCATGCGCCTGGATGTGGCGCGGGTCCATCCATTCGCTGAGCGTATTGACCGTCTCTCCCTTGCCTGCGCCCTCGACCCCGCTGACGAGGATGACGACGGGCATCTTCTTCGTGCGGAGGAGGTCTGCCTGCGCCTGCAGCAACGCCTCACGGAGGGGGGGGACTTCCTTCCTGTAGGCGGATTTGTCGATCTTGTGCCCCAGCTCGGCGGATTCGAACAATTGATCACTCTCCCAACGATTCGAGAAAACGCTCTGTGTCGATCGCAGCCCGGCAGCCGGCGCCCGCCGCCGTGATCGCCTGCTTGTAAACGGGGTCGTGGACGTCGCCCGCGGCGAACACCCCGGGGACGCTGGTCTTCGACCCGTCGCGAACGAGGATGTAGCCGTTGGGATCGAGGTCGAGCTGCCCCTCGAAAGGGGCCGTGTTCGGGTTGTGCCCGATCGCGACGAAGACGCCGTCCATGGGGAGGATCGATTCCTCGCCCGTCTTGACGTTCCGGGTGCGGATGGCGGTTACGTCGTTCTTGTCCATGTCGAGGATCTCGGTGATGACCGTGTTCCAGAGGAAAGAGATCTTTTCGTTCTTGAGCGCATGGTCGATCATGATCTTCGAGGCGCGAAGCTGTTCGCGGCGGTGGAT
This sequence comes from Candidatus Deferrimicrobiaceae bacterium, assembly GCA_036504035.1. NCBI lineage: Bacteria > Candidatus Deferrimicrobiota > Candidatus Deferrimicrobia > Candidatus Deferrimicrobiales > Candidatus Deferrimicrobiaceae > Candidatus Deferrimicrobiaceae bacterium. The sequence goes on from DASXVV010000014.1 coordinate 422,443, forward strand.
GATGGTGACCCTGGCGGCGAAGCGGGTCAGGAAGATCGCTTCCTCGACCGCGGTGTCGCCGCCGCCGACGACCGCAACCTGCCTGCCCCGATAAAAGGCGCCGTCGCAGGTCGCGCAGGTCGAGACGCCGCGCCCCATGAGAAGGCGCTCCGATTCGAGTCCCAGGAGACGCGCCGAGGCGCCTGTGGCTACGATCAGCGTTTTCGCCTCGTAGCGGTTGTCGTCGGTGACGATTGCGAAAGGCCGCTGCGACAGATCGACCGAGACCACCCGCTCGGCCCGGTAATCGGCGCCGAAGCGCTGCGCCTGCTGCTTGATCCGCTCGACGAGGTCGGGGCCCATGATCCCATCAGGGAATCCGGGAAAATTCTCGACTTCCGTCGTGATGGTTAACTGGCCGCCGGGTTCCAGCCCCTCGAGGACGATCGGGGACAGGCCGGCCCGGGCGGAGTAGACGGCGGCAGTCGATCCGGCGCATCCGGATCCGAGAATGATGACTTTATGGGGCATATACGGGGAATCCTCCCGAATAGTAGTAGGATTAACCAGCGACAATCATATCCGAGGAGGCGCCCCCATGGTGCAGAAACCATCCCGCCCCGCCGACTCCGATCAGGTTCCCTTCCCTGCCGTATCGGTGGCGCTCCTCCGCTGGTTTTCCAAAAACGCCCGAAGGATGGATTGGCGCGAAACCTCCGACCCGTATCGGATCTGGCTCTCCGAGATCATGCTGCAGCAGACGCAGGTCTCGACCGTCCTGCCCTATTATCGCCGGTTCCTCGAATCATTTCCCGATGTGGGTTCGCTCGCCGATGCGCCGGAAGACACGGTGATGAAATGCTGGGAGGGGCTCGGCTACTATTCCCGTGCGCGCAACTTGCACCGTTGCGCCGCCGACGTCGTTCGCGAGCATGGCGGGATGTTCCCGGCGGATGCAGAGAGCCTCGAGTCGCTTCCCGGAATCGGCCGATCGACGGCAGGCGCGATCGCAGCGATCGCCTTCGGAATAGATGCGCCGATCCTCGACGGCAACGTCAAGCGCGTCGTCGCCCGTTTGGCCGCCATCGCGGGCGACGTCTCGAGAAGCGAAGTGCAGGAGCGGATGTGGGCTGTCTCCCGGCAACTTGTGGTTCCCGGGAAGGGGCGAGACATCGCGCTCGCCCTGATGGATCTCGGGGCGCTTGTCTGTACGCCAAGGAAGCCCCGGTGCGGGGAGTGCCCTTTGGCCGGGTGGTGCCGGGCGTGCGCCGAGGGAACCCCGGCAGCTTATCCCGAAAAAGGGAAGCGTAAAGAGCGGCCGTTGCGGGAGGCGGTCGCGGTCGTGATCGAGGATCGCACGGGAAGGTTCCTGATCCGCCGGAGGCCTCGGGCCGGACTTCTCGGGGGATTGTGGGAATTTCCCGGGGTCTTTCTCGAGGGAGGCGAGTCTCAGGAGTCGGCGTTGCTGCGGTGGGGACTGGATGCCGGCATTCCCTGTTTGTTCCCGGAAGCCCGTTTCGCGACGGTCCGCCAGGCATTCACCCATTTCGGCCTGAGGCTCCACGCGTGGCGATGCCGGGCCGCATCCGTCGTTCCCGAAGACGCGGGAATATGGACCGCCCGGGAATATCTTTCGCAACACGCCTTCCCGCGCGCGCATCAGACTATCATCAGCAAGATCTACGAGGAGGCGGGTCCATGAACATGGCCGATCGGTTTCAACCGGGGGGGAAGGGCGTTATCGCCACTGCGTCGCGGGACGGCGTTCCGAACACGGCGATCTACGCGGCTCCCCACGTCATCGATGAATCGACGGTCGCCTGGGGGATGACTTCCGGGCGGACACATGCAAATCTCGTCGAAAACCCGAACGCGGCATACCTCTACATGGCGCCCGGAGACGGCAACCGCGGGCTCCGGATGACGCTGTCGCTGAAGGAAATCCTTGAGAACGACCCGATGCTTCACGCCATCCGCGAGCGGACGCGCGACGCGGTTTCCCACGAGGCGGGCGATTCGATCCGATACGTGGCCTATTTCCACGTGGTCGAGATCCGGCCGCTCGTCTAGCCTTGGCAAAAATACCGGGAGGTCTCGAGATGACGCGGTCAGGCAAGCGGGTGAGCGAATCAACGACCGTCCTGGTCCAGGTGATGAGCCAGATGGACGCCAACCTGGCCGGCAACGTGCACGGCGGCAACATCATGAAGCTCGCCGACACTGCTGCCGGCGTCGCCGCGATGCGCCATGCGGGCGGAAACGTGGTCACCGCCTCGGTCGACCGGTTCGATTTCCACGCGCCCATCTACATCGGCAACATCGTCACGCTCAAGGCTTCGCTCAATCACGCGGGGCGCACCTCGATGGAAGTGGGCGTTCGGGTCGAGGCCGAGGACATGTTCAGCGGTAAAAGGACCCACACCAATTCCTGTTACTTCACGATGGTGGCCCTCGACCCGGTGGGGCAGCCGACCGAGGTCCCGTTCCTGATCCCCGAGACCGAGGACGATCACCGGAGGGCGGATGCGGCCCGGGCCCGGGTCGCCAATCGGAAAAAACAGATCCCTGATCACCCCGGCGAGGCATGAATCGCGGGAAGTCCTCTCCGAGAAAGTGAATATATTAGGGATATTATGGTAAATAAATATCCCTCCCCGGATTATCCATCCTCTTCTAATCCCTAATCAAGTTTGAAAACAATGATTTATGAATGCCTGAAAGTGGGCAAACCTTTTGCATACAGTATACCGTTGCTCGGTTGTACGCCGAGTCCGATGATTTTCCGACGCCTTTCGCATCCGGCGATCAGGCGATCACGCACGGCCCGGCAGGCCGCACCGAAAAGGAGAGCAGGGCATGGCTAACGGAACGGTAAAATGGTTCAACGATGCAAAGGGCTTCGGCTTCATCACGGAAGAGACAGGCGAGGATGTCTTCGTCCATTTCAGCGAGATCCAGGGCGAGGGCTATCGGTCGCTGGCCGAAGGGCAGGCTGTCGAGTTCGAGATCACCAGCGGCCCCAAGGGAAAGAAGGCGGCAAACGTCCGGAAACTTTAGGGCTTCTATACCATAGCCGCTCGAAAGGAAAACCGGCGCCCTTCTGCCACAGGGTGCCGGTTTTTATATTTGCGCTTCCCGAAAGAAAGCCAAAAATCTAGGGGGTCAGTTTCAGTTCGGAAAGAACCGCTCCGATCTGTTCAAGTGTTTCCGCCTCCGTGCCCGAATTGTCGATGACGTGGTCTGATCTTCGCGCCTTCTCGGCCGTATCCATCTGTGCGTCGATCCTTCGACAAGCTTCTTCGGCCGTGATGTCGTCCCGGGCGAGGATGCGTCGCAACTGGGTCTCCCGGTCGCAATAGACGCAGATAACCGCCTCGAAGAGAAACGCTCGCCTGTTTTCATGGAGAAGCGGAATTTCGACGACGGCCGCGGCGTAGCGTTCAGCTTCAAGGGCCGCCAGCGCTGCCTCGATGCCTTCCCTGATCCGGGGATGGGTGATCGCCTCGAGCTCGGCCCGGCGGACCGGGTCCGAAAATACAAGCGTTCCCAGCTTCTTCCGGTCGATCCGCCCGTCGGCCGTCAAAATGCTTTTTCCGAAGGCGGCGACAATCTCCCCATGGCACGCCGTGCCGGGCTCCACGACCTCGCGGGCGATCCTGTCCGCGTCCACGACCGGCAACCCGAACTCGGAAAGGATCCGCGCCACGGTGCTCTTGCCCGTGCCGATGCCGCCTGTCAAGCCGATGATTCGCATCGCGCGAATTATATCATGCGCCCCTCCGGCCCTATTCCTGCCGGTCGTTGACAAACCGAAGGGCCCGATGCTACGGTCGAAAGACCCCCAGGCATCATGCCCGGACAGCCCGAGAGGAGACTCCCCGATGGCGGAAACCACCGTCAAGGGCTTTTTCGATGCGCTCGAAGGAAAGCTGGCCAAGGACCCGTCGCGCCTGGCCGGCATGACTTCCGTCTTCCAGTTTCGGGTCGGTGAGGCGGGCTACCACGTCGACGTGGCCGATGGCAGGCCGACCGTTTCTGAAGGCGTCGCCGCTTCCCCGGATTGCGTGGTCACCGTGTCCGAGGCCGACTTCCTCGACCTCCTTTCGGGGAAGCTCAACGGCCAGCTTGCCTTCATGATGGGCAAGCTCAAGGTCGCGGGTGATATGGGTCTGGCGCTCAAGTTCGCGTCGTTCCTGAAATAGCAGGTCGTCGGGGGCGTGGATGCGGCCCGGAAGGATGAGATCGCCGAGGCGGCATCCCGCATCCGCGCGGCGGGAAGCACTGTCGCAGCGTTGACCGGCGCGGGCATTTCCGTCGAAAGCGGCATCCCGGCGTTCCGGGGGACCCAGGGGCTATGGGATCGATTCGATCCGATGGAATACGCCACGATCGAGGCCTTTTCCGCCGATCCCGGAAAAGCATGGAGGATGTTCGCCGAGCTGCTGTCCCTCCTCCTGTCTGCGGAACCCAACAGCGCCCACCGGGGACTTTCCGTGCTCGAGCAGACCGGGCGGCTCAAGTCGGTGATCACGCAGAATGTCGACGGACTGCACCAGGCGGCCGGTTCGAGAGAAGTGATCGAGTATCATGGCAGCGTTCGCGAGCTCGTCTGCCTCTCGTGCTGGAACCGGTATCCGCTCGGACGCTGGAAGCCCGGGGATCCGCCCCCACGCTGCAGTTGCGGGACGATCCTCAAGCCCGACATCGTCTTGTTCGGCGAACCGATTCCATGGGGTGCCCAGGCGGCGGCGGAAGCCGAGGCCAAGGTGTGCGGCGCGCTGCTGGTGATCGGCACGTCGGCCCAAGTCTACCCGGCGTGCGAATTGCCGGAGATCGCCCGGGAACACGGGGCGGTTGTCATCGAGATCAACACAGAGGAAACGCCGCTGACCCGTTCCATCACCGATCTGTTCCTGAAAGGCAAGGCGACCGAAGTCGTCCCCCTGCTCGTGGGCGCCCTCCGATGATCGAACGCCGGAAGACGCGCACGATCCGGGTGGGCGAGGTTTCGGTCGGAGGCAAGTCGCCCGTCACCGTCCAGAGCATGACCAATACCGACACGCGCGACGTTCGCGCCACTGTCGCGCAGATCCGGTCGCTCGCCCGCGAGGGGTGCGAGATCGTCCGGGTGGCGATCCCTGATGCGGCCGCGGCGGACGCCTTTCGGAAGATTCGGCAGAAGTCGCCGCTACCCGTAATTGCCGATATCCACTTCGACCACCGGCTCGCCATCGCATGCGCCGAGAACGGGGCCGACGCGCTCCGGATCAACCCCGGGAACATCGGAGGGGAGGCCCGCACCCGCGAAGTGCTCCGGGCGGCACGCGCCAACGGGATATCGGTTCGGATCGGGGTGAACTCGGGCTCGATCGAGAAGGAACTCCTTTCGCGCCACGGCGGCCCGACGCCCGCCGCACTGGTCGAAAGCGCCGAATCCGCGCTTCGGATATGCGAGAAGGCCCGCTTCGCGAAATTGAAGTTTTCCCTCAAGGCTTCAGACGTCATGACGACGGTCGAGGCCTATCGGCTGTTTTCCCGCAGGTTCGATTACCCGTTGCACATTGGCGTGACGGAGGCCGGGACGTTCTTCTCCGGAACCGTGAAGTCGTCGGTCGGGCTCGGGACGTTGCTTTCGGAGGGCATCGGGGATACGTTGCGCGTTTCGATCACCGGGCCGCCCGAGGACGAGGTGCGAATCGGTTTCGAGATCCTCAAGAGCCTCGGGCTGCGGCGGCGCGGGCCCGACTTCATCTCCTGCCCGACCTGCGGCCGCGTCGCTATCGACGTGGTCTCGATCGCCTCCGAGGTCGAGCGCAGGCTTGCCGATATCTCCGTCCCGCTGAAGGTGGCGGTGATGGGGTGCGCGGTCAACGGCCCCGGCGAGGCGCGCGAGGCCGACGTCGGCGTGGCCGGCGGGAAAGGCGAGGGTTTGCTGTTCGTCAAGGGAGAGATCGTCCGTAAGGTGAAGGAAAAAGACATCGTGGCCGAAGTCGTTCGCCTGGCGAGACGACTGGCCGCCATCAAGGAGAAGGTATCGTGATTCGCTATTCCCGCTATTTCATGCCGACCACCAAGGAGACCCCCTCCGACGCCGAGGTGGTCAGCCATCGCCTCATGCTCCGCGGCGGGTTCATCCGTAAAGTGGCTTCCGGGATCTACAACTATATGCCGGCGGGTTTGCGCGTCCTGCGCAAGGTCGAGCGGATCATTCGCGAGGAGATGGACCGCGCCGGCGCCATCGAGATCCTCATGCCGACGGTCATTCCTTCCGAACTCTGGAAAGAGAGCGGGCGCTGGGAGTTCTACGGCAAGGAGCTGCTCCGGTTCAAGGATCGCGCCGAGCGCGAATTCTGCCTGGGCCCGACGCACGAGGAGGTCGTCACCGACCTCGTGCGGCGCGAGGTGAAATCCTACCGGCAGCTTCCGTTGAACCTCTACCAGATCCAGGACAAGTTCCGCGACGAGATCCGCCCACGCTTCGGGCTGATGCGGGGACGCGAATTCTTCATGAAGGACGCCTACTCCTTCGACGCCGACGATGCGGGCGCCGCGGAGTCTTATAAGAAGATGTACGACGCCTATTGTCGAATCTTTCGGCGTCTGGGGCTGGAATCGCGCGCCGTCGAGGCCGACACCGGCTCCATCGGCGGCAGCAGCTCCCACGAGTTCATGGTGATCGCCGACTCGGGCGAGGACGCCATCGTCTCGTGCGGCGGCTGCGCCTACGCTGCCAACGTCGAGAAGGCGGAATGCCGGCCGGTGCCGGTAGACTCTCCCGCCACGGCCGGCGAGGCGCGTCGGGTTGCCACACCCGGCAAGCGCACCATCGAGGAGGTCTCCGCCTTTCTGGGGATCGCGCCGGGGGCGATGATCAAGACGCTTATTTTCGAGACCGACAAGGGCGACGTGGCGGTGCTCGTCTCGGGGGCGTACGAGATCAACGAGATCAAGGTCAGGAACGTGCTCGAAGTCGAGTGGGTCCGTCTCGCCCCCGAAGAGAGGGTGCGCGAGCTGACGGGCGCGCCGACCGGGTTCGCCGGGCCCGTGGGGCTCTCCCTCCGCATTCTGGCGGATCATTCGGTGGCCGCGATCGGCGCAGGTGCGACCGGCGCGAACGAGAAGGATGTCCATCTCGTCGACGTGGCGCCCGGGCGGGATTTCACCCCCGAGCGATATGCCGACCTTCGCTCGGTCGCCGAGGGCGACCGGTGCCCGCGTTGCGGAGGCGAGCTTCGATTCTCGCGAGGCATCGAGGTCGGCCATGTCTTCCGTCTCGGCACCAAGTACAGCGAAAAGCTCGCAGCCAACTTCCTCGATACCGATGGGAAGGAGAAGCCGCTGGTCATGGGCTGCTACGGCATCGGCGTCGGCCGGACGGCTGCGGCCGCCATCGAGCAGAACCATGACGACGACGGCATCGTCTGGCCGATTTCCATCGCGCCGTTCGAGGTCTACGTGATCGCCGTCAACGTGAGCCACGCTGGCATCGCCGGCGAGTGCGAGCGGATCGCCGAGGTCTTGTCCGGTAAAGGTTACGAGGTGCTCTACGACGACCGGGTCGAGCGCCCCGGCATCAAGTTCAAGGACGCCGACCTGATCGGCGTTCCGGTTCGCATCGTGCTGGGCGAGAAAAATTTCGCCGAGGGGTTCGCCGAACTACGCGACCGCAAGACCGGCGAGACCGAGCGAGTAGCCTTGGCCGATGTGGTCGACCGTTCGATTGCGCTGCTCGAGAAAAAGAAGAAGGAGTGTGAAGCGTGAAGAACCGGATCATCGTCGCGCTGGATACCGACTCTCCCGAAAAAGCGTTAGAGACGGTCCGCCTGCTGAAGGGCGAGGTCGGCATGTTCAAGGTCGGCCTGGAGCTCTTCCCGATCGGCGGCGCCGAGCTGGTCAGGAAGATCCGGGATAGCGGGGCCGACGTTTTCCTCGACCTGAAATTCCACGACATTCCGAACACGGTCGCGGGCGCGATCCGGTCGGCGGTCGCTCTCGGGGTCCGGTTCGCCACCGTGCATGCCTCGGGCGGGCGCGCGATGCTCGTGGCCGCGGCCAAGGCGGCCGAAGGAAGTCTGACGACGATCCTTGCCGTCACGGTGCTCACGAGCCTCGACGACGCGGATCTCCGGGAGGTCGGCTACGCGACGGGAACGCGCGAGACGGTTCTTCGACTCGCACGGATGGCGAGGGAAGCCGGCATCGGGGGGCTTGTCTGCTCCGCGCTCGAAGTTGCCGAAGTCCGGGATGTGGTCCGCAACGGCGTCGTTCTCGTGACGCCCGGCGTGCGGTTTCCCGAGGATGCGATCGGGGACCAGAAGCGGGTGGTCACCCCGGGAGAAGCGGTTCGCAACGGGTCGGATTTCATCGTCGTCGGTCGCCCGATCACGCAAGCCTCCGATCCGGTCGCGGCTGCGCGACGGATTGCGGCCCACATGGTGAAGGGGTCGTGATGCGGCCATCCGACGCCAAGATTCCGATGTGGGTGACCGGGCGCCATCCCGTCGAGGAACTGCTCGCTTCCGCGTTGCAGGCCCCCCGCAAGGTGCTGCTATCCGATGCGCTCCCCCATGACGTGCGCAAATCGATCGAGACGCTGTCCCACGGCCTCAAGATCCCTTGCGTAACGCTCCCGAAGGCCGAGTGGGAACGCAAGACCGGAGAGCGCGAGGGGGGCGGAGTCGCCGCCGAGATCGCTTCATTCCGCTACGTCGACCCGGTCGACTGGGTGGCGGCCCTTCCGAAGGATGCGTCCCTGTTCCTTCTCGACGGCATCACCGACCCGCAGAACTTCGGCGCGATCATCCGCAGCGCCCGCGCGTTCGGATTCGCAGGCGTCATGATCCCGCAGGATCGTTCGTGCCCGGTGACGCCGGCGGTCTTCCGCGCATCCGCCGGGGCCGCCGCGCATGTCCCGATCCTCCAGGTGACGAACCTGCCGCGGGCGATGGGCGATCTGAAGGAAGCCGGTTTCTGGTTCTACGCGGCTGAAGGGCAGGGCGACACCCGCTTGGCCGACTGGAAGCCGGCCCGCCGGTCGGGGATCGTCATGGGGAGCGAGGAGAAGGGGGTGCGACGGCTGGTCCACGACACGTGCGACGGCTCGGTCCGCATCGAGATGGAGCCGGGCATGGAATCGCTTAACGTCAGCGTCGCGGCAGGAATCCTGGGACACGCCCTGCGTTGCGCGTTGACATAGGCGGTGAAATGATTTTTCATGTACCTCCGATCCATCCCGGTCGGAGGCGCCTCCAAGGGCCGACGTAGCTCAACGGCAGAGCTCCTGATTTGTAATCAGGGGGTTAGGGGTTCAAATCCCCTCGTCGGCTCCACTACCTGCATACCCACTCGGGCAAAGCAAAACATGGCGTCTTTTTCCCTTGACATATTGATATGATTTCGGGATACTTCGATGTTCCGGTAACTCTGGAAGGTTAGCACGGTATTTGACTCCTGATTCACCCTGACGGTCCGCATTACGGGACCGTGTTTCTTACGTGGAGGGGTACCCGAGTGGCCAAAGGGGGCAGACTGTAAATCTGCTGGCATTGCCTACGAAGGTTCAAATCCTTCCCCCTCCACCAGCTTTTTCTTTGCCGATTCCGCTTTCGGAGGCAGGCGAAGGGAAGGCCGTTTGCCATTTATTTTCTGGCGCTTGACGAAAACCGGTTGAAATTGCTATACTTAGTGATTCGTTTTGTCGGGCGGGTGTAACTCAGTTGGCAGAGTCACAGCCTTCCAAGCTGTTGGTCGCGGGTTCGAATCCCGTCGCCCGCTCCAAAAATATAGGTTTTACGCCCACATAGCTCAGTTGGCAGAGCGCGTCCTTGGTAAGGACGAGGTCAGCAGTTCAATCCTGCTTGTGGGCTCCATTTTCACCATCACCATTCTTCCTTCTAAAGGAGCAATGTCAAATGTCCAAGCAGAAGTTCGAACGCACCAAGCCCCACGTCAACATCGGCACGATCGGTCACGTCGACCACGGCAAGACGACCCTTACGGCCGCGATCACCAAGGTGTTGGCCAGCAAGGGTTGGGCCGACTTCGTGGCG